>JAGXIB010000154.1 GCA_024635865.1 Flavobacteriales bacterium
ATATCGTCGGCAGCGTCAGATGTGTATAAGAGACAGTTGTTACTCCACAAGCTGGAGATTGGGCTATCGGTTTTAATGCCAACCCACTATTTAGCTATGTTGGGAACATGTTTAACGGTTCTGTTGGGAACACTTTCAACTCAGCTTTCATGAACGGAGGTGGACCTTCTGCTAATGCTATTTACGGAAAGTATTTCACGGATGAAAACACAGCTTTCAGAGGATCATTAAGATTGATGACTCAATCTGGAACTTCTAACATACAAACAGATACTAATACTGCTGTTGGTACTGAACCAGAGTACATTACTGATACTTACAAACAATCAGGATCTGCTATCGTATTAGGTTTTGGTATTGAAAAGAGAAGAGGACATAATAGATTACAAGGTTTTTACGGAGCTGAAGCTTTAATTACATTAGGAGGAACACAACCAAGTGCCACTAACGAGTATGAATTAGCGTTAGATTCTGCTAACTTAGCTGATGGTTACGTAAACAATGGTAGAACTTTATCTTCTAAAGGTAACATTACAACAGGAAATGGTACGTCTTTCGGACTTGGTTTAAGAGGGTTTATTGGTGCTGAGTATTTCTTTGCTCCAAAAATCTCAATTGCTGCTGAGTACGGATGGGGATTAAGTTTAAGAAACACTGGCGGAACTGAAGTAGTTACTGAGAACTATGGTATTGTTGATGGAGCTACGACTGCTTCTGTATACGAAACTACAACTACAACTGGAAAATCATCTTCTTTTGGTATCGACACAGATAACTTAGGTGGTGCTATCCGTTTAATGTTCCACTTCTAATTAGAGGCTAAGAACTAAATAAAATTAAAAAGAGCCAACTCATTGAGTTGGCTCTTTTTTTATCTCTAAACTTATTTAAACTTGTATTTAATTCAATAATTCTTTTGCATTGCTCAATGCTGCATCCGAAGGATTAGCACCACTAAGCATTTTAGCTATTTCTATTAAACGTTCTTCTTTATTTAATGTTGTGATAAACGTATTAGTGACTTCTCCTTTATCTTTTTTGTATACTTTTAAATGAGAAGTTCCTTTACTAGCAACTTGCGGAAGATGGGTAATACTAATCACTTGTAATTCATCTCCCATTTCTTTCATTATATCTCCCATCTTATTTGCTACCTCTCCGCTAACACCTGTGTCAATTTCATCAAAAATCAGAGTTGGTAACATCCCTTTTTCAGCTAAAATCATTTTAATAGCCAACATAATTCTAGAAAGTTCTCCTCCAGAAGCTACTTTCTTTAAGGAGTTAAAGTCAGCTCCTTTGTTTGTTGCAATTTGAAAATCGATGGCTTCTAAACCAAAAGATGAAGGCTCCTCTAAATCAGACAACATGACTTTAAACAGTGCATTTGGCATTGACAAGTCCTTTAAGGTTCCTTCAATTCTTTTTTCTAGAACTAAAACTCCTTTATTTCTCATGCCAGATAATACCTTCCCAACCTTAATCACACTTTCTTTTAAAGTTTTTGATTCTGTTTGAAGTCTTACTAATTGACCATCTAAAGAGCTAAACTGGTCGCTTTTTGCTTCTAACTCTTCTTTTAATTGCACTAACTCTTCTAATCCTAGAACGTTATATTTCTTTTCTAAGCGATTAAACTCTCCTAGTAATTCATCTAGATAAACTAAACGTTCTTCATCTATTTCTAAGTCATCTACTTTACTAGATAATTCAAAATCGATATCTTTTAGTTCTATAGCAGCACTTTTAACTCTTTTAATTAGCTCAGAATATAACGTGTCGATTTTCTCTAATTTAGAAAGTGTACTTTCTAACTGCTGCAAGGAATTAACTACTCCTCCATGCTCGTTATTTATAATTTCAATGGCTTCATTAGAAACTCTAATCACATCCTCGGCATTTGCAAGTAAGTTATATTCCTGCTCTAACTCTTCTTTGTTTAATGACAAATCTAAGGCAGACAACTCTTCTAGTTGAAACTTAATATAATCTTGTTCTGCTAAAGCTTTTTGTTGTAAATCTTCTAATGCTGTAATCTTTTTATTTACAGCATCAAAAGCTTTTAATTCTAATTTATACTCTTCGAATACTTTCTGAGCGTTACTAGCAGAATCTAAAACTAAATATTGAAAATTCGCAAGGTTTATTTGCTGTGTTTGATGCTGACTATGAATATCGATTAACTGTTCTCCTAGTTCTTTTAAAACAGTTAAATTAACTGGAGTATCATTTATAAATGCTCTAGACTTTCCAGAGGGAGTAATTTCTCTCCTTAAAATTGTCTCGTCATCAAAATCAATGTCGTTTTGGTTAAAGAAAGTTTGATAGCTTACTTTATTTAAACTAAACGTACCCTCAATGATGCATTTTTCATCTTTATTTCTCAAGGACTTTAAATCTGCTCGCTCTCCTAGAATTAGACCTAATGCTCCCAATAGAATTGATTTACCAGAACCAGTTTCACCTGTAACAACAGTAAAACCATTATTAAAAGCCACGTTTAAAGCTTCTATTAATGCATAATTCTTTATGGATAGATTTCGTAACATACTCTTTTTATTTACTACAAAGATAGAATTAAAAATAGTTAGTTGTCTACTTCAATTACATATCGAAATCCGACGGTTGGAGAAGCTCCTGTATAGTGCTCAAAGGTGTTTAATCTCAATCCGTCTTTAAACGAATTCCAATGTCCGCCTCTAACAATGTATTTATCTCCTATTAATTCAGCAACATTCCCACTCATGTTGTATAAACCAAATCCGTTTTTATAAAATGAGGTGACTGGAGCAGTTAAGTCATCTAGTGCATTTATTTTAGCTCTTCCAACTCTAATTTCGCCAGTATTATCAATAAAGTTAGCACGAAACATTCCCTGATCTCTTCCCCTCTCTTCTCTCATTCCAAGTCCTTTCCATGGATAATCAGAATAACCTGGCAAACCTCCCAAAGCTGCATATTTCCACTCAATATCTTTTGGTAACCTAACCCTTACTTTTTTTATTCCTTGTTTCTCTTTTTCTGGTAATGAATTTAAATATTCATTTAACTCCTCTGTCTTCCATTTACAATATAAAATGGCTTGTTCTCTTGAAACATTTACAACAGGATAGTCTTTATAAGCGGGATGCTTAAAATAATAATCTTGGTATGGTTTGGGTTTATTGTTAATTGAGTTCCAAAGGAATTTATTAGGCAATAACGCAGAAGTCTCTTTTTCTAATAATCCAACTGTTTTGGCATTAACATAAGTTAGATACTCTTGATTACTCAACTCTGTTTTACTGATCCAAATAGAGTCTTGAAACAATACTTCAGTATTTGGAAATAATTCCAATGGCTTCTTTTGTTCATTATGACTAAAGAACAAAGGCAATAAAACTGATATTAAATAATACTTAATCATAAGATATAATCTACCCTTTTAATTATTTCAACCTACAAACTTCATGCTAAACTATTTATTAACTAGCTATTTAGGAAATATTAATTATAAAAAAAGGAGGCCATTAAGCCTCCTTTAATATTAAGACAATCAAAAAATAATTACTCGATAACCAAACGAACTATCTGCTTGGTCTCTTTATTATTTATATGCAATAGATAAATACCTTTAGCTAAGCTTTCTGTATTTACTTTTGTAATTTTCTCACTCAAAATATCAGAATAAACTAATGCTCCAATTGAACTATAAATAGAAATAGTCTGAGCGTGTTTTACATGCTCATCCAACTCAATAAAGAAATCCCCTTTAGATGGGTTCGGATATATTTTAACTCCTTTTAAAGTTGTTAAATCATCTATCCCAACACTATTAACGGTTAAGCACAGTGAAGTATCGACACAGTTATTTTCTGAAATAACTACGGCATAACTTCCAATAGAAGTAGCGGTAAAGTTCTGACTAGTTTCACCAGAAATAAGCGCATTACCATTATTGCAATCAATCCATTGATAAACTAAACCAGCAGTACTAGCAGAAAGATTCGCACCACTTTGTGTAGTTGTAATATTTATTGCCGGTAAAATAGTTAGGTTGACAGTCACAGTACTATCACAACCATTAGCACCTGCATTCGCAAATACTTCTGTGCCTGTTGGGTTAGTAACATCATATAGTGTTCCATTAACCATTATACTCTCGTTATTACAGATTGTAGAAGTTTCTGAACCTGTTACTGCTGATAATACATTAAGACTAATCGTTACAGTACTATCACAACCATTAACTCCTCCATTTGCAAATACTTCTGTACCTGTTGGGTTAGTAGCATCATAGACTGTTCCGTTAACCGTTATACTCTCGTTATTACAGATTGTAGAAGTTTCTGAACCTGTTGGCGCTGGCAAAATAGTTAAGTTAATAGTCACAATACTATCACAACCATTTGCACCACCATTTATAAATGTTTCTGTTCCTGAAGTATTTGTAGCGTCGTAAGTTGTTCCATTTACTGTAATACTTTCATTACTACAAATCGTAGAGGTTTCTGTACCTTGTGCTATAGTACAACAAACATTAGCTGCACCAGGACTTCCTAACACTTGAATTCCATTTACTGTTATTCCTAAATTATTTGTACTAGCAGACCAATTACTCCCTACATTATTATCTGAATTAACATCACATAAAACTACTGATGCTCCACCTCCATCAGCATCTCCTTGAGAAAAACCTGATGGCCAAGGTGTAGCATCATCATAATTTACAGAATCAATAGTTATTCCTGAAGCACTTTTTAGCACAATACTTTCTCCTCCATTAGATAGCCCACCTGAAAAAACTCCATCTGCGTTGAAACCGTACGTATTAAAAAACCCAGATGCATTTACAGTTATAACATAATAATCTCCAGCAGCAAGACTCACGTTTGGGAAAGTATAAACTCCTCCTGTACAAGTAAAGTTGTTTAAATTAATAGCGTTTAATCCATTATTATAAATTTCTATGTATTCTGATGAATCAGTTCCTGCTTCAGATGGATTATACATAATTTCTGTAATAACAAGATCAGTTGGCGTATTCAACTCAAGAGTCTCTAATCCAAAACAGTTTCTTCTCCAACCGAAAATAGTATCTTTTAATGTAACAGTATAAGGCTGAGCTGCTGAATAGCTATGAGTTGGATCAATCACATTAACAGGAGTACTTCCGTCACCGAAGTCGTATGTATAAGAAAGGTTTGCTGTCCCTAAGAAAGCAGCAAAATTGTACATCCTATCATTTAATACAGGAGAAGAATTATTTGTAAAAGTGACGTTAGTTGGGGAACTAAAGTTAACAGGCGTAGCTGTAAAATCAACTGTTAAATCATAGGACACATGTGGAGCGATGATAAAATCAGCATCAAGAGTTGTTGTACCGCCTATAACTATATTATAAGGGCGAACCCAAGTCCCTCCTATATCAATACTTGCCAACCATTCTTGCGCACCATCAGCTGCGTTATAAGAATTAGAAACGACACCAATACTATTTGGCGAATTATTTGCAACGACAATAACATAAGGCTGACTGACAGTTACAGGAGAAGAAAATGTTATGTTTTTTTCCAATATTGAAAGTGCTCCTCCACCATAAGAAGTATCTACTGCAATTGTCTGAGTCGCTAAAGGAGCTCCTGTTGGCATAGAATCTGTTCCCGCTAAGTATATTTCTACATTAACGTTAAGAGAAGGTCCTCCAACTAAATCCTGCTTGTAAGCATAAAATGTTGCGCCATGTACTGTTATGTTTTGAGGAGCATTAAAATACTGGCTTATTGCTCGGCCAGAGCTTGCATTGTTTACACTTAAAGTGGCTAATCCAGTAGCCTTATTTAAAGCATAATCTAAAGTATCGTTTGAGCAAGCTCCTGTACTTTTATTCATTGAAACTGCTTTATGTTTCGCTTGTGAATCGAAATAAATGGGTTTATTGGCCGATTGAACTTGATAGACTTGTGCGTTCATTCCAATAAAAATAAACAGACTAATTAATGGGAGTAAAATTTTCTTCATATTTTTTTTTATGTAAAATAACAAAAAATAACTAACCAAAAAAACTTAACTGACCTTAAATATGCTCTTACTTTATATTAAAAATAGATTACAATACTTTATGTTCATAATTCAAACAGAAACTTACTTAATCAAGGCTTAAAAATAACTTTATTAATTTTTTCCTTTTACTCGTTGTCCTCTAATTTTACTCAACCCCTCAGGAGTAATTCCAAGATAAGAAGCAATCATTTTTTGAGGAACTCTTTGCACAATATCTGGATAAGTTTGTATGAAATGTTCATATCGTTCCATTGCAGTAGCGCTCATTAGCAATAAAACTCTTCTTTGAAGTACCGCAACCCTCTTAAATAATTTATTTAATTCATCACCATCAAAATACCTAACGGCATTTATTTCTCTAAATGCCTTTCGATCGATCATTTCAATCTCAGAATCTTCTAACGCATCGATATATAGTTCTGCTGTTTTATCAAAAACTTGAGATTCAATATCCGACATTAACCAATCTTCTGAAGCAAACATAAAAATATGTTCCTTTCCTTTTTCATCAATGGTATAACTCCTCAACAATCCTTTTACAACATAATAATCATAAATTAATCGATCTCCTTTTACTTGCAACGAAGTTCCTTTTTTTATTTTTTTTACGGTAACACTATTCTTTAACTTCTCCTTTAAATCACTAGGGATTGTTGAACTAATTAAAAAACTTTTAAATAGATTACTCATAAGCTATACTCCTCTTAAAACTTGTTAATGTTATTATAAATAAGTAGTAAATATAAGTATAGAATTTAACTCTACTCTTTTGTTCATTGCTTTATTAACAAATTATACTTCTTTTTATCAGTTTTTTCTTAAATTCGCAGACAGTTAAAAAGATAAAATATGAATTACGACGTTATAGTATTAGGTAGTGGGCCAGGAGGATATGTTACAGCAATTAGAGCATCTCAACTAGGTTTAAAGACTGCAGTTATTGAGAAAGAATCTTTAGGTGGTGTCTGCTTAAATTGGGGATGTATTCCTACTAAGGCATTATTGAAAAGTGCTAACGTGTATGATTATATCAATCATGCATCAGATTACGGCATCACTGTAAAGGAGGCCTCTCATGATTTTTCTGGAGTAGTAAAAAGAAGTAGAGACGTTGCTGAAAAAATGAGTGGTGGAGTTCAATTCTTAATGAAGAAGAACAAAATTGACGTTATTATGGGAACTGGAACTTTAAAACCAGGGAAGAAAGTTGACGTTACTGATGACAAAGGAAAAACAACTGAATATTCTGCAACTAGTATTATTATTTCTACTGGTGCTCGTTCTAGACAATTACCGAACTTACCACAAGATGGAAAAAAGATAATTGGATATAGAGAAGCAATGACGTTACCAAAACAACCTAAAAAAATGGTAATTGTAGGCTCTGGGGCTATTGGTGTTGAATTTGCTTATTTTTATAATGCAATGGGAACCGATGTAACGATTGTAGAATACATGCCAAACATTGTTCCAGTAGAAGATATAGATGTTTCTAAAGCAATGGAGAAATCATTGAAGAAACAAGGAATTAAAATAATGACAAATGCTTCTGTTGAAGCTGTTGACACTGCTGGAAGCGGATGTAAAGCAACGGTAAAAACTAAGAAAGGAGAAGAAGTTCTAGATTGTGACATCGTATTGTCTGCAGTTGGAATTGAAGCAAATATTGAAAATATTGGATTAGAATCTGTTGGTATTGTAACCGATAAAGGACGGGTTTTAGTGAGTGATTTTTATGAAACTAACATCCCTGGATATTATGCTATTGGAGATGTTATTCCTGGACCAGCTTTAGCACACGTTGCTTCTGCAGAAGGAATTACTTGTGTCGAAAAAATTGCAGGATTAAATGCAGACGTTATCGATTACGGAAACATACCAGGCTGTACTTATGCCTTCCCAGAAATTTCTTCTGTAGGAATGACTGAAGCACAAGCAAAAGAAGCTGGTCATGAGTTAAAGGTTGGTAAATTTCCTTTTTCTGCATCTGGTAAAGCAAGTGCATCTGGACACAATGATGGTTTTGTTAAATTAGTCTTCGATGCTAAATACGGAGAGCTTTTAGGAGCACACATGATTGGTGCTAACGTTACTGAATTGATTGCTGAGATTGTTGCCATACGTAAGTTAGAAACAACAGGTCATGAACTAATTAAAACGGTACACCCTCACCCAACGATGAGTGAAGCGGTTATGGAAGCTGCAGCAGCTGCATACGGAGAAGTGATCCATATGTAGTAATATACTTTTTTTTAAATGCCTATTCTAATTATATAGAATAGGCATTTTTTTTGTACATTTAAATTCCATAAACCCTAAAAAATGAAAAATTATAACCGTCTACCTCTTACAGTAATATTATTACTTAATCTAGTAATAACTCTACAAGTATTTTCTCAACCTTTTTATGATAATCATAATTTAACTTTATTTGATAATAAGTCTCATTCTATTGAATCATTTGATATTGACAATGATGGAGATATAGATATAGTTTCAGGTTTAGGATGGTATGAAAACTTAGGTAATGGAAACTTCTCTTCCTGTCTCTTATACACATCT
>JAGXIB010000155.1 GCA_024635865.1 Flavobacteriales bacterium
AAATACTTTCATTGATTTTGCTTTAGGTAAACAAAAATATTATTTCTAACGAATTATTACCGGCTTTACTTCTTTAAATCTTTCTCCTTTTATAATCAACTGATAAGTCCCAGCAGCAACACCTCTTTCTTTTAAGTTAAAGTGTAAAGTATGAGTTCCCGCAATGTTTTCTCCTTCAAATAGGCTTGCGACTTGGCGACCAGATAAGTCATAGATCAAAATTTCATATGAAGTAGACACTTTTAAACGATGAACAATTGTTAATTCTCCATTAGTAGGATTTGGAAAAACTGTGGAATTAAATAAGCTAGACTCCTCAATTGAAGTACAGTTATCTACTATAACTTCAAATTGCGCAACAGAATTTGGACAAGTTCCATTAATAGCTGTCAAAGTAACATTGTAAACCCCAGAACCTGGGTATAGATGCCATGGGCTTTCATCAGTAGATGTAGTCCCATCTCCAAAACTCCAAAGATACCCATTTGCATTTTGAGACTGATTTATAAAGGTCACCACCGGGTCATCCATACAAACGACTCCACTGCTTTGAACTGCTTGTGCTACAGGTGCTAAATCGATGTTTACTGTAATTGTTTGTGATGCAACACTAGACCCCCCAGGACCATTAGCTGTTAAAGTTACAACATAGCTTCCCGAATTTGTAAAAGAGATGTAGGTGTTAGCAGAGTTTGGAGAAGATATCACCCCTCCTGCTGCAACTGTCCACTCGTATGAAGTAGCATTTGTAGAGTTATTTACTAACTCAATTGAATCATTTAAACACACGTAAGAATTCCTCACTGTAAAGTCAGCTACTGGAGGTCCGTTTGGATTTCCTATTATTTGCCCATCAGAATTAATTACATTAGAAAATAACCCTGCTCCATTTTCAGCTTTCACAGAGAAGTAATAAGTTGTTCCAGAAGTTAAGGATAATCCTGTTGCAGTGACACTCGTATTAAACCAGTTATCTGTCCAAGTTCTTACATCTGTTGCTCCAAGAGAAGTTCCTATTGCGTACCAGTATCTTGCAACGCCTGAGTGTTGATCTGTAGAGTTGGTCCAGTTAGCAGATAGCTGTGTATTACTAGTAGTACTATTTATATCTGCTCCTGTTCCATCATTCAGTGTAGAAATATCTATAGGAGGGGTCCAGTCTACATTAATATCTTTAGAAGAAACGGTTGAAATGTTATTTTGATTATCAATTACTAGCGACTTAATTCTCCCTGCAAAAGCAGAAGGGCTTTGATTTTGATACCTCAGATCGTCAGAAAATGTTGACCCTACACTTACCGCTTCGGAAGTCAGTCTGTCATGATAAACATTTAAGTTATCTACCATGTACTTACAACCTCCACTTCGAATTGAAAAATAATCTCCTCCTGTTATTGGAGAAGAGTCTGTCCAACTAGTAACATGTCTATTATCTATCCAAACATCTACTTTGCCTGTCGTTTTATCATAAGTAACCTTATTGTCATACCATTGGTTGTCATTTATTGTGTAAGGAAAGTCATGCTCCAGACTAATGACATCATTTATCACTTTATAGATCTGAACTTTATTATCATCTGATCTAAAATATACAAAATATGAGTTTTTTCTGTTTATTAAAGAAGCGTCATCCGACATAAAATGAATTCCTGCTCTTTTATTTGTACTAGTCCCTTCTATTCTAGATGCCCAATGATAAAGAAAACGATTATGTATGTTTTGATCTAAAATAGCGAAAATATTTGAGTTTGCTTCCGTCTCGTCTGTCTGTTCTAAATGGTTGGCATTTATTGCCCATGTTCCAACCTGTTGTGCCCAGTCACCACTTATTGCCGTTTCAAAATTATCTTTTAAAAATCCATTAACATCATTTGCCCTCCATTCAGTTCCATCATTGTGTATCACCTGAAAGTACCTTTCTTTAATTCCGCTTCCTCCTGTATTATCAACATCAGTAAAATTTGCATTAAAATTAGCCACTTCCCAGTTGTTGACTGTAGAAACAATTGAAGTTGGAGCTACTACGTCTTGACTACCACCATTTCCATTTGAGGTCCATGCTAATTGCCAACCAGCTTTTGATGTTCCACAATCTGAACGAAATTCAATTAATAAGCTTCCTCCTGTCGAAGTTATATTTGAAGGAATACTAGAACCTGTTAAAGTAGCAACAAGTGGAGCACTAGTTGTAGCCCCATCATAAACAAAAAGGTAATCCCAGGTATTTTCTAAATCAAATGCAGAAAAACTAATTGTTACTGTGCTAGCTCCCGTTGGCTGAATTAATTTTAAAGTTCTTTCATCGTCTGAGTAATTTCCTGAAGCTCCACCGCTATCAAAATAATTACCACTTGCAGCTGTCGCTGGTATTGCATTAACACCATTATTAATTAAGTGGTAATACCTTTTCCAGTCCCAATTAATCCCCGGGTCTGTATGACTTTGATTGGGAAAATGTTGATGCCCTTTAATTTGAGTGCAAGAGCCTAGTGTATTTGTTCCTGATGAAGCTGCCCCAAAGTAGGTTCTAATGGGTAAAATTCCATAACCACTCTGAGTAATGTCTCTAACTAAGTTTGCCGAACCATTATACATGGCTGTCGTATACCAAGATGCATCAGAAACATATCCTTCATGCTCTATTCCTATAGTGTATGGATTCGCATTACCAACATGCCAAGCTTTATTGGCTTCTAGAACCATTTGAGTTATTTGACCGTCTGAAGACCTAGCAACATAATGATAAGAAACATTTGAACTACAATTTTGAGACCATGAAATTGCTCCTGCATAAGAACCTTGAATGGTATGTACAGTAACTGCAGAAATTGGCGTTCCACTTCTTGAGCTTCTATTACAACTAGGAGCTGCAACCCAAAGTGCTGGACCATATTCATTCGATTTTAACTGCGTAGGAATGAAAGAACTTCCATTACCTGAAGAAACATTACCACTCTGAATATTAATTTTCCCACTACTTAATACTTTTAAATTGTTTGCTCCAAATAGATCAACTAAATCAACTTGACTAGCAACTAAAGCGTTTGACTCTTTTAAAAAGCTAAAGACTCCATATAAACGAGAGTTCATGGCAAAGTTATTTGCCGGGTTATGATCTAATGGTATTTCTGATAAAGCTGTAATTATTCTATCGTGTTCATTAATATCACTAGGGCTGATTCCCATGTCTACTAATAATTGACTGTATGCAGCTGCATATGCTAAAATATTTGTTTGAGGATTTGACTTGATGTCTGATGCGCTGAAACCAGATAGCTGAGCAATTAAGTTTAAATTACTTCGGAAGTAGCCTTGTCCATCCTCAGTTAATCCCATAACTCCATAAGCTTTGGGAAGGCCAAAACAGCTTTGCGGAATGGACTCGTCAAGATGACTAAAGTGAGTCATTTTAAAAGCTACCGCCTCTAAAATTCCTTCAGGAACATTTGGATATTGCAAGTAGGCAGCGTCCATTTCTTGTTGGTAAGCATTAAAAAGTAATTGTGACTGCCCATACACACCTAAGGTAAAGATGGATAAAAAAGTTAACACTAAGACTTGATTTTTCATACTATAAAAATTGATAAACAGACCATTTATTAGTTTTAAACTGCTAAAACCAATGACGAAATTTAGTCAAAAAAAATATAAAATCAAACTTTATGAGTCACTAGCTATTAAAAACCTAAAGAAAAACCTATTCTATAGATGATTGGAATACCATTAGGCCCAAACAGATAATTGTAACGATAAGGAGAATTTGGATCATCTATCACATCATACAACAAGTATATTTGTAAATTAAAATTATTGGCTATTTGGCTATTGTAACCCGCTCCTACCAACAAGACATTGCTTAGTGTTCTATTACCAAAGCCTCCACTATTAGGGTTTAAATCTTCTACATTTAACAACTCATATTCCACTGTTGCCAGAATAGACTCTGTTAAACGATACCTAGAAAAAACACCCCCACCATAATAATTAAACGATCTAAATGGAGAGTTATCGCCTATCCCTCCCCAGTATAAATACTTACCTGAAATTCCTGCCGATAGCTTATCGTTAATTTTATAGCCTAACATCGGTGAAATTTCTAAATACATTAGGCCACTAGAGATATTAAAACCAAAATTACCCCCAGTAAATAACCTATCCTTAAAGGACTCTGTTGTCTTAACTTCATCCGAAGAAACATAACTAGACTCTTCTTGACCTATTAAAAAGGAAATATGAAAACTAAATATGAAAAAGAAAAATAACTTCATTTTTAATAATTTATTCTTTTATAAACTTATACTGTTTACTCTCAGCATTATTTCCAACAGAAATAAAATAAACACCTGGTTTATAATTAGCAATATTAACTTTAAAAACTTGATCTCCTTCAGGTAATTCAGCATCATAAACAACACCTAACTCTTTCCCTACTACATCATAGGTTTTTATAACAAACTGCTTTACCCGCTTTTTATTATAAAAGTTTACGTTAATTTGTTCTTTTGCGGGATTAGGATAAAGCTTCACCTTTCTTATTAAGTTATTCTCACTAATAGAGACTGGCCCATCTATATTTATATTATCGATATAAACATTATTTCCTCCTCCATTTTCAAAAACAAATTTTATTCTAAAGTCACTTTCTAAAAATGAACTTAAACTATTTGAACTAACTGTTGCTGTTTTCCATTGAGAAATGTTAGGAATAAAGAAAGAAGAGGTGTTGGGAGCTGTTTTTAGACTTGAACTTGATAATGATTTTTTTAGAACCCAAGTTTGACCACAGTCTTTAGAAACATACAACTTTAACTTATCTGAATTATCATCTTGCTTTTCGGCAAAAGCATAATCAAAACTAATACTAGCTGATAGGTTAAGATCTAAAGTTGTAGTTGTACTGATTAATTCATCAATGCTTCCTAGTGTTTTATTGCTGTTATCTATTCTGACACTTTTAGAACTTGCAGCATTTGTTAGCTCCCACGTCTCGTTTTGATTAAAACTATTTATAAACCATTTATCGGATGGAATAATTATTAAATTCTCAAAATCTTCTTGAATTGGTGCAATACCTGTTTCATTAAGGACTGTTATGTACTGATTTTTAGTGACTGAAATAGAGTCCCCCGAACCCCTGACCATAAGTGAAACAGAATACTCACCTGGAGAGCTATAGACAACCGATGGGTTTTGACTAGTGGAAGTAGATGGAACCCCACCAGGGAAACTCCAAGACCAAGAAGTTGGATTATGTAAAGAATTGTCTGTAAAAGGAACTGAAACTCCTGAGCAAACTAAATTATTTTCGGTCGAAAAATCAGCTTTGCACAAGGTTAAAGCTCCACTTGCTCCAACTTCATTAAGGTTTGAAGCTTTCCATAAATTATTTCTACCGGCAATGGAAGAGTTTAAAGCGGTTCTCATTCTAGACTTCTGACCTGTAGTAAACATTTTTGAACAATAAGAATAGTCCATATAATTCTCCACATTAGCCAGCGTTCCACAAGTGGATTCAGAGAGATTACAGGATTGAACCCCTATAGTGTTAGGCGTATCACTTATCCCATCATCTGACCCACAATTTGTCTGGAGAGCTGGCTCATTTGTAGAACCCCATGTATGAGGTAAATTAATCCAATGACCAACCTCATGTGTCAAAGTTCTACTTGTATATCCTGAACTAGTTCCAATTGACCCAATATAATTTGACAATGAAAAAATGCCATTACCATACATACTACCTGCATAAAAGTTTGAGGGGTAATTTGTATATCCTGCGGCTCCTCCTATGGACTTACAAATAAAAATATTTAAGTATTTTGACGGATCCCAATATCCTTGATACACATCATTACCAGCTACCACAGCATCTACCTGATCAAAACCGTCATAAATATCTGAGCCTGTATCTTCTGTCCTTGGTGACCTTGTTCTCGTGATACCATTAAAGCATTCTCCGTTTGGAGCATTTGTTGCTAAAACAAACTCTACTTCAATATCTGCTGCTAAACTTTGAAAATTACTGACCACATTACTTACGTCCGGATTTTGTTTTCTAAAGTCCCTATTTAAAATCCTTAGCCCGTCTAGTATTTGTTCATTACTTATGTTTTCTGAACCTCCATTGTGCAAGACGTGGAAAACGACTGGAACAGTATAAATAGTTCCTGCTTTATTTTGTTGATGACCTAACTCTTCTAACTTTAATTGAGCTTGATCTTTATCGTATTGTTTTCTAAAGCTTTCCTCTTTTAATAACTCTCTTAAATGCTTATGAGCACTACATGGTTGAACTTCTGTTTGAGCGCTAACAAAAGAGACTACAAATAGAAGTGGAGTTAATAAAATATACTTTATCATTTTACAATCAATTTTTCAATTCTTGATTGAACGCCATTATTTAAGGAGATGAAATAAATTCCAGCACCGTAAGATGACGTCTCAATAACATAATTATGCTCTCCAGAGCTTAAGGACCCTGAATGAATAAGCCCTACTTTTTTTCCAACAACATCAACAACTTCAATTGTAAATTGATCACTGTTTTTAAGACTAACAAAACTTAAGTTTACTAAATCATTTGCAGGGTTTGGGTAAAGAGACATACGGTCAACCAAGTCATTCTCTTTGATTGAAACTGGACCATCTATGTTGATGTCGTCAATATAAAGATTATTCCCTCCTCCACTTTCAAAAATAAACTTCACCCTGAAATCACTTACTAAAAAATTAGACAAGCTACTAGCGCTAATTGTTGTCGACTTCCATTGAGTTCCATCAGGAGTAAAGTACCCTGAAGAAAGTGGACCTGTTACTAACGATGAACCGCTTAATGATTTTTTTGTGCTCCATGTTTCTCCACAATCACTAGAAACTTTAACAATTAGTTTATCTGAGTTTGAACTTATTTTTTCTGCAAATGCATATTTAAAAGTAAGTGTTGCCGAAAGGTTTAAATCTAAGTTTATTGTTGTACTTTCTAATTCATCTACACTACCCTCTGCATTTTGAGCGTTCTTAATCATTATACTTTTAGATCCTGTAGTTGCCGCATCAGTTGTTATTTCCCAAGAAGACCCACTATGAAAACTTTTGGAAAACCACTTGTTTGAAGGAATAGCATTCACTGTTTCGAAACTTTCTTGAATTGGAAGAATTCCATTCTCACTAGCAACACTAATGTACTGTGTTTTTGTTTGAGAAACTGTCCCCCCAGAGTTAGAAACTGTAAGCCCAACCTCGTATGAACCTGGAGTATTGTAAACTACTGTTGGGTTTTGAATAGATGAACTTGAAGGGGTTCCTCCCGGGAAACTCCAACTCCAACTACTTGGAGAGTGGTATGAATCATCTAGAAATTGAACTTGGGTTCCTGAACAAACCGCTCTTCGGTTTACTGAAAAATCAGCCTTACACATTACTCCTATTCCATTTGCTCCTGTCAAGTTCAAGTTTGCTGTTTTCCAAACATTACTTCTTCCAGAAATAAAAGAAGTTATTGATGACCTCATTCTTGATCGTTGCCCCATGGTAAACATCTTTGAACAATAAGAGTAATCCATGTAGTTTTCTACATTAGCTAACACACCACAACTAGACTCTGCAAGATTACAACTTGTTACCCCAACAGTATTGGGAGTATCATTAACACCATCATCATCATTACAACTATTTTGATTACCAGGGTTATTATTTGGCCCCCAAGTATGACTTAAATTTAACCAATGTCCAACCTCATGTGTTAGTGCTCTACCTAATTGAGGAAAGCTAGTCCCTGTTGAACCAGTATAATTATGCAACATAAATATACTATTAAAAAACATTCCTGTACTACCAGTAGGGTTAAAAGTATACCCAGCAGCACCTCCAAGGTCTTTACAAATAAAAACATTTAAATACCTATTTGATGGCCATGAACCTTGAAAAACATCATTACCGGCAATAACAGCATCTACTTGATCTTCTCCAACATAATTGTTTCCTGGTCCTGGAGAAGAAGGAGCAACCGTTAAAGGAGTTAACGTCCTTGTAACCCCACTAAAACACTGACCATCAGGAGCTTTTGTAGCTAATACAAATTCAATTTCTATGTCAGAAGGCATTCCTAGAAAGTCATTTACCACACTACTTGCATCAGAATTCAACTTCCTAAAATCAACATTAAGTATGTCTAATGCATCTAATATTTGACCTCTACTTATGTTCTCAACTCCTCCTTCGTGCAAAACATGAAATACAATAGGCACTTTATAAACTGTTCCTGCTTTATTTAAACTTTCATTTTGAATATAGTCTTGTTCATGGGCCTCTAACTCGTTTTGAGCTTCAATGTATTGCTGAGCCATAATTGGGTCAGCCATTACCTTTTCCATTTTTTTGTGCGTAGCACAATACTCAACACTCTCTCCTTCTCTCATATTAGATTGATCTAAATGAGCATGATTGTGGCTTTGAGCTTTAACTCCAATAGAAAAAATTAAGATGAGTAAGACCGAATATATTTTTAACATTAGTTTAGTGTTTTATAGTTTAGTCTCACAATATACAAAAAAAAAGAATGATTATTTGTGCATGAGCTACGTATCTGCACCTATTATTACATAAAACTGACATTAAAACATAAAATAACCCTCTGTTTTAAGTTTAAAACAGAGGGTTAAGTTCATATTAAAAAAAAATTAAGGCGCAATAACAGGCCTAGTACTAGGCTTTGTAATTGGCTTAGTGCTCCAGCTGTCAATTTTTTTTGTGTCTTCAGTTGGCTTAGTGACTGGCTTATCATTATCTTTTGGAGTTTCTACCTTTGGGGTCACAACTTTAGAAGCTGCTTTTAATGCCTGTGCTTTTTTGTTTATCTCCCCAATTTTCTGTTTTGGATAACTACTTTGGGGATTTGCACTTGAAGCTTTTTGATAAAAAGACTTAGCTAAATCAAGCTTTCCTTGTTTAAAATAACTATCTGCCTTCTTTATGTTGTTTTGATATAATTGATTTACACTACTGGTGTTAGGGCTAGGCTTAGGAGCAACACTTTGAACAATATAAGATAAGTGCCCTTTTTTAGAAGCGTTTCCAACTCCATTAGAAACTTTAACCTCAACTTCTCTTCTTCTTTGAGTTCCTTGCCCTTGAGTTGAAAAAGTGACTGGAATTGAGAAAACTCCAGAGCCAGAATTATAACTATAATTAGAAACCCTATTCCCATCTACATAAGCGTTAAAAGTAACGTTCTGTAAATTAGTTACCCTACCTTGAACAGTAAAACTAGTTTGAGGGCATACAAACGGGTTTCGGTAAGAGTTCCCTCTCCCTAAGTTCGTATACTGAACTGATGGCGCCTGACCAGCTCTAACCAAATCAAAAACCTCCATATCGTTTCCGTAATTATTAGTTGCTCTAACTCTAATCTGATGAGAACCTACAGAAAGGTTTGGAGAAATAATTAACGCTTTTGTTGCTGTATTATATGTAAAAGGAATTGTATTTCCATCCATAGTAACCTGAATACTATTTTGACTAGAAACATTAACAATTTTACCTGTCACTATCACTGTGGAATTATTTGTCGAGTGTGGAAAGCTAGATGGACTCTGAATTGTAATTATCGGAGGGTCTAACTTGGAAGTGTTCCCTTTATAGACAACTTGTAACGTTTTATTTGCTTTCCCACAGTCATTCCTAACGGAAACTATAATAGTGTTTGCTCCAACAACTAATGGAACAGTTCCCCATATATTTCCATTAGACGCTTCTAAATTAGCTGGTATTACATTCCCATTATTTTTAACCGTTATTTGACTCGCTGAATTTATGTTTGCCGAACTAAATGTAAAAGCCATATTACCATTTCTTCCCGAATGAACATGCTGAGCTTGAGCAGGAATTTGATAATCTAAGGTTGGGGGAGTACAAGGAGCGGACCTAACAATTGATTGAGATTTACTATCTGTACCAGAATTATTACTAGCTGTGATTACTAACGTGTTTGTTCCTATCGTTAACCCGGCATTAAAGTTTAACATTTTTGACCCTAAATTATAACTAAAGTTAGAGGTGCTCACTCCGTTGTATGTTAATGAAATTTGTGACTGACTATTAACGTTTAGAACTTTAGCAGAGATAGCTGTGTTTGTTGAGCTAGTACTATATGGGCTAGTTTGAGGAGATAGAATTGTAACAACAGGAGGCAGTAAAACAACTTGTCTCTTGTATACGATTATTGTTGATTTTGTGTCAGATCCAGCCTGATTAGTAGCGGTTATTGAAAAGGAATTATTCCCTGAAGCTAAACTCGTATTAAGCAATAGTTCTTTTGTCCCTAAATTATAATTAAAAGTCTGAATACTTACCCCATTTTTTATTACTTGAATTTGACTTGCATTATTAACATTTAAAATACGAGCTTTTATTGAAATAGATGAGCTAGCAACCGAAATTGGGGAAGAGGTAGGATCTATAAAACTAACCACAGGAGGACTTAAAACAACTTGTCTTTTGTATATAATTACTGTAGACTTTACGTCAGAACCTCTATTATTGGTTGCTTTTATAGAAACTGTATTAGAACCAGAATTTAAGTTTGCTGTCAAACTTATTTGTTTTGTTCCTAGATTATAAACAAAGTTACTAGTAGCAACCCCATTAATCGAAACTTGTATTTGATTTTTTGAAGCAACATTAAAAACGGTTCCGTTAACTACACTTGAGTTTGAAACGACAGAAAATGGACTAACAGAAGGATAGCTAATATTTACAACTGGAGGAGGTAACTGTTCCTCAACTTTTTTAATTATTATAGTTGATTTTGAGTCTACTCCGTAGTTGTTAATCCCTTTTACCTCAATTATATTACTTCCACTCTGTAAGCTAACGGTACTATTAAAAACTTTCGTTCCTGTATTGTAATTAAAAAGATTACTCACCACTCCATTTATTCTATACTCAACATTAGAGATATTATTCACATTTAAAACAGTTGCGACAATACTAACCTGACTAATGTTTGTTGTGTAAGGAGAAACTAACGGACTTGTTATTGTTACAACAGGAGGCGGACCACTTATGACAGCCTTGCTATATGTTATTGTTCTAGAGTCATCCTTATTCCCGCACTCGTTGGTTGCTTCTATCTCAAAAGTATTGTTTCCTTCAGAACAAGTCACATTCGCTAAAAAGGCCTTTGTACTCGTATTGAATGTAAATTGATTATTAATAACCCCATTGTGCTTAAACTTTATCATGTTCTTATTTGAAACATTTAAGATTTCAGCTTGAATTGTTGTTAACGGACTAGAGATTGAAGTCCCACTACTAATTGGTTGTGTAAAGGAAATGGCAGGTTTATCACATATTTTTTCGTAATTAATCCCCTTTGAATCTGTATCGCTTCCTTCTGAATTAGTCCCCGTTACTATAAAAGTATTAGCTCCTTGAGTCAAAACAACATTAGCGTTTAGAAGGTTCGATGAGTTGTCAAAACTAAAGTTTGTTATTCTTGTTCCATTGTGTTTAAATACAATATCGTTCTTACTATCAACATAATAAATTTGTGCATTTACAACATAATTAGCCGAAAATATGCTTCCTCCATCGCTCGAAGGAGTTGTAATGGTCACTAAAGGTTTATTTACTTGCGGTACTTCTGAAGAAGGAGTTGAGTAGTCTCCAACACTACCATTACTTGATGGATTACTATTGTTCCCAGGGTTATTTGGATTATTAACTGGCCTTTCTTCAGGGACATAAGTAGATCCACCTCCGTTTTCTCCTCTAAACAAATTCCACCTTAGGTTAAAATTAGTATAATGCAACCGATCATTCTTACCGTCTAAGTGTCCATCTAATTGGTCATTTAAACCAAAGGTAACTTTATGCTCAACGCCAATAGAAAACTTAGGTGTTATTTGATATCCTAGTCCAATACCTAGAGAAGGCATGACCAATGTTTTCCTTCCTGTAAAAAACTCATTATCTGTCTCCCATTGATTGTCGTTATAAGAAGAACTTAAAGCATCTGCAATTGACATTGCACTGCCAGAAGAGTCAATTGAAGAATAATCATATGCAACACTACCATCTTTGTAGTTATGTGTAATCGAATGTGACACCCATCCTATTCCTCCAAAAGCATAAAGTAAAATACCTGTTCTCTCTCTTAATCGGTGAGCATTAACAACTAATTCAAAGCTTCCTTCTGTATAAGCTAACCTATAATTTCTGTATCCATATCCTGCAGCATTTGCAAACAATGTAGAATCATAAAAAGGCGATGGACTCCAGCTTTGAGTTTGCCCCCATAATAAACGACCTCTTAAGTCAAAAGAAAGAAACCTTCCTTCTTTCTCATAAATAGATCTACCAAGAGTTAACCCCCCACTAAAACCAGGCTTATTGACAAAGTCTAATTCATTCTCTGTCCAAGTAGCCCCAGCATTTATTCCAAAGTTCCATTTCGTGTCTCTTTCGTAATTAACTTTATTTCCTTGACTATAAAAGTTGGACAAAAAAGCAAATAATAAAATTGATAAAAAGTAGTTTTTTGTTTTCATAAGTATTGGATTTATGGATCCTATCATAATAATCATTAGTGAATAACCATTAATCATGCCAACCCAGATGCAAGAATAAACAAAGTTAAAAGAAACATCAAATCAAAATAGATTTTCCTTTAAAAAATAAAGTTTATTGATAATACTTTGATAAAAAGACCCTTTTAGTCTAAAAAAGTTAAAGATTTGAAGATTTTAACTCTTTGGTTTTCAATAAATCCATTACTTTTGTTATTATTCAAAAATAAACCTAGAATAAAATGAAGTTTGGAGTAATTACATTTCCTGGATCTAACTGCGATAAAGACATGGTCTATGTTCTAAAAAACATTATGGGCCAACAAGTTGAAGAACTGTGGCACAAAGAGCATGACCTAAAGGGTTGTGATGCAGTAATATTACCTGGAGGATTTTCTTATGGCGATTATTTAAGGTCTGGTGCAATAGCAAAGTTTTCCCCACTTATGAAAGAAGTCATTAAACATGCTGACAATGGAGGTTACGTTCTAGGTGTTTGTAATGGTTTTCAAATTCTTTGTGAGTCTGGTTTATTGGATGGCACACTGTTGCATAATAATAATCAAAAGTTTATTTGTAAAAACACATTTATTACTCCTGTTTCTAAAACAGCTAGCATAACTAAAGACTTAGACTCAAATAAAGCCTATAAAATCCCTATTGCCCATGGAGAGGGTAGGTTTTTTGCAAACGATGACACGCTAAAATCACTAAATGATAATGATCAAGTGCTATTTAAGTACTGTGATGAAAACGGAAATGTAACTCCAGAAGCAAATCCTAATGGAGCACTACAAAACATTGCGGGGATTAGTAACAAAAATAAGAATGTGTTTGGTATGATGCCACACCCAGAAAGAGCAGCAGATTCGGAATTGAGCAACACAGATGGTAAAGCTATATTTGAATCTTGGTTAGGTTTAATTAAATAAGTCTTACTCAAAAAAGTCTTTAAACGTCACTATTGTTACACTGCAGTTAAAAACTAATCTTCATCTTTGCCTAGAGTTTGTCAGTTACACATAAGTAATTCGACAAATAATTAATAAAAAAAAGATTATGGCAACGATACAGTTAACAACTCAGAAATTTAAAGATGAAGTTTTCGACTACACCGCTTCTAAAGAATGGAATTTTAAAGGCGAAATACCAGCAATTATAGATTTTTACGCTGATTGGTGTGGCCCTTGTAAAATGGTAGCACCCATTTTAGAAGAGCTTTCTGCAGAGTACAGTGGAAAAATAAACATTTACAAAGTCGATACTGAAGCAGAAGAGGAATTGTCTGCTGTTTTTCAAATTAGAAGTATTCCTAGTATGTTATTTATTCCTGTTGGAAAACAACCAATGATGCAAGCTGGAGCCCCTCCTAAGGGAGCGATTAAGGAAGCTATAGATAATGAATTACTAAAATAATTCATTAATTTTTCACCATTTTAAAGATAATAGTAATGTCAAAATTTAACGATTTAATCAACGGAGAACAACCTGTTTTAGTAGACTTTTCAGCAGAATGGTGCGGACCTTGCAAGGCCATGGCTCCAATTTTAAAAGATTTAAAAAAAGACTTAGAAAATGAGGTTAAAATAATAAAAGTAGATGTAGATAAGAACCCAAAAGCTGCTCAAAAGTTTCAAGTAAGAGGTGTTCCTACACTAATTCTTTTTAAAGCTGGTAAACTTTTGTGGAGGCAATCAGGGGTGGTACCTGCAAACCAATTAGCTACTATTATTAAAGAAAACATCTAGACATGTCAGAAGTTCCTTTTTATAAAAACATTACCCTATGGATTATTTCTTCTCTAACCCTAGGTTAATGCCTTTTTTTCCTGAACCGCATTTGTGGGGGAAATTAAAATGGATTGGAG
>JAGXIB010000156.1 GCA_024635865.1 Flavobacteriales bacterium
GTCGTACGCATATGGTAATTTTGGTAATTCAAAGGCCATTTTTATAGTTTTTAAGTATTATTAATTTAATTTTCAATTCCACCAAAGGTAAAAAAAAAGAACTAACTCATCTGTTAAAAAAAACTAAAACCCTTCCGATAAAATTATCTTATTTTGTCTTTTTTAACTTAAAGTACTTAATAGGGACTTGTAGCATTCCAAAACATTCACCCTCTTCCTTTCCTAAGTGTTTGTGGTGTATTTTATGACCCCTTCTTAACCCCAATAAGTAGGTAGAGGTAGTATTTCTTAGCCACTTAAATCGTTGGTGAATAAAGATATCGTGAACAAAAAAATAGGCCATACCATAAAGCAAAATTCCTAAACCAATTCAAAAATAAAATAAGCTTAAGTCTTTTGATCCGAGATACATCAGAAGCATACTTGGCCCAGCAAAAATTAAAAAGAAAGCATCATTCTTTTCGAAAAAAGAGGAATGGTCTTTCTTGTGATGATCTTCATGTAAAACCCATAAAAACCCATGCATAATATACTTGTGAGTAAACCATGCTACAAACTCCATAAAAAAGAATGTAATAACCGTAGTTAATATATTTATTATCATAATTGACTAATTTCTTCTGTTGTTAATAGTTTATTTTCTTTTAAAAAAAGTAAAATTCGACCTTTTAAATCACTATCCGTTAGTTGACTAAAGTGTTTTACTATGAACTCTTTATCTCTTTTTTTATGTTCATTATAAGATAGAAATGAAGGAACTTGATGTTGAATCACTAGTCTTAAAAACCTTGTTTCAATATCATTTGGGTTTAACTCTACTGCCTTCTCCATTTTTTCTTTTCCTTCATTAAAGTAACTTAATTTCTTGAATGGATTAACAATATACTTAGCTTTAATAAAAATCAACATTGCTTTATATGATAAAAATGGAACTTGTTCTTCATTCTCATCCATATAGGAATTGGCTTCAGAAATATAAGACTCCTTCAGCGTTGACTTGTATAGTAACTTTCTTAATTCTAACATAACAGCGTCTTGTGCTAACAAACTAATCATACTTATCATAAAAAATAAAAAAACCGTTAGCTTTTTCATCTTAAATCATATTAAGTTTATACATAAAATAAGACTTTGCAATAAGACTCATCTTATTAGGGTTAGAGACTCTAATTCTGGTTGAAAGAATTTTATCTGAAGAAACTTTATTAATTTTATTGAGTAACTTTTTATAATAAACATAAGCAGTGTAGACTCCTAACCTAGCCTCAACCGGAAGAAGAACGATCCCTTCATAAGCTTTTGCAAAATCTGCTTCTATTTCTTTTACAATTGCATTTTTGTCTTCCTGTGTTAGCTTTGCAATGTTAACATTCGGAAAATAAGAACGATTCAACGTTTCATAATCATCCTTTAAGTCCCTTAAAAAGTTTACTTTCTGAAAAGCAGTTCCCAAACTCATTGCAGAACTTTTTAATTCATTATATTTTTGATCATCACCCCCAACAAAAACCTTTAAACACATTAACCCTACTACATCTGCAGAGCCATAGATATACTCTTCATACTCATGTTGGGATTTATAGTCACTTTTGGTTAAATCTAAACGCATACTTTTTAAAAATGCGCTTACCATATCATCAGAAATGTTGCATTTCTTTACCGTCTTAATAAAAGAGTTAATAATTGGGTTTAAACTAATCCCCTCTTTTAATGATATATAATACTCTTCTTCAAAACGATCTAATAATAACTCTTTATTGTAGTTTAAAAAAGAATCTACTATCTCATCGGCATAACGAACAAAACCATAAATGTTGTAAATATCCGTTCTAATAGAGGGAGCAAGTAGTTTTACCGCAATAGAAAAAGAAGTGCTGTATGTTCTTGTAACAATTTTACTGCACTCAAAAGAAGCGTCGTGAAATAACTGTTCCATAAGTATTTATTTTAAGTGTTTTAATATTTGTTCTGCTACTACTTTTCCAGAAATCAATGATGGAGGTACACCAGGACCTGGGACTGTCAATTGACCTGTGAAAAATAAGTTATCGACCTTTTTACTTTTTAATTTAGGTCTTAAAAATGCGGTTTGTAATAATGTATTTGCTAATCCATAAGCATTCCCTTTGTAAGAATTATAATCTTTTATAAAGTCATTAATACAAAATGACTCTTTAAATAAAACACTACCTTCTAGCTTTTGATCAGTAAGATCCTCAAGTCTTTTAATTATTATTTTAAAGTATTTCTCTCTTAACTCTTCAGTATCTTCAATTCCAGGAGCAATAGGAATTAAAAAAGTTGCTGCTTCTTTTCCTTCGGGAGCAGCAAAACTATCTGTTTGGCTTGGAAAACTCGCATAAAACATTGGCTCGGATGGCCAACATGGTTCATCATAAATTGTTCTAGCGTGTTCTTCAAAATCAGTATCGAAAAATAGAGTATGGTGTTGTATATTTTCTATTTTTTTATCAAACCCAACATAAAACAATAAAGAAGACGGTGCAAAAGTCTTTTTTTTCCAGCTTTTTGAACTATAACCTCTACTAGACTCATCTAGCAGTGTTTCTGTATGTGCATAATCGGCTCCACTTAGTAATAAATCAAAAGATCTTCGCTTTCCATTTACAATAATACTTGTAGCAGAGCCATTAGCTGTTTCTATTTTTTCTACATTCTGGTTCGTCATAATTTCAACACCTAAACTTTTCGCTAGGTCTTCCATTGCTTCAATAACGACATACATCCCTTTTTTAGGATGCCAAGTTCCCAATCCAAAGTCCGCATAATTCATAAAGTTATAAAAAGCAGGCGTGTTGCTTGGTTTTGCTCCTAAAAACAAAACAGGAAACTCCATGATTTGTTGCAGTTTTTTACTTTTAAACTTCCCTCGAATTTGCTTACTTATGCTTTTGAAAAATAACGGAAGTCTAACAATTGTATCTTTAGTAATAAGCTCTAATGGAGTAACGCCCGGTTTATAAACTAATTTATTTATTGCAATTTTGTAGTTGTCTGCAGATTTAGCCAAAAATTTATTTAAAACAGCTCCACTACCCTTTTCATTTTTCTCGAATAGTTCAGCTATTGCTTCTGGGTTATCTGGAATATCTATAAAATCTGATTTTCCAAAGTAAACTCTATACGCTGGGTTTAATTTTTCTAGTTGATAATAATCAGAAGGTTTTTTGTCAAAGTCTTTGAAAAAGCTTTCGAAAACATCTGGCATCCAATACCAAGTCGGTCCAATGTCAAATGTAAAACCATCTTTTGTTAGTCTTCTTGCTCTACCTCCTACTTGGCTGTTTTTCTCTAGTAATACCACTTTATATCCAGCTTTTGCTAAGTAACAAGAAGCTGACAAAGAGGAAAAACCTCCACCAATTATTGTAATTTCTTTTTCCATTTTTATATTGTTGTTAAGAGTTCAGAATAACTTTTAAATACTTTTACATTAGAAAACTTTTCTTCTGTTATCTCTTTTAATTCTATGTAAGGACTAACAATACTTAACTTATTACCAGGGTCTAAAGCTCTTCCTAACTTCATAAGGTAATCTTCATAATCCATATCTTCTATATTAATTGTAAAGTAAGAAATATAATGAACATTATCATAAACATCTGTTAATGCTCCTAAATCCTCTGAGGGAACGCTCTGACCTAAGTAAATCGTTTTCTCTTCTCTTAATAATAGTTCGTAGTTAATGTAAAGCAAACCTAACTCATGAATTTCGTTGGTAGGTAAAAATAAGGCGTAGATTGAAGTTCCTTTCGTCTCTTTGACGGCTTTTAAATTATCAATATTTAAACAAACTTTTTGTCGAATAAGGTTAGAAATAAAATGTTCATGAACAATCTTAGCAGTGCCTTGTTGCCAAAGCAATCCAACTATTTCTAATAATGGTAAAAACACATTATGAAAAACGTCTACAAAAGAACTGACTTCCATCAACTCGTAATAAGTCTGATTAAATAAGTAATGATCAAAAGTAAACATCGATAACTTAAAGTGTTCTAATCCCTTGGATTTGAAGTCCATTGCATCAATGTTCTTTTTAACCTCTAAACTAAAATCTTCTTTTGAAAGTTTAGCTATTTTAGAAATTTTATAACCATTATTATAAAGTAAGTTTATGTTTAGTAGTTTCTTTAAGTCATCGTCACCATAGGTTCTATAGTTAGACTCTAAACGATCTGGAGAAAAGATACCATATCTTTTTTCCCAAATTCTAATGGTGTGAGCTTTTATTCCGGAAATGTTTTCGAAATCTTTAATTGAGAAATTTGATTTTAATATCTTCATTTTACAATAATTAAGTTACTTTTGTTTAATGTATTGCTAAATTAGTTAAACAAAAGTAAAAACAAAACTATTTAAGAATTTTTGTTTAAAGTATTTTTAACAAAACTAAACAAAAATGAATAGAGTCTACGCATTAATCACTTTAATACTCATACTTAGTATGAGAATAGATGCACAAAACGGCATAATAAAAGGTAAGGTGGTTGAAGCCATAAACAATGAAGCCATTCCATTTGCTAATGTTATCATCGAAGGAACTACGACTGGCGCAACATCAGACATGGAAGGAAATTACAGAATAGAAAACCTAGCACCAGGTTTATATAATGTTACTTGTTCTTATGTTGGATTTAAAACAATAACAATAGAAGAAGTAAGAGTAGATAATGTTAGACCAGCTGTTGTGAATTTAAACTTGTCGGAAGATACTGAAGTATTGGGAGAGGTTGTCATTGAAACTTCAGCTTTTAAACAACAAGTTGAATCGCCTGTAAGTGTCAAATCTATAAATGCCACTGAAATTCTGAGGAGCCCTGGAGGAAATAGAGACATCTCTAAAGTAATACAAACGCTACCTGGGGTGGCGTCATCTGCCTCTTTTAGAAACGACATAATAATAAGGGGTGGAGCTCCAAACGAAAACCGTTTTTACATAGACGGTATTGAAGTTCCTAATATAAATCACTTCGCTACACAAGGTTCTTCTGGAGGCCCTGTAGGAATGACAAATGTAAACCTTATCCAGGGTGTTGATTTTTATACGGGCGCTTTTCCTGCAAACAGAGGTAATGCGCTTAGTTCTGTTATGGAGTTGACACAAATAGAAGGAGATAACGAAAAAAGAACAGGAAGTGTAACCGTTGGTTCTAGTGATTTTGGGTTAACTTTTAATGGTTATGTTAATGATAAAACAACGATTTTATTGTCAGCAAGAAGGTCTTATTTACAACTCCTTTTTCAAGCATTAAAACTTCCTTTTCTTCCTACCTACAATGATTTTCAATACAAACAAACCACTAATATTAATGATAAGAATAAGTTAGTGATTATGGGAATTGGAGCCATTGATGATTTTAGTTTGAATAAAACAGTAAACGAGGGCATTACAAACGAAGAAGACATTAAAAGAAATGACTATATTTTAGGGTACCTCCCTGTAAACACCCAATGGAACTACGCTATTGGAGCAAACTGGACCCATTTTTCTGACAAAAGTTACCAAACATTTGTTTTGAGTAGAAATATGTTGAATAATGATGCTATTAAATACAAAGATAATACTGAAAACCCTGAAAATCTTATTTTAGACTACAACTCTAGAGAAATTGAAAACAAATTTAGGTTCGAAAATAATTATCAAAATAATGGATGGAAATTGAATTATGGTCTTGGTTATGAGTACGCTAAATATACCAACTCAACATTAAATAATGTTGCGATCAATGGAGTTTCAACTACTATTGATTTTGAGTCTAAATTATCATTAAGTAAATTTAGTTTATTCTCTCAACTTTCAAAATCAATACTAAAAAACAGAATACAACTCTCTGGAGGGGTTAGAACTGACTTTAGTGATTATTCCGCTACAATGAGTAATCCTTTAGAGCAATTATCGCCCAGGTTGTCTATCGCTTATAATCTCAATGAAAAATGGAGCTTAAACGGAAACATAGCTCGATACTATCAATTACCTAGTTATACTATCTTAGGATATAGAAATTCACTAAATGAACTAGAAAATAAAAATGTTAAATACATTTCTAGCAATCATTACATAGCTGGATTAAAATATAACCCTCAAAAATTCTTACAAATTACGTTAGAAGGTTTTTACAAGACTTATGATAACTACCCGTTTTCTATAAACGATAGCGTCTCTTTAGCTAACTTAGGAAGTGGCTTTGGAGTTATTGGAAATGAAGCAGTCTCTTCAATTTCTCAAGGCAGATCCTATGGAGTAGAGTTTTCTGCTCAACAAAAACTAAATAAATCAATTTATGGTATCTTATCATACACCTATGTTAAAAGTGAATTTCAAGATAAAAACGGTATATACATTCCATCAGCTTGGGATAATAGACACATTTTAAATGTAACACTTGGAAAGAGGTTGAAGGGAAATTGGGAAATAGGAGCTAAGTATAGACTGTTGGGGGGTGCTCCATTTACTCCTTTTGACGTTGCTACTTCATCACAAATTAATGTTTGGGACGTTACACAGCAAGGCGTGTTAGACTGGGATAAATTAAATACAGAAAGAGCTCCTCTTTCTCATGGACTAGACATTAGAATTGATAAGAAGTTTTACTTAAAGAAACTAACTCTAAATGTCTATTTTGATGTTCAAAATGTCTATAATTTCCAGTCTGAAGGGCAAGCATTTATTAATGTAGAAAGAGATGCAAATGGTTCTCCAGTTGTAAACCCAAATAACCCTACTCAATACAACATAGAGCGTATTGCAAATAGTAATGGAACATTATTACCTTCAATAGGCTTAATGATTGATTTTTGATACAATCATCAATCTATTTTGTATTTTGGTGGTCTAATTTTTAATGAAAAATGGCATTCGAAAAATCTAGTTTACAGTACTTAAAAGAGTTAAAGAAGAATAACAATAGAGATTGGTTTACAGATACTAAGCCAAACTTTAAAATAGCTCAAGACAATGCTAAAGAATTATATAGTCTAATTCAAGAAAGGTTAGAAAAACACGACGAAATAGATCGATTTAAACTATTTAGAATTTATAGAGATGTTCGTTTTTCAAAAGACAAAACTCCTTATCAACCACATTTTGCTGGTTCTTTTTCCAGGTTGGGAGCAGAATTGAGAGGTGGATATTATTTAAGAATTAGACCTGGAGAGTCTTTTTTAGCTGGTGGTTTTTGGGCTCCAGAAAAAGATGATTTACTTAGAATTAGACAAGAAATAGACGTTGATGCTTCAGAAATTAGAGCAATTTTAAACGATAAAGATTACATAAAACACTTTGGTGGAAAATTTGAAGGAGAAGAATTAAAATCTGCTCCAAGAGGGTTTGATAAAGAGCATAAAGACATAGACTTACTTCGTAAAAAAGGATTTATTGCAGTTAAAAACTTTACAGATGAGGAAGTCTTGTCTAAAGAGTTTATAAAAGAAGTAGATAAAAGCTATAAAGCATTACGTCCCTTTTTTAATCTTTTTAGTAGCATATTAACCACAGATTTAAATGGAGAATCGACTATTTAATAATTTTGAAACAAAAAAAGCCAGCTATGATAGCTGGCTTTTTTTAATTTGTTATTCTTAAAATAGTATTCCTACCCTAACTCCAGCTCTTCCTAAAACTCCTTGAGTAGTTAAGTTTCCTATAAACTGATTTCTTAATGGTTCTCTAAATTTACGATCTCCTATGTAGTTCGATAACTGTGCTCCTCCTCCTGCATAAAAGTCAAAAACTAAACGTTTTGAAACCGTCCACCTTACGCCAAAATTAGCTCCTAAACCAAAGTGATTTACACTAGCATTAGCATCTGTAGTTAATGAATCCTCTAACACAAAAGTTGAATTTCCAAGTGTATCATCTACATAAGTTCCTGCTGCATAGTTTTCGTTGTAAAAATCAGTCCCTATTTTAAAACTAGCATTAAAATAATTTACATAAGGAGCAATGTAAAAATTAAATTCATGATTGTCTTTTTTAGACATATTATCAAAAATCATATTATAGTTTGCTTCTAACCTTATTCCAGAACCATTTACAGTTGGGTCTTGTAATGCGTCTGTACCTTCTAAATATAATCCTAACTGAACCATAGCACTACTGTTATTAGAAAACTTTCGTTCGTAACCAAACTGAACAATTTGATCTGCTAAACTTGTAGGAAGCATAAAAAATTGATTTTTATACTCTTTCTCTACAACTAGCTCTTCAGAGTTATTTGTTTGTGCAACTCCAACTGTAAAAATTCCTAAAGTTAACATTGACAATACTGACTTCTTAAACATTTTCATAATTATTTGTTTTTAATTTTCTGATACAAATGTATAACGACAACCCTGATATATAATTTGTATCTTTACCTTAAACTTATTTAATTAAAAGTCTTAAAGTATTTATTTTAAATAAGTTAAGTCTTAAAAAATTATTTTATGTTCATAGAAAAAATATTTAAAACACTTTCAAAACCTGAAAAAAAAGAATTTATCTTGTTTTTAGATCGTAAAAAAAGGAAAGAAAGTAGAAAAGACATACAGGTCTGTGAAGCTTTAATGAACGACTTTAAAC
>JAGXIB010000157.1 GCA_024635865.1 Flavobacteriales bacterium
ATCGTCATAAACGCCCCAGGAACTCCATGCCCAGTACAGTCAGCAAGTGCAATTATTTTTTTGTTTCCTACTTCATGACACCAATAAAAGTCGCCACTAACCACATCTTTAGGTTGGAATAATATAAAGTTTTCTGGAAAAATACTGTTTACATATTTTGGTGATGGGAAAATCGCTTTTTGAATCTTCCTACTATAGTTTATGCTATCTCTAATCTCTAAATGACTTTTCGAAAGCTCAACTTGTTTACGCTCCATTTCAGTTTTCTGTAACTCAATTAAGTGTTTTTGTTTTTTAGTAACATTAATTCTTCTAAATAAGACGACTAACAATAAGGATGTCAAAGCTAAACCTGCATATAAATAGTATTTTTTTAATTCTTCATTTTTAATATTTTGAATTTGTTGTTTCGCCTTTATTTGTTGAATTTCATCTTTCTTATTTTGCTCTAGACTATCTTTAAGCCTGATGTTAGTAAATCTAAATTGAGCAAATTGTTTTCCTATTTCTTGCTGATTTTCATTTGAGTTTAGTGAGTCCGAAATTTCAACAAATTTTTCTTGCCATAACAATGCTTCTGACGGCTTTCCCAGGTGTTTATACTGTTCGTAAAGCTCTTCAGTAAGTTTTTTTTGCTCGTTTAGCATTTTTTTTTCTTCAGTAATATCCCAAGCTTTTTTGTAAGCTTGTACAGATTTTTCATGATTATTTGTATAATTATAGAATTCCCCCATATGTTTTAGTGGGAAGATTTTATAATTCTCAGCATTTATTTCTTCAAAATCTTCAAAACTTTTAGTAAAATGATCAGATATAACCTCAAGAATTAATTCTTCATTTTTTTGCTCATCTAATTCTAAGTTTACTTTTTGTATTAATGGGATTTCACTGGGAGGAACTCCAGACTTCAAAAGGAGTAAATAGATTTCTCCAATATTTCCATTTGCTAAGCCCCTTCTGATGTTGTTATTAGAGTTTAAGACTTTATAAGTGTATTCTAAGGACTTATCATACATTTCTAATTCTGCATAAGCAGCTCCAACATTTAGGTTAATTAAATCTTTTTGAGACGCTAGGGTTGTTGAATCATAATCCTCTAATAACTTATCATAAAGCGCTATCATCTCTTTGTGTTTGTCATTGTCCGATAAGACTTTTCCTATATTTAAGTTTACAGCTATTATTCTAGCAGTGTCTTGCTCCTCTATGGCTAGTTTAAGAGATTTATTTAGGTAGTCTAATGCAGATGGAAATGAACCTATTTTTATATAGTAAGTGGCAATTAAGCTTAAAGTTAAAGATTGGTATTTCACATCTCCTGTATTTATTGCTGCTTGATAAGATTTCTTTGCGTAATTATAAGCAGAATCTAAATTCCCAATTATTGTGTGAGAAGTTGACAGGTTATAATATACAACACATTGAATTCTTTCAGGAGTTTTAATTTTTTCTGAAAACTCATTAGCAAGATTAAAAACTTCTATTGCTTTATTAAAGTCTTTTTTTGCTTTGTAATAGACACCTAGTAAATTGTAAGCACTTGCTAAATATTTAGGGTTATTTTTTTTCTTTGCAAATACTATTGCTTGATTAGAAACGGGAAGTAGTGAGTCTAATGTTTTATTTGCAATGTGTGCTCTAAACAAAGAAACGTAGTTATGCATCTGCAATGAGTCATCAGAGCTGGGATGATTATAAGTGGCGTCAGAAAGAGAGTCTAAATAACTTGTTTGAGAGAAAAAAACTATTGGTAAAAAAACAAGAATAAAAAGGATATGTTTCATTTCAGAATGGGTTTATCGATGATTATTAAAGTTTAATACCAATAATAGATACATCATCCATTTGTGTTTTATTTCCAATTGTAACCCAGTTTTCAAATTCTTTTTTTAATAAGTCATGTTGCTCACTCATTGTTCTAGAGCTATTCTTTAGTAATAACTCTCGAAAAGGATTATAAAAGTATTTCTTACCTTTTTCTCCTCCTCTTTGATCAGGGAAGCCATCAGTAGCCATATAAATTTGATCTCCTTTTTTATATCTGATGTGATGAGTTTTTAAATTCTCCATCTGATCTTCACTTCCTAAGAAAGTATTATTTCCTTTGTATTCAGTAAAATTATGATCACTAATGTGATACAATGGAAGGTGAGCTCCAGAATACTCAATGGTCTGATTGTCAATAATACAAATGCCTAAGTCCATTCCGTCTTTTACTTTCTCTTCGTTTTGTCCTAAACGACTTTTAAGTTTAGAGTTAATCTCTTTAAGAATAACAGCACTATCAGTTATTCCTCCTTGAATGATCTCTTTAAGGATGTTGATTCCTATTATGGTCATGAATGCTCCTGGGACTCCATGCCCAGTACAGTCCCCAAGTACAAATATTTTTTTATCCTCAGATTCAATACACCAATAAAAGTCGCCACTAACAACATCTTTAGGCTTAAAAAAAGTAAAGTTATCTGAAAAGATAGAATCAATATCTTTTTTTGAAGGAAAAATAGACCTTTGAATTCTTTTACTATAATTAATGCTGTCTTTAATCTCTAGATGGGTTTTAGATAATTCTATCTGCTTTTTTTCCATTTCAGACTTTTGTAACTCAATTAATAACTTTTGTTTTTTGGTAATGTTAAACCTTCTAAACAAGAAGATTAATAACAAAAACGTAATCACTAATCCTCCATATAAGAAATACTTTTTTTGTTGCTCGTTTTCTATGTTTTTTTGTTGTTGGGCTATTTTTATTTGCTGAATTTCATCTTTCTTAATCTGTTCTAAACTATCTGCTATTTTTATATTACTATATTCAAATTCTGCTAATTGTCTACCGATTTCTTGCTGATTTTCTTGATTACTCAAAGAGTCGCTTGATTCGACATAGCGTTCATGCCACTTTAAAGTTTCTAGAGTATTTTTTTGCTTTTTACTTAATAAGTAGATTTCATACGAAATTTCATTTTGTTCTAAAAGTAGATCATTCTTTTTAGCAACCTTCCAAGCTTTTTTGTAACTAGTAATAGCACTCTGGTAATCAGACTTTAAAAGGTAAAACTTTGCTAATGTATTCAGGGGTTTAATGATTTGATCTTCTCCTCCTAATTGGTTGTAACCATCAATACTCTCGGTTATATAAGTATAAGTAAGTTCTGCTATTGGAACTTTATTTGTTAACTTCGGTTCATTTGCTTCTATAAGCCTTGGAATTTCTTTATCTGGAACACCAGCTTTAATTAACTCAATATAAGTACTTGCTATTCGGTTAAGAGTTCCATAATAACTTTCATTCTTAATGTTGTCAAATCCTTCATAATAATTTTCAAGCGCTTTTATATATTGCTTTTTTTCTTTATATCTTAATCCTAATTCAGTATGTATAATTTGTTTATACATCTTATTAATTTTTGATTCATAGTCTTTTAAGATAGATTCAAAGATTTCAATGGCATTGTCTGTTTGATTTAATAACCCATATGATTGTCCTATTTGAATCATAGACATTACAATTCTTGCACTATCATTACTTTTTCTAGCTAATTTAAGCGCTTCATTGTTTTTGATCAACATTTCAGAATAATTCCCAATAGATTGGTAATAGCCTGATAATAGTTGTAAAGCTCTGTTTTGTAAATCTAAATCATTTAGTTCTTTTCCTATTTCAGCTTCTTTTTCGGCAAAGTACTTAGCTTTTTCTAATTCAGACTGTACACTCTTTACCGCAGATAGATTATTATAAAGTAGTCCTTTTAAACGAGAGCTTTTTTCAGATTTTAAATAATCTAAGGCTTGTGAGAGTTTTAGTTCTGCAGAATCATAATTCACTTCAGTAGAAACTAAATAGTAGATGCCTAAAAAATTTATAGCTGCTGCATAGTAATTATTATTATTGCTTTGTTCAGCTATTAAAAAAGCTTCAGAATAAATTGTTTTTAGAAATGTAAACTCTTTTTCGCTCAAGCAAATCTTTGAAATGTCAACATATGCATTCATTCTTAAAGAATCGTTAATACTTTCGTTTCTAGCAATAACAAGTAAAGAGTCTATTTCTTTGTTTTGTGATTGCGCTAAAAATGGCAGTATTAAAAAGATAAAAAATAAATATTTCATTTTTTCTAAGAATTATAATTTAAAATTATTTAATATGTTTCTTATTAGACTATTGGATTGATAACCATGTTTTTGCCTATATTCTATCATTTCTAACATCCCTTTGTATATGGCTAGTTCAACTTCTATTCTAACTTTCTCTAGTATTTCATCTGAGGCTTCACCTTCATACTCTTTAGTATTAATATGCTTTCCAAAATGATAATATATTTTTTTAGGCTTAGGTAAAAATGTTCCTCCTAAACCAGAAACGATAGGAGGAATGTTTTCTCCACCTTTTAAATATTTATCAGCAATCCCTGTATCTTTTAAGAATTTACCAATAAATGAATCCATGATGTCATGCTTATCTAAAACGATATCATATAAATCATCTCCTCCAAGTCCTGCTATAGGAATAATTGGATAACCATTTTCAATAGCCATTTTAACAAAACCATAGCGTTCTTTCCAAATTAGTTGATATTCTTCCCCTTCATTTTTAAAAGCTTCATTTGTTCCGCCAGGAAAAACTAAAATATGCTGTTTTTGATCAATTAACTTTTTACAATTTTTTTTAGTAGCTATTACACCACCAAAGTCAGTCATTAACTTTCTCCATATTGGAATATGACGTTGCATTTTATCTACTAAGGGTCTTAAGTAAATAGCTTTCTTATGTAATAATGTAGGCATGTATAAAGGCCCATCTGTAAGTCCAAGTAAAGTATGATTAGAAACATAAACCCCAGGTTTATCTTGATCTAAGTTTTCCAACCCAATATACTCAGGATGGAAATACCACTTTACAATCTTATGAATCACCTCTCCAACTTTTTCATTTGGTATCGAATAGTTCTTTTTTGGTCTTAAGTATTGAGTCATAGATTATAATAATAAGATAAATCTACAATAATTGTTTTTATTCTAACAATAGAAAGGGGGACAATTCATTAATTAACTCTAATTAATATTAAATGTATTATTAAATCTTTAGTTTTACATTATGTATTTACCGATAGAGTATAATCAGCCCTTGTTTCGTCCACCGAGTGAAGCTAAATCTTTAATCCTACAAGTAACCTTAGGTTGTAGTAATAATGAGTGTGCTTTTTGCGAAATGTATAAGACTAAGAAATTTACAGTTAGAAGTTTTGAAGCCATAAAAAAAGAGATTCAGGGTGTTTCAAATTTAAATATTCCAGTGCAAAAAGTATTTTTAGCAGATGGAGATGCTTTTGTTTTATCCCCAAAAAGGTTAATCGAAATTTGTAGTGAGGTAAATAAACAATTGCCTTCCGTTAAAAGAATATCAGCCTATGCTTTACCAGTAAATATTAATAAAAAAAGTATAGAAGAGTTAAAGCAAATTAAAACTGGCGGTATAGGTATGCTCTATGTGGGAATTGAGTCTGGAGATGATGAAGTCTTATCGTTGGTTACTAAAGGAGAGACGTTTAGTAGTTCTGAAAAAGCTATGCTAAAGTTAAAAGAGGCTGGTATAAAAGCTTCTGCAATGGTTTTAACTGGGTTAGGAGGGAAGAAGTATAGTCGTCAGCATGCCATTAAATCTGCTGAGTTATTAAATAGAATTCAGCCTGAATTTGCTTCTACTTTAGTCTTAAGTTTTCCGTACGGGATAGAAAAATTCAAAGAAGAATTTAAAGGAGATTATATTGAAATGGAGACGAATGATCTAATAGAAGAACTTAAGTTGTTTATGGAACATTTGGATTTAAAAGAAACTATATTTAGGAGCGATCATGCCTCTAATTACTTAGTTTTGAAAGGGAACTTAGGAAGAGATAAAGAAAAGTTTTTATCACAAATAGACGAAGCATTAAAACATAAGTCAAATTTAAGACCAGAATGGGTAAGAGGGCTTTAATGGCTTTTTAATGCTTGAATTCTGTCCTCAAAGTCATATTGTAAATCTTCGTGTAAAGTATTTTTTGCTTTTTCAAGTAAAATAATTTGTCGCTCAAATAAGTTAGATAGTGTCACATTGTTTTTTCTAGAGGGTTTTAATTTATTAAGTTGTTCGCAAAAGTGAATCAATAATTCAACTTCAGTTTCTTTTTTCTTAGAATACTTAATGTGCTTTTTTACTATTCTTAGAATTTTTCTAACACTTTTCTTTATGAAATAATAACTGCTGATATTAATCAGCTTAAACTCTTTTTCGATTTCTAATTTTAATTCAGCAACATAGTTTGCTTCATTCGATTTTTCAAAAAGTAAATAAGACATCAATTCTTTATTCTCTTTTTTATACTTTCCTAAATCAAGACAAATAGAAATTAACTCCTCTTTGGGAAGTAGGTTAAGCTCTTTTTTTATTTG
>JAGXIB010000158.1 GCA_024635865.1 Flavobacteriales bacterium
CTATAGGAGTTATTTTAATAATAATAGTATTGGCAGGTATTAAGAATAAAAGAATTCAAAAATAATTTAAACTTAACCGTTAAATAAAAAGGTCTAGTAAAGTTTTGCTCATTAATAATATTAATTAGTTTTGCAAAAAAATATAGACTATGAAAAAATACTATTTATTACCCTTTATTATTCTCTCATTGTCTTTTTGTAAAAAAGACAATGAGAGAAAGCTGGTTAGCGAAACAGAATACCTAATTCCTTTTGATAGTTTTCCCTCTCACTGTTACAATCTTGAAAAGGACGAGGATGAAATTGATATCGATTGCGGTGGAAGTTGTTCCCTATGCTCTGAAGCAACACCTACATGTAATTTAGAGCTGAATAGAGCTTTGGTTAACAATAATGAAAGGTTAATAACTAATATTACTCAAACTCAATTACCTGGAGGAACTATTGAAGTATCCTTTAACGCAGGTTCAATGCCATGCGAAATTAGATTTAAACCTGACTACTCTAAATTAGAGCCATTTCAGATTATTAACGGGTGGAGTTTACAAGAGCAAGAAATGAATTTACAATTATTTAATCCTGTTTACAATTATTTAGTTTTTGATACTTATACTAATTCTGGTTTAGGGTTTATTAATTCATCAGACTCTGGACAATATGAAATTTATATTTGCGATTCTAAATATTCTAGTAACAACTACCCTATAAGTATTCACTTATTGGTGCCCTAAATAATTTTATCATGAAATACTTATTAAATACTGTTTTTATATTATTAACAGCAGTAACTTTTGGTCAAAAAGAAGGTAAAGAAGAAACACTTTATACCAAAGAAATTGACAATCCAAATATCAGTTTTATAGGATTAGGAATTCATTTTCTTTCTTTGCAAGTAGATCGGTTTAACTCGCCTATAAAATTTGGAGGAGAAGCATTCGCTAAAATTGGAAAAGTCTATGGAGGTGCTAAAGGCTTTATAGGAGAAGCATTAATCTATGATCTTGGATCAGAAAAGAGTTCTCCTATCTATTCAGTTTATGAACAATCTAGGGATTATACCAATTTTGAAACTACTGCTGGAGTTGAAGTTTTAGCTAAAGAATCTAAAAAAGAGGTTAGAGTTATACTTTTTAAACAGTCAAACACCTATTATTATGTAAATGTACCAACTACTATAAAGAAAAGTTATGGTGTAGAGGCGTCACTTAATACTGGAAACATGAGCTTTACATCCAAAGCTAGTAAAATAATTGGGAAGCCTACATTACCCTCAGATTATAATGGAACAGTTAATCTAGGTGATGAATTTGGTTATGAATTTATGTCAACATATTATAACTACTCAGTTTTAAATATTGGAGCAAGCCAAACCAAAACTTATTTTGTTCTAGTTGATTCTGAAAAATATGGAGAACATTCTTCTAGCTACTATATTAGATTTTATGGTAGACTTTCATTTTTATTAAACCACGAAATAGATGATGTTATTGCTCCCTTGTTTACAGACAATAATCCACATCAACCTGTGGGGTATTATAGGTTTCAATTACAAGATATAACACCTGTAAGTAAAATAGGGTTTAATATTGGAGTACACTTAATGAGTCCCAGAGGTTTTGGAGGTAATTATTTTGCTGAATTAGGTGTTTTACCAGGTCCAAAATCAGGAACATTAGGACGCACTTATTTAAATTTTGGAGGAGGTTTTTCTCTATCAAAATTATTTAAGAATAATTTATAAAAAAAATTATATTCATACTCAAATCTTTAATTAATGAAATCTATATTCATAATTCTATTATTAATAGGAATAATTACTTCCATTAAACCCCAAGACTTTAACAATTATCAACCATTAATTTGTTCTGGCCCCTTACCTACTGATTTTACTGACAAAACTAGTGACAAAGCTGCTAAAGAAATAGAGGTAAATACGTTATCAACTGATAGTCACATCGATAAAAAAAATAAAGAGAGTTTTTTATTGAAATCAAACTACATGGTAGATGAATTGCTAATGAGTGGTCGTGTCCTTTTTGGAGACCCTGTTTCTGAATATGTAAATAACGTCGCAGATAAACTACTAGAGAATGAGCCTAAACTACGTAATGAATTAAGATTTTATTGCTTAAAATCAAATGTTACCAATGCCTTTTGCACCAACCAAGGAATGATCTTCGTTACCCTTGGATTAATTGCCCAATTGGAAAATGAAGCTCAACTCGCCCAAGTTCTAGCACATGAAATAACACATTACACTAAAAAACATGTTATTAATACGTTTATTGAGTCATCAAAAATAGCCAGTAGTAAAGGAAACTATAAGTACAGTGATTATGACAATAACATTATCAAATTAAGTAACTACTCTAAAACATTAGAATTTGAAGCTGACTCTGTTGGTTTTTATCGATTAAGAGATGCCGGTTATTCTATTCAAGAAGCGCTATCTGTTTTTGATGTACTTCAGTTCTCCTATTTACCTTTTAATGAAATCCCCTTTTCTTACGCCTATTTTGAAACGGATAAAGTAAAGATTCCAGATGCGTATCAATTAGATACAATTCTTCCAATTCTTTTTGAAGATGATTATGACGATTCTAAAAGTACTCATCCTAACATAAAAAAAAGAAGAGAACAAATTATAAAACTAATTAATAATGAAAAAGAAGGAGGAAAATATTTACAACCTAAAGATTTATTTAATAAAGTAAGAACTATTTGTCGTTTTGAAAGTGTAAGATTAAATAATAAAGATGCAGCTTACGTTAAAGCTATTTATAATGGTCAAATTTTATTAAAAGATTATCCAGAAAGTGATTTTTTAAATAAAAACATTTTAAAAGCTTTATATGGCATCTCTAAATATAAAATTCAGGATAAATATTATAAAATAACGGAGGATTATGATGAATATGAAGGTGAAATTAGCGCTGCTTATTATTTCTTTGAAGGACTAACTAATGAACAAGTAGCATCTCTAACTATAGAAAAAATAAATGAATATTATTTAGCGAATAACAATGATCAAAGTAGTAAAGAGTTAATGAAAAATTTAATTGATGATTTAGTCAACAATGGCTTTGAATTTAAAGAATATTATGAATTAAAAAGAATTGACTCTACCGCATCTATTGTAACTACTATAAAAGACTCTGTTATTGAAAATCAAAATATTGAAACGGAAAACAATAGCAAGTATGCAAAATTAAGAGCAATAAAAAAAGAACAGGAAAATAATGAAAAAACAATAGATAGCGATTATGATTTATCTAAATTATTTCATCACGAATATCTTTATTACACTTCAAACAATGAAGAAATTGAAGCGTGGTTCACCAATGCTAAAAGTAAAAAAGACGAAGATGATAGGGATCCTTATGAAGGCATGAGCTATTATAAAAAAAAGAAAGCCAAGAAAAAAGCATTAAAAAAACAGAATAAAAACATTTACAAAAACTCAGGAATTAAAACAAACAAAGTTGTCTTCGTTGATCCCGATTACTTTGTAGTTGATGAACGAAAAGGAGAAAAACTAGAAAATGCAGAAAAGAAAAAATATGATTTTTATCAACAGGTAGATATTGTAGCCAGTAAAGCAGGCATTGAGTATGAAATATTATCTCCAAAAATATTCAACACAAATGATGCTAATAAATATAATGATCTAGCTAAGTTAAATGATTGGGTTGGCGAAAAAATGATGCATAGTGCACGAAAAAATGATTGGAACATTATCACATCAGAATCAGAAAATGTTAAGTATTTAAAACAAGAGTATAATACAGACACCTTTTTATATACTGGGGTTTTACAATATAAAGAAAAAAGAAAAAACATTGGAGGAGTGTTAACATATACAATCTTATTTTATCCACTACTTCCTTATGGAATTTATTATGCAGTAACTCCAATAAATTACACCTATTATTATAATCTATTTTATAATGTAGATAAAGATCAGAAAACATTAGAAAACGTTAAGGTATTAAAAGTTAAATCAAGTAGAGGGGTAATTAATTCAGCTATGTATGACATGCTAATCCAGATAAAAAAATAATATGAAAAACCTATTATATATATTTATTCTAACTTGTTCTTTTATTCATTCCCAAACTCCAGGTTATTTAGGGAAAAGACTTTCATTAGAAGGTGATATTAACTTATTACCTAACATAACTAATTTTACTTTAGGTAATTCTTCAAGAGAGAATTATAACAAAGTGAAGTATTTTGATAACATTTACAACTATAATACTAATACTTATGAAACAAAGGAAATAACTGAATATCGATTGGTAAATGAAGATGTTAGCAACCCTAATTACTTAAGATTTACTTTTAAATCATCTTTAGCACTTAACTATTCGATTTCTAAAAAAACGGATATATCCCTTCGATTTAACAAGATATATGGAAACTTTATGTATCATGATAATGATTATCAGACTTATAGAATTGCACTTTTCTTTAATGATAATATAAAATATCAATCAACCGAGTTTGATCTTAATTTTAAATTTTACAAAAAAAGCTTTATTGCTCCTGTCGGAAAGTATTTTTTACTAGGATTTGGCTTTTCTAAAGTTAAATCTAAACCTACTAGAGGAACTTTGATGACTAATACTTCTACCTATAACCCTTATACAGAAACTTCTACAATAGAAGATATTAATTTAGATCATAGTGTCAATTATTTTAAATTAAATTTTGGCTTTGGTAATAAAACTATACTAGCAAATGACGTCTTTTTAATATATGGAATAGAATCAAATTTCTACTTGTTATACAACAAGGGAATTAAAAAATCAGAGGAAACTTATATTACTCAGTTTAAAAATAATTATAATTATAATTTATCTAAAAACTTACTTTGGGACAATATATTTTGCCTGAAATTTGGAGTTGGTATAATGTTGTAGTTTTAAAATCAAATTCTTTTATAACTTTGCACCATGCAAATAGACCATATAAACTTCGACAACAAAAAAGTAATCATTAGAGTAGATTTTAATGTTCCATTAGATGCAGAATTTAATGTAACTGATGATACTAGAATTAAAGCAGCTATTCCTACCATTAAAAAAGTAATTAAAGATGGAGGTACCGTTATTTTAATGTCTCATTTAGGCAGACCTAAAGGAAGAGAAGAAAAGTATTCTTTAAGTCATATTGTATCTACTGTTGAAGAAAATTTAGGAGAGTCGATTAATTTTGTTTACGACTGTATAGGAGACGAAGTAAAATCGGTTATTGAAGAAAGTGAAAAAGGAAGTGTTATCCTATTAGAAAACCTTCGTTTTTACGAAGAAGAGAAAGCTGGAGACAAAGATTTTGCTAAGCAATTAAGTGAATTAGCCGATTTCTATATTAATGATGCCTTTGGAACTGCACATAGAGCTCATGCTTCAACAGCTGTTATAGCACAGTTCTACCCTACTAATAAATGTTTCGGTTACTTAATAGAAAAAGAAATAATAAGTGTAGACAAAGTATTAAACAGTAAAGAAAAGCCATTAACGGCTATTGTTGGAGGAGCTAAAGTTTCTTCAAAAATCACTATTATTGAACGTTTATTAGATACCGTTGATAATTTAATTATTGGAGGTGGTATGGCTTATACGTTTGTAAAAGCTCAAGGAGGTAAAATTGGTAACTCTTTAGTCGAAAATGATTATTTAGAACTAGCTTTAAAAATCATTGAAAAAGCAAAAAAGAATGACGTCAATTTATTGTTGCCAATAGATACGATAATCGCTGATGATTTTAATAATGAAGCAAATACACAAGTTGTTCCAATAAATGAAATACCAGAAGGTTGGATGGGATTAGATATTGGAGAAAAATCTTGTGAATTATTTGCAGCAACAATATTGAATTCTAAATTAATTTTATGGAATGGCCCGATGGGTGTTTTTGAAATGGAAGCTTTTCAAAAAGGTACCGTAACCATTGCATTAACTATTGCTGAAGCTACAGAAAAAGGAGCCTTCTCTTTAGTTGGTGGAGGTGACAGTGTTGCAGCAATTAATAAATTCAATTTAGGAGAGAAAGTAAGTCATGTGAGCACTGGAGGTGGGGCCATGCTAGAATACATAGAAGGAAAACAGCTACCAGGTATTGCTGCAATTTTAAATAAATAGACACTCAATATTAAACAATAAAAAAATCCCATTAAGAAATTCTTAATGGGATTTTTTATACCTAAGAGATTTAACTCTTAATATCTATAATGTTCTGGTTTGTATGGACCTTCAACATTTACACCGATATAATCAGCTTGGTCTTTAGAAAGTTCTTCTAATTCAACACCAATTTTAGCTAAGTGTAATTTTGCTACTTTTTCATCTAAATGTTTTGGTAACATATAAACTTCATTCTTGTAGTTAGCAGAATTTTCCCATAACTCTAATTGAGCTAATGTTTGATTTGCAAATGAATTACTCATTACAAAAGATGGATGACCTGTAGCACAACCTAAGTTTACTAAACGTCCCTCAGCTAATAATATAATGTCTTTCCCATTTACATTGTAAATATCAACTTGTGGCTTTACAGTAATTTTACTTGAACCATGGTTATTATCTAACCAAGCAACATCAATCTCGTTATCAAAATGCCCAATGTTACATACAATAACTTTATCTTTCATTGCTTCGAAATGTTTCCCAACAATGATGTCTTTGTTTCCTGTAGTGGTAACAACTATATCAGCATCACCAACAACAGTTTCCATTTTCTTAACAGCAAAACCATCCATTGCAGCTTGTAAAGCACAAATAGGATCAACCTCAGTAACAATAACTCTTGCTCCAGCACCTGCTAAAGAAGCAGCAGAACCTTTACCAACATCACCATAACCAGCAACAACAGCAACTTTACCTGCCATCATAACATCTGTAGCTCTTCTAATAGAATCGACTAAAGATTCTTTACATCCGTATTTGTTATCAAATTTAGACTTAGTAACAGAATCATTTACGTTGATCGCTGGCATTACTAAAGTACCTTTCTTAAGTCTCTCGTATAATCTGTGAACACCAGTTGTAGTCTCTTCAGATAAACCTTTAATATCTTTACATAACTCTGGGTATTCATCAAACACCATGTTTGTTAAATCTCCACCATCATCTAAGATCATATTCAATGGCTTACCACCTTCAAAACCAAAAATAGTTTGTTCAATACACCAGTTAAACTCTTCTTCAGTTAAACCTTTCCAAGCATAAACAGGAACTCCTGTTGCAGCAATTGCAGCAGCAGCTTGATCCTGAGTAGAAAATATATTACAAGAAGACCAAGTTACTTCGGCTCCTAATGCAGTTAATGTTTCAATTAAAACAGCTGTTTGAATAGTCATGTGTAAACATCCAGCAATTCTAGCCCCTTTTAGAGGTTTAGATGCTCCAAACTCTTCTCTTAAAGCCATTAAACCAGGCATTTCAGCCTCTGCTAATCTAATCTCTTTTCTCCCCCATTCAGCAAGACTTATATCTTTAACTTTGTAAGGTAATTTTTCTGTATTTGTCATTCTTATGATTTTTATACTTTTAATTAATTGACGCAAATGTACAACATAGCTTTAATAAAGTCAAAATTGTCTCATAAATTAACACCTCTTAACTGTTTTTGTTAATAAGTTAGTTGTTTAAGATGACAACGTACATCTCTTTCGAAAGTAAATCGAATAAATCCATTACGTCTTTATTCTTTAACCTAACACACCCATGAGATGCTGGTTTTCCTATTAACCCCTCCTCCGCTGTTCCGTGTATATATATCCTTCTATCGTATGAATCCAATTTACCTCCTTTGTTTACTCCTCTCTCTAGACCTTCAATCGTGATAATTCTTGTTGTTATAATATCTTGGTCAATTGGAATTGCTCGAGGCTCTATGGTTGCAATTTCTCCTGTAAATTTTTTATGCCTTAATATTCCATTTTCAGGAACATTCTCTCCGTACTTTCCATGTACTTTATGAAGACCTACTGGAGTCATTTCACTTCCCTCAACAGAACCTGCCCCATGTTTAGATGTAGAAACGCGGTAAACCTTAAGTAGTTTACCACCTCTAAATAAATATAATTCTTGTCGCTTGACCCCTACATAAATAAAGTCAGTAAAATTTTTCGAAGGATATTTTATGGATAAATAATCCTTTAAAAACTCTTCTGTCCCTCTATTTAAAATAGGTTTACTTTTATCTTTTAGAAGTTGTGACCAACTTGTGTAAGAGACAAATGATAGTAATAATATGGTTATTAATTTAATTCGCATTAATGATTACAAATATATTAAGGTTTCTGACATCTGATTTAATAATATGAACTATTTACAATTTTGACAAATTCCTTTCGCTTGTATTTCAAACGAATTTATCGAGTGGTTTGGTATAATAATCGTTGGAACTTTTTCTATCTCTAAACAAAATGTTTCTTTACAGTTTTCACAAAAAAAATGAACATGTTCTAAATGATGTATATGATTCTCCTCATTGCACTCGACCGAGCATAATGCAATTTTCTTAGACTCTCCAGCAATCAACACTTCATGAATTAGTCCTTTGTCCAAAAATGTCTTAATCGTCCTGTATAAGGTTATTCGATCAAACTTAGGTAAACTCTGTTCTAAATAATCCATAGAAATAGGATTCTCATTCTCTGAAAGAACTTTTAGAACCTCTAATCGAAACGAAGTTTCTCTAATCTTTTTATTTTTTAATAATTTTTTCATGTAAATGTAACAATGTTGCATTTAATAATTATATTTGCAACAATGTTACAAATATAATTACATTTTGAAGAAATTACTACTACATACCTTTTTATTAATAACTACTATTAGTGGTTATACGCAACAAAGTATTGATGGTATAGTCAAAAATGAGTCTGGAGTAGGAATTAAGAATGCTAGTATCTACTTTACAGATTTAAATCTTATCGCTAAAACAGACTCTTTAGGAGCATTTAAATTAAAATCCCCTATTCAACTCCCAGTAAAAATTGAAGTAAATGCACTGGGTTATGAAAGTAAGTCACTTATTCTGAATCAACAAAAATCAATTATAGTACTCGAAAAGTTACACTATCACCTGAGTGAAGTTTTAGTTTCTATCCCAAAAGGAAAGATGCAAAAACAACACATAACAAATGTGGCCAGCAGAAGTATGAAAGAAATAAGCTATATCCCTTCAAACAATGTTATTGAACAAATAGCTAATATCCCTGGTGTGGATATCTCTAGTAATGGAGCAGGAATTAGTAAGCCAACTATTCGTGGACTTTCTGGAAGTAGAATCGTTACCTTATTAAACGGACTGAGAATTGAAAATCAACAATGGGGAGGAGATCACGGAACTGGAATTACTAGTATAGGAATTAAAGGAGTGGAAATTATTAAGGGTCCAGCTTCCCTACTCTATGGCTCTGATGCCTTAGGTGGCATTATTTATTTCAGTGATTTAGATTTTAGTACTAAAACAGAAAGCTATGTAAAAAGTTCATTTGAGACAAATAACCTTGGTATTAATAATGAAGTTGGAACGCAGTTTTCAATGAAAAAGTTAAGAGTTAATTTAATGGGAAGCCAAAGCTCTCAAGCAGATTACCAGCTCCCTAATGGAACGTTTGTTAAGAGTTCTAGGTTTAAAGATTATAATTTTAAAAGTGCAATTGGGTATGAGTTCAAAAACTATAATCTTTCTATTCGATATAACTACCTAAATAGCAGAATCGGAATTCCTGGACATAGTCATGAAGAAAATGCTAACATAAATGATTATTTAACTGCTACACAAGTTCGTGAAAATTCTATTCCTGCTCAACTAATCAATAATCACTATTTATTGATCAATAATAAATTTTACTTAGATAATTCAACATTGACAATTAAATTGGGGCAAGTAAGTAACCATTTAAGAGAGTTTGATGAGAAAGTTACTTTCGCAGCAATTAACATGCTCCTAAACACAACGAACTATAACATTCAGTTTAATAAATCACTGGGGAATTCGTCAATAGTAATTGGTGCACAGGGTTTATTTCAGCGTAATAAAAATCTAGAAGCCAGTGAACAGATTATTCCATCTGCAGAGACAATTGATAATGGGCTTTTTATTTTATTAAATAAACCAATAAAAGCATGGGAAACACAATTTGGGATTAGATATGATCATAAGTCTTTGAGTTTAAAAGAAGAGTTTAAAGGAACAGAAAACGGTACGAGTAAATCTTTTAATGTTGTTAACTACTCTTTAGGAGTCTCTAAAAAGTTTAAGTCAACTTTATTCAGAGCCAATCTATCTAGCGGATATAGAGCACCAAACTCGTCTGAATTATATGCTAATGGGATACACCATGGAGCAATTAGGTATGAAGTTGGAAATAGCACTCTGGAATCAGAACAAGCAAATCAAATAGACCTTAGTTGGGAGATACAGAAAGAGCACCTTTCTGTAATCATTAACCCCTATTTTAATCAAATAAATAATTATATTTTTATTAGTCCTACGGATAGCTTTATAGAAAACAAAAAAGTATTTCAATATGAGCAGGCTAATAACGCAATGTTATTTGGGGGTGAGTTTGGGATACATTACCATCCTCATTTTGCTCATCACCTCCATTTAGAAACTAGTTTTTCTTATACTGAAGGTCGTTTCAATTCCGACTCATATTTACCATTAATTCCACAACCGAAAATAAACACCCTTTTAAAATTAGAAGGCAATTCAAAAAAGAAGTTTAAGCTAGATAACATAAGCTTGCAACACCTTTATTATTTACCTCAAAACAAATTAAATTTAAACGAAACTTATAGTATAGATTATCACATTGTAAACATCGGTTGTAATTTTAAATTAGACTTTAAGTGGAAAACATCATTAAGTCTAGGAGTGCGTAATCTTTTGAATACCAACTACATAAATCATCTATCACAATTAAAAGAACTACAAATACCTAATCCTGGAAGAAATTTTTATTTCGGGTTAAAAATAAATATAAAATAAATATAAACACTATGAACACGAAAATCTTAATTGTTGGAATTGGACTCTTATTATTGGGAGCATGCAAGAAAAATGAATGTCACGAATGTCATTATGAAAAAATGGTCAACGGTGTTGAAACCGAAATTGAATTGGGTGAAAAATGTGACGAAGAATTAGAAAACCTTGAGAAAGACGGTTTTAAGGAGTCAGATGGAACAACTTACGAAGTTCACTGCCATGGCCATTAAAATAAAAAAAGGGAGTAACTTAACTGTTACTCCCTTTTTTATTCAATAATGTAAGTTACTTTTATCTGACGCTAAACTATAGTTTTAGTTTAAAAACACGTTTACTTACTCTAGACTTATTCGTTGTAATAATAAAGTTATACATTCCTTCTGCTATACCATTAACTCCAGTAGCAATGGTATGGTAATGATCTCCAGAATCAAGACGATCAAAGTCTTTAGTATAAATAAGCTTACCATTCATATCAAAAAGACTTATAGCAACTGGACTGCTTTCTGTTAAATCAAATCGAATTCTAAAATCTCCTGTTTTATAATCACTAAAAACTTTTACAACAACATTACTCGAGTTTTCATTAATAGTATTAGGTGTAACCACACAATTACCTATTCTTTGTATCTGAAACTTATCTATAACAGCACCTGTAGCTCTCCTATATATTCCTGTTAACGTATCTTTATGAATATCTAAAACTAGAGATCCTACCGCATTTTCGCCATCGCTGATATACATTGCTGGATGATTTAAACCTTCGTCATCACCTGGTGCAGTTTTAGAACCAGAGTTTCCAACTACGGCATAAACTGTTCCTTCATAATTTTGTGTACAATTTGTTCCATAATACTTCTTATAGGCCTCTCCATTATCGGGGTTTCCTGAACCGGCATCTAAAAAGTTAGAAGGTAAAATTTCTGAACTGTAACCATAGTGTCCTTTCATAAGATAAGAACGTTCGTAATTGTGACTATGACCAGAAAGGACTAAATCAGTCCCTCCAGCCTCTAAAATTGGCAAAATATTCTTACGCATCCCTCTCATAAAAATTTCCCAAGCATCGTCAGAGTCATGAGAGCCTCTTGAATAAGGAGCTTGATGAAAATATGCTATGGTCCAATCTTGTGTATTTTGTGCTAAATCTTGAGTTAACCAATTTTCCATTACAGAATTTCTTGAGTTTGAATTCTGTACTTCAGAATTTAAACAAATATAATGGACGTTACCATAG
>JAGXIB010000159.1 GCA_024635865.1 Flavobacteriales bacterium
AAAACAAAATAAACATAGACCTAAAGTTAGCAACAAGCCTTGCTAACAAATCTAGACAAGAGAAAGAAGAGTTTTTTGCTTTTACAAGTCATGAAATCCGAACACCTCTTAATGCAGTTGTTGGTATGACTCAGTTATTGAGTAAAACAAAATTAAGCGAAATACAAAGTAAATATTTAAAAACAATAAAATCGAGTGCTAATAACATTCTATTTTTAGTAAACGATGTTTTAGACCTTGCTAAATTAGAAAAAGGAGCTATCCAACTGGAGTATATAGATACTTCCCTTGAAGATATTTTAACCTCGATAGAGGATTCCCTTAGTTATAAAACAAATAATAAACCCGTTAAGTTAATAACGAAATTAGATCCTAAAATTCCACTATTTGTAAAGGGAGACCCTCTTCGAATGAATCAAATACTCTTAAACTTAGTTGACAATGCATTAAAATTTACAAAAAAAGGAGAAGTAGTAATAGAGGTTTCAGTCATTAAAGAAATTAACAATACCGTTGATGTAAAATTTCAAATCAGAGATTCTGGGATTGGAATTACAAAAGAAGAATTAGATAAAATTTTTGAAAGCTACCAACAAGCATCTATAGACACCTCAAGAAACTATGGAGGAACTGGATTAGGATTAGCCATTACTAAACAGTTAATTGAATTGATGGGGAGTGAAATCAAAATAGAAAGTGAAAGCAATAAAGGAAGTACTTTTACATTTGAAATTTCTTTTGAAAAAAGTTCAACAACTGTAGCCGAAACTCTAAATGAAAATAAGCTAGAACACATTTCTAATGTTTCAATTCTTGCTGTAGATGATACGAGTCTTAATCGATCTATTTTTTATGATTTAGTTTACTCTGAAAAAGACAAGGTAAATGTGACTTTGGCAGAAGACGGAATGCAAGCGATAGACCTATGTAAAGAAAATAAGTTTGATGTAATTATGATGGATTTACAAATGCCTGTTTTAAATGGCTTTGAAACAACCAAAAAAATTCGAACCACTCAGAATAAAAACCAAAGCACTCCAATTATTGCAATGACTGCTCATGTTATAGAAGGAGTATACGAACGTTGTGAAAAAGTTGGCATGAATGACTATATCGCTAAACCAATAAACATCTCTTTACTCTTTAAAAAGATAAAACAACACATAACACCTTCTCCTAACGAAAGTAGTGTTGAAAAAGCTGATGAGGCTATAGCTTTAGAGCCAATAAAAGTCAACTTAAAAACAGACCTTATTGACCTGAACAGCCTTTCAGATTTGGTAGGAGGAAAAAGAGAAAAAATTATAAAATACATCGACCTGTTCTTAAAAAATATTTCAAAAGATTTTACCACATTAAAAAAACAATATTTAAATGAGGAGTGGGACGAGTCTGCAAAAACAGCACACAAAATAAAGGGTAACGCCAGCTACATGGGGATTAACAAAGCAAAAGAACTGCTAATTGAAATTGAAAAATTAAAAGAAGTAGTTGCACAAGTTGATAAAAATAGTGATATTGTGGACGAATTGGAGCGAATACTAGATCAAGCTTCGAAAGACCTAGTTTTAGTTAAACAAAATCTAATTGCTTAAATATGAGAACGATTGTAGTTGATGATGACGATTTGTCAAGAAGTGTAATTGAAGATTTAATTGCTGAGTCGTCGGATATAGAATTAATCAAATCTTGTGAAGACCCCGTAGAAGCATTTAAAGCAATAAAAGAAGAACATATAGACTTAGTTTTCTTAGATATTGAAATGCCTAAAATGGATGGCATGGAAATGATTCGTTCTTTAAACCCTTTACCCCAAATTATTTTAGTAACATCTCATACAGAATATGCCTTAGAGTCATACGAATATGATGTAACAGACTTTATTCAAAAGCCAATAACTTTACCTCGTTTTTTAAAAGCGGTAGAAAAAGCTAAAATGCGTTTTGAAGATAATAGGGCTGACATTACTACAAAAGATAAAACTATTTTCATTAAAACTGATTCTAAATTAGTTCAAATAAATACTGAAGATATATTATGGATTGAGGCACTTGGAAACTATATGCGAATTTTTACTCAGGATGATAAATTCACCATCTTAAGTACAATGAAGGATATAGTATCTAAATTACCAGCTGACCAATTTACGAGGGTTCATCGTTCATTTGTAATTAGAGTGGATAAGATAAAATCTATTGAAGACAATTACATCTTAATAAAAGACAAACAAATTAGTATTGGAAAAGCTTATAAAGACGAACTTTCTAAAAAATTAAACATGCTTTAGTAGTGTTTATACTTTATTCTAAATCCCATTTGAGAACTTCTTAAATGGGATTTTTTATGCTTAGTCCTTTAAAAACAAGATGTTCCGCTTTAAACCACTATACTTTGTTCTTTTAACTGCTGACTTTCTAAAAATTTCTTGAAACAGAGGCTGTTCTATTTCTTCCCAATCAGACTTTGTTAATTTTAGAAGATCCGGATGAGGATCAAACCAAGGCTCCTTGTGCTGAAGAGAAAAACGGTTCCAAGGACATACTTCTTGGCAAATATCACAACCAAACATCCAATTTTCGAACATTCCTTTTACCTCAACTGGAATTGCATCTTTTAACTCAATAGTGAAGTAGGAAATACATTTACTCCCGTCAACCACATAAGGTCTTATAATTGCACCTGTTGGACAAGCATCTAAACACTTAGTACAAGTTCCACAAAAATCTTTAACTGGAGATTCATTATAATCTAATTCTAGATCGAGTAAAAGTTCTGCAATAAAGAAATAAGAACCTTGCCCTTTTGTAATTAGATTAGCATTTTTTCCGACCCATCCTAGTCCAGCTTTTTTAGCCCATGCTTTTTCTAAAACTGGAGCAGAATCTACAAAATATCGGCCTCCCACCTCTCCTATTTCTTCTTGGATAAAATCAAATAGTTCTTTTAATTTTTGTTTCACTAAGTTATGGTAATCTTTACCATATGCATAGATGGAAACTTTAGGTGCACTTGGATCTTCTTGCTGTTCTTCTGAATAATAATTATAAAGTAATGAAATAACACTTCTAGTTCCTTCTACAAGTAATTTGGGGTTTAATCTTTTATCAAAGTGATTAGCCATGTACCCCATTTCTCCATGTGCATTCATTTTTAACCATTTTTCTAGCCTTGGCGCTTCCTCTTCTAAAAAACCAGCTTTAGCAACCCCAACAAAAGAGAAGCCTAACTCAAATGCTTTTAGTTTTATTAAATCGGTATTTTTAACTTTTTGCACGTTACAAATCTAAACAATCCTAATTATACAAGAATACTATTCCTACTTTTAAAAAAATGTAAATTAGATTGTTATATTTATACTAATGAAAGACTCTACTACATACACAAAAAAGCTTTCTTACGTAATCGAAGACATTAAAGAGTGGCCCATCTATAAAATTAGTCAAGATAAAGAAGATTACCTTAAAGAAATAATTGCTAAAACAAAGGAAGAAACGTTAGAGCGCTTTAAAAACGAGTCAGACTTACTTGACGAGATTAAAAAAATTCGTTACCAAGAAATTATTCGATTAAAGAAAAACCCTTGGCAGTCAGATAAACCAAGTGAATTAGAATTTTGGAAACAAAAGAAAAAAGAAATTATTGCCATAACCTCTATGGAGGATGAGCAAGAAAGGAAAAAAGGACTAGAACAACAACTGAATGAAATAATGGATTTATATGCCAATGAAATTGTTGCTAATTTTGATCCAGCTAAATATAACATTGCACGAAAAGCACTTCCTGTAGTATTTTCAAGACTCTTAAATGCCTTTCCGGGGAAGCTTTACAAACTATTTACGCCAGGAAAATCTTTACATGAGAAACTACAGTTAAATGGAGAAATCGATCAAATTAGAAAACTGTCTACTCAAGGTACATTAGTTTTTGTTCCTACTCACTTTAGTAACTTAGACTCTCCTACTATTGGCATGGCTATAGATGGAATTGGATTACCCGCTGTGACTTACGGTGCAGGAATAAATTTATTTACAATTAAGTTACTTTCTAACTTCATGAATAATCTTGGCTCTTATAAAGTAGACAGAAGACGAAGAAATGAAGTTTACTTAAAGCTTCTTAAAAACTACTCTACAGTTGGGTTAACCAGAGGGGTTCATAGTCTGTTTTTTCCTGGGGGCACAAGGTCAAGATCTGGAGCAATTGAAGACAAGTTAAAATTAGGGTTGCTAGGGACAGCAGTAGAAGCTCAACAAATAAACTTATCTAACCCATCTAAAGAAAAAATATTTGTAGTTCCGGTCGTTTTAAACTACCATTTTGTAATGGAAGCTTCTAAGTTAATTAATGAACAATTAAAAGCGGAAGGAAAAGAAAACTACCTAAGCGAAGACGAATTTAAAAACTCATTTAAAATATTAAAATTCATCTATAAATTTTTTACAGCAACTCCAAAAATTATTATTTCTTTTGGAAAGCCAATGGATGTTATTGGGAACAAGGTTGATAATAGCGGAGAGAGCTTTAATGAAATTGGACAAAAAGTTGAAATTGAAGATTATTTTATAACAGAGAATAAATTGACCAATAATGCTCAAAGAAACAATGTTTACACGCAGCATCTAGCTAAAAAGATTACTGCTGCATTTAAAGAAAACAATATCGTTTTTACTAGTCATATCTGTGCTTTTGTTGCTTTTGAAATCATAAGCAAAAAGCACAACCAATTAAGCATCTTTGAGTTGGTTAGGTTGCCAAAAGAAGAGTTAGAGATCGATTATTTAAGATTCGAAAAAGGAGTTCAAAAAATGAAAACTCTGCTCTTAGAGTTAAAGGAAAACAATAAGTTAAAACTTTCTGACGAAGTTTATAAAGACGCTAAATTCATTATAAATAATGGGATGAAATTTTTAGGAACCTACCATCCTCAACCTGTACTAAAAAAATCTAAAAAAGGAACAATTTTAATTAGCGATATGAAATTACTTTATTTCTATCACAACAGGACATTAGGATATAATTTAGAAGATAAAATTGTTTAAGTAATGGAAGATAAAACAATAGGAGTTATAGGTGCAGGAAGCTTTGGAACAGCAATCGCTAATTTACTAGCAGAAAATAATAAGGTCATACTCTTTGCAAGAAACCAGAAGGTAGTTGATGCCATCAATATTAATCGAAAACATAAAAAACAAGAGATTCACCTTAATGTTTCGGCAACAAATACGCCAAAAGAAATTGCAGATAAATGTCAATTAATTTTTCCAATTGTCCCTTCTAGCAACTTTAAATTAATGCTTCAAACTTTTAAAGACTATCTAACTCCAAGGCACATCTTAATTCATGGAACCAAAGGGCTACATGTAGAAAAAGAATTAGTGAAAGACTTATCTTTAATGAAGGAAGAGATCTATACAATGTCGGAACTAATTTTAAAAGAAACTGGAGTTGTTCGAGTTGGCTGTTTGGCAGGACCAAATTTAGCGACAGAAATTGCTGAAAAAAAATTGGCAGCTGCTGTAGTTGCTAGCGACTATGATGAAGTTATAGAGTTGGGAAAAAAAGCATTGTCATCTAACCGCTTTATGGTTTATGGGAGTAATGACACTGTAGGGATCGAGTTAGCAGGAGTACTTAAAAATTATATTGCTATTGCAGCTGGGATGACATCTGGGCTAGGTTATGGCGATAATGCAAAAGCTTTGTTAGTAACAAGGGGGATGACTGAAATGATTTATATTGCAAGATCGCTTGGCTATAGTCCTGAAGCATTTTTGGGAGTTGCTGGAATTGGGGACTTAATGGCTACCTGCAATAGTCAATTAAGTCGGAATTTTAGAGTTGGATATTTCTTAACTCAGGGGAAAAACTTAGCTGAGATTATTAAAGAAATTGGAGAAGTTGCAGAAGGAGTAAAAACACTCCAGTTAATAAGAGCTTTAAATAAGTATGGATTTAAAGCTCCTATTGCCAATGTTCTTTACCATGTCATTTTTGAAGGAATGGAAATAAAAAAAGGAGTAAACTACTTAATGAATATTAATGTAGAAGCAGACGTTGACTTCCTTAGCAAATAATTTAGATATATAAATCAAAGTAAGAAGCTAAAAAAGGACTTAAAAAGCCTAATACAGATCCCATTACTACTTGCATGGGGGTGTGTCGTTTTAATATTATTCGACTAACTCCAACAGCAAAAGCAATAAAAGCAAATACAAAAGCTGCAGAAGGAATTGCCTCTTTGGTAGACAGCGAAATTGCTACTAAAGATCCAACAACGCTAAAAACCCCTAATGCATGTATACTTATTTTCCAAAAGGTAGTAATAATATTAGCAATTAAGATTCCCATAATTGAGCCAAGAAGTATTGAGACAAATGCTAATGACATCCCCTCCTCAGTTCTAACCAAATAATACAAGATAAAAAACAAAATCAACACGATAAATGTTGGAATTATTCGCTCTTTTCTCTGCGTTAGGTTTAAATCACTAACCCAGCCCATTTTAAAGAACAATAAAAACATTAACCCTGGAACAATAATAGTAAGCATAAAGCTTATCTTTACCAAGTATTTTCTGGTCTCAACAGGGACAACGTTATTTAAAGTATCATTCAACAATAACATTAACATTATTGCAACAAAAGGCATAAATAATGGTTGAAATGTAACTGAAAAAAAGACGGATACTTTTTTAATAATGTTCATTTTATTTAAAATTAAGATAGACAAATCAAAGGTATAACTTAAAAACAGCTTTAATATTACGATTAAGTTAAATTTTGTCTATTAAAACTTAAGAATAAAAAATACCTTTGTAAAATGTTTAGCTTGGTAAAAAACGAAAACCCAATCTTGAATCCAACTTTATGGATAGGTAATTTTGAATGGAGAGAACCAGTGACTACATTAACTGATCTGCTTACGGCATTTGTTTGCCTGTACGCATTTGTTCAGTATAAAAAGTACAAGGGAAATAAATCTACAAGTTTTATTAACTACCAATATTATTTTTTGTTTTTTTCAATCAGTATGGCAAGTGCTGGTTGTTTTGGTCATGGGCTTCAAGCTTACGTTGGGTTTGACTGGAAAAAAATAGGCTGGGTTATGAGTTCTATAGGGTTTCTCTCTATAGAGTTTGGGTCTATTAAAGAATTAGAAAAGTATTTAAAACCTAATGTTATTAAATTATTTAAAGCAGCATTTATTATTCAATTTGTGATCTTAGTTTCTTTAATGGTTTATTATCAAAACTTTAAGATCCCTCAACTTAATTCTACACTTACGTTTATTTTATTTGTCCTTCCTATTCAAGCTTATGCTTACTATAAAAAGAAAAGAAAAGAATATTTAATTATTATTGGAACTATCTTTTTTGCTGTTGTTCCTGCGTTGGTTTACAATAATCAATTAAGTTTTGGAAAGTGGTTTAATTACCATGATATTAGTCATGTTTTAATGGCTACTTTTATGTTTTTCATGTTTAAAGGAACGTTTAAGCTTTCTACAACAAAACGTTAAATCTTTAGAAATTCTGCTTTATATCAGGTTTTGATTATAAAGATTCATTATTTTTGTATAAAAATTTAGACCTAAATGATTTCTGTCTTAAAAATAATGTTTACTGCCGGAGTGGTAATAGCACTGTCGCTTTTAGTTATTGAACTTATTGTTGCTAAAGTAAAAGGAAAAAAAGTATATACCCTTGCAGACTCACTTACGAACTTATCCTGCGGAATGTTAGAACGTTCATTTGATGTGTTTTGGGCAGTAATGTTATTCTTTGTATTTAATTACATCTATGTTAACTGGGCTCCATGGCAGATTGTTCCTGGCATTCTCACCTGGATTGTGGCTTTGTTTGTAACAGACTTTTTAGCTTATTGGCATCATAGATATTGTCATGAAATTAACTTTTTATGGGCGGCACATATCGTTCACCACCAAAGCGAAGAGTTAAATATTTCTACTGTTTTTAGAGTCTCCTTTTTCGCTGTCATTACTCGATCATTATTTTTCATTTGGATGCCTTTTATAGGTTTTGATCCTTTAACGATTGCCTCTACAGCAATCACTCTAGGTATATACCAGTTTTTTACTCACTCTCGCTTGGTCGGAAAATTAGGGTTTTTAGAAATTTTTATGACTACTCCTTCTCACCATAGAGTCCATCATGCTAGAAACCCTAAGTACCTAGATAAAAACTATGGCCATATTTTTATTATTTGGGATAAATTATTTGGAACTTTCATGGAAGAAGAAGAAGAGCCTGACTATGGGATAACCAGTGGATTTGAAAGTTCTAATGCTTTTAAAGCTCAATTTGTTTATTGGAATAATCTCTTCATTAGAGCTTCTCGAACAAAAGGAATTAAAAACAAAATTAGTGTCTTTACAAAAGGTCCAGAATTTACTCCTGAAGATGTAGAACACTTACCTTACGAATATAAGGTAGATGAAAAAGGGGAAAGAATTGCTTACAAACAATTGTTTAGTCTTGAAAAAAGTATCTATACCTTAGTAAGTGTCGTAACTACTTTTGGGTTTTTCTTTTTATTGACTAGAATTATAGTTCCTAAACCAGAAGGCGAAGTAGCTATATCTGATGCATTATCCTATGTAAATCAAGCATACAATTTCTTATTTCAAGATTTTGTTTTAATTTTAATTGCACTTATTTTATTCTCTGTTTTCTCTCATGGGTACTTTATGGATCAAAAGAAAGGCTCTGGAGTAGTAGACACTATACGATTAATTGCAATAGCAGTTATAATCCCTTTTGTATTTTCAAAAATGGAGAGCATTTCCCCTTACTTAACGATAGGAATCATTACTCTTTCTTTAATAATGTTAGCTTGGCTCATAAGAATAAAGTGGATTGAGAGAAAGTTAAACTTAGTTAAAAACTAAATTTTCTAATTACTTTTTTATATCTTAGTTGGCTTATGAAGAGTATTTCTAGTCTATTTTTAATCTTTGCTGTCATTTATACGACCATTGGTGTTCATATAAATTCACACCATTGTGAGAAGACTAATATAACTGATTATTCTATTTTTAATACTGAGAATTGTTGCTCAAAGTCTGAAAAAAGCTGCCCTTTACTTCAAAAAGAAAACCACTGTTGTTCAGATCAAATTAACTTGGTTCACCTTGGGCAAGATATCCATTTCTCGCCTAATGAAACAACTCCAAACCAAATCTTAGATGGATTTCTATTTCATGGTTTTCCATTTAAAAACACACTATCAAATAGGCAAATTTCAAAAAAAACGAAAGGCCGATCCCCTCCTATACTCTTCCAGCTAGAAAATAGACAAGCACTTCACCAAGTCTATATCATATGATATTTTGTTTTTAATTCGACTAAATCAATTAAAAACAGCTAAACGAATTAGCATGAAAATATCAAAATGAAAATACTAAAAATTATAATTATCGTATTCACCTCTCTTATTTCAACAATAGGAATAGGCCAAGAAAAAAGCAAAAAATCTGTCGAAATAAACTTCAACGTAGATGGAATTTGCGACATGTGCAAAGACAGAATTGAAGGCGCTCTAGATGTAAAGGGAATAAAATTTTCTGAATGGAGCGAGGACACACATAACTGTACTGTTGTTTACAAGCCAAAAAAAATTACAGTAAAAGAAATTCATCAGCTAATTGCAAATGTGGGTCACGATACCGACTCTATAAAAGCTACTGATGAAACTTATAACAATATTCACCATTGTTGTAAATACAGAAAGTAATGAAGGTTTTTTTCATCTTTTTTGTTATTCTTGTAGCAGGAATAACAAATAAATTGGTGGCACAAACCAACGTTATTAATGGTTATGTTTATTCATTAGAAAGCGATAATAAACTAAGTCCTTTGCCTGGTGTTCACGTTCTATTATTAGATGGATCGACTGGTACTGTC
>JAGXIB010000014.1 GCA_024635865.1 Flavobacteriales bacterium
CCCCAATGTATTCTTTGTAGGTAGGAGAAGAATAACCGTCTATAAAACCTGCATATCCACTACCTCCTCCTGGTAGAGGAAAAGGATTAGCTCCAAAAGGGTCGCTGAAACCACATGAATTAAAATAATCAGATGTATTTCCAGAAGCTTGTAACCAAGTGTCAGCACAGTTTAACTGAGAGTAGCCACCAGGACAACATGAGTTATCTTCAAAAGAAAAGTTAGGAATTAAGGAAGGTATGTTTTGTGATGATGAGAATCCCTCACATGCACACTCATCATCATTCAAGTCTATTAAACCATCTCCATCATCGTCAATTCCATTATTACATATTTCTTGACTGTATAAAAGTATAGGAATACTTAAAAATAAGATGATTGTATATTTAATAATGATGTTCATAGTTAATTTACTGACGTAAAATAAAATAAAAGTTGCTTTATTATTTCATTTTATCTAAAAATAATTGTGCAGCATCTTTATGAACGGTAAAAGACATCATTTTTAGCTTAATGTAATCTTCATTCATAAAATAATAGCCAAATTTATTAGATTGTTCTCCAGCATTTCTTGACCCAGATCCTGAATCCTTAATTAAGAACCAATTTTCACCATTCTCTTTTTCATAATAACCTATTAAATGCATTGCATGGTCATCTGTTGTTGCGCCATTTGAAAACCTTAACTGACGAGAACTTTCGTTTATGTATTTAGATTCTATATCGAATTTCGGTATAGTCGCCGTTTGTGTTATTTTATCAAATCCTGGTTCAGAAACATCTCCTCCAATACTTATGCTATACCCTTTTTTTAAACTTTCTTGAATTAAAGTAATAAAATCTTCTAATGGTATGTTATTATAGTTGTCACTTCTCCACCAATTATCTGGAACATCGTAAACAGCTTTTTCATAATAAGGAGCTTCCATTAAGCTCATAAAATTGACATAGTCAGAAGGTTGTATTTTTAAAGAAGAGAGGTATTCTTTTGGAGTCATTGTCTTTCCACTAATGATTACTTCTTTTGGAACTTCTCCGATAAATCTGTTTAAAACTATTTTAATATTATTAACTGCCTTTTCTTCATCCCAATCCTGATTGTCTTTTATGGAGTTGAAAAGTTCTTCAATTTTTTCGAACATTTGTTCATGATTATGAAATAACTCATGACTTCTTTTCCCATTGTATGCGCTATAAGGAACAGCTCCATATAATTCCATTATTTTAGGGATTGAATTTGTTTCAGCTCCTTCACCTAAATGCATTTTTCCTTTGTTCTGGATAAAATATTTCATGCGTTCAACATATTCCCAATAGACGGTGTACATCTCAGATAAGTCAACTTCTTCACCTGTTATCCGCTTGACTTCACTTTCCATAAAAGAAGAAGTTGAGAAGGACCAGCAAGTTCCTGTATTTCCTTGGGAAATTAAGTTGCTGTACCAAACTGTTTTATATAATTCAGGGTCTGTTGGAAAATTAGTATTTTGATAGTCAACTTTAAGCTTAGTTTCTTCTTTAGTATCGAAGCTTCCATTTAAAGTTTTTACAATAGTATGTTGGTAATAGCTTACTGGTTCTTTTTTAAAGATTGCTTTTTCAGATTGTTGACCAAAAGTGATACTAGTCGTAAATATACTTAAGAAAATAATTTTATTCATTTTAGTCGTAATAATTGATTTTATCAAAGGTAATTAATTTATAGATATATAAATATAGCTTTAATAGATAGAATAGTTAGCCCAGTCTAATTTTATAGACCTACTGCTTCTTTTTTTTTATCTTTGTAAAAAGACTTTAAATATAGATGCATATTCTTATTGTTCATAATAGTAAAATTCCAGTGTTAAAATATGGAGGTACTGAACGAGTAATATGGTATCTAGGAAAGGAATTAGTTAAGTTAGATCACAAAGTTACTTATCTTGTTCCAAAAGGATCCACATGTGACTTTGCACAGCTTTTAGAAATTGAAGAAGAAAAGTCTATTTTGAGTCAAATCCCTAAAGATATAGATGTTGTTCATTTTCATTTTCAGTCTGAGGAGATAAAAGATATCCAGGTTCCTTATATTGTTACCGTTCATGGTAATCGAACTCATTTTAAGCCTTTTGATTTAAATTCTGTTTTTGTTTCAAAAAATCATGCAGGACGATATGGTTCTAGTTCATTTGTTTATAATGGCTTAGATTGGGAAGACTATGGGGTCCCTAATTTTAATAATGATAGAAACTACTTTCATTTTCTAGGAAATGCTGCTTGGAAAGTGAAGAATTTAAAAGGAGCTATAGACTCCATCATTAAAACTAAATCAGAGCAATTAAAAGTTCTCGGTGGGGTTCGATTTAACTTTAAAATGGGAATTCGATTTACGCTAAGCTCAAGAATTTCTTTTGAAGGAATGGTTGGGGGAATAGAAAAAAACTCTTTTTTAAATCATTCTAAAGGACTCATATTCCCTGTTAGGTGGTCTGAGCCTTTTGGTTTGGCAATTATTGAAAGCTTATATTTTGGTTGTCCTGTCTTTGCAAGTCCTTATGGTAGTTTGCCGGAGTTAGTTAACGAAGAGGTTGGGTATTTATCAAACAATAGTAAAGAATTAGCTAGAGCTATTGAAAATAGTAATAGTTACTCAAAGCAAAAATGTCATGAATATGCAAAAACCAACTTTAACTCTAAAGTGATGGCATTGGCTTACATAGAAAAATATAATAACGTTTTAAAAGGAGAAAAGTTAAACATTAAAGCGCCAATTTTAAAATCTGAAACAGAAAAACTATTACAATGGGAAAACTAAAACCAGTCGTTAGCATACTTTCAATACTATCTCTTATACTCTTATCTTCTTTTGATCATGAATACTTTGTAAGTATTACTAACATCAATTTAAAAGAAGAAACTAAACAGCTACAAATAGAGGTAAAGTTAGATGCGGAAGATTTAGAACATATAATTTTAAAAGAAATAGGTAAGGAGGTTGATTTAGACAAAGTAAAAGAAAGTGACCTTCCAATTATTGGAAAATATTTGTCTAAACACCTTGCGATTTGGGTAAACGGAGGTAGTCTTAAGTTAGAATTAATAGGAGAGGAGCTCAATCCAGATGGTAGTTTTTGGTGTTATTTGGTCGCTAATTTACCAGCGGTTTCTCAAACTATTAAAATAAAAAATGATATATTGCTGCCCACTTTTATACAACAACACAACATTGTGAACTTAAAAGCTGATGGTAAAGTACAGAGTCACACATTTATAAATAAACACACAACACATACATTTAAGTTAGATGCAAAATAGAGAACTAAAATTAATAGGGTTATTTCTTTTAATGGGAATAACAAACCTTTCGATAGCACAAGGAAGTACAAATCAAAATAAGTTTAGACAACTAAAGCAAGAGTTAGCTACACCTAATGTATATCGTACAGCTTCTGGTGCTCCAGGGCACGAGTATTATCAAAATAGAGCAGATTATATTATGTCTGTTGAATTAGATGATGCTAAACAACACATTAATGGAACGGAGAAAGTTACCTATCATAATGTCTCTCCTGATGACTTAACCTATTTGTGGTTACAATTGGATCAGAATATGCGTCATCCAAATTCTGACACTTATAAGATAGAAACAAATGATATCAATAGTATTAGTTTCAAAAAAATGAAACATGACTTTGAGGGTGGGTTTAATATTGAATATGTAAAATCTAATAATAAGTCGCTTGATTACACGATTAATAAAACCATGATGCGAATAGACCTTGCTACACCATTAAAAGCTGGAGCATCTATGAGTTTTGATATTAAGTGGAATTTTAATATTAATGATAGAATGGCAATAGGTGGTCGTTCTGGATATGAGTACTTTGAAGAAGAAGACAATTATATATACACCATAGCACAGTTTTTCCCAAGAATGTGTGTTTATAATGATGTAGAAGGATGGCAAAATAAACAGTTTCTAGGAGGAGGAGAATTTACACTTCCTTTTGGTGATTATGATGTGAAAATTACTTTACCTGCTGACCATATTGTTGCAGCAACTGGAGAAATTCAAAACTTAAGTGATGTTTTGACTACTGAGCAAAAAAACAGGTTAGAAAAAGCAAAAAAGTCAGAAAAAGAACCTGTTTTTATCGTTACACAAAAAGAGGCAGAAAAAGCTGAGAAGTCTAAGTTAACTTCGAAGAAAACTTGGCATTTTAAAGCTAAAAACGTTAGAGATTTCGGATGGGCATCTTCACGTAAGTTTATTTGGGATGCAATGATTGTAAAACAAGAGAATAAAGACGTTTTAGCGATGTCATTTTATCCAAAAGAAGGAAATCCGCTTTGGGAACAATACAGTACAAAAGTAGTTGCGCATACGTTAAGAAGCTATAGTGCGCACACATTTGATTATCCTTATCCTGTTGCAATTTCAGTACATACTAAATGGATAGGGATGGAGTATCCAATGATTTGTTTTAATGGAGGAAGACCAGATGCCGATGGTACCTATTCTGAAAGAGCTAAAAATGGTATGATTTCAGTAATTGTTCATGAAGTTGGACATAATTACTTTCCAATGATTGTTAATTCAGATGAGAGACAATGGACTTGGATGGATGAAGGTCTAAATACTTTTTTACAATATTTGGCTGAACAAGAATGGGATAGAGACTATCCTAGTAGTAGAGGACCTGCTTATAAAATTGTTGATTATATGAAAGGAGACGTTAGTAACATTTCTCCAATCATGACAAATAGCGAGTCTATTTTACAATTTGGGAACAATGCTTACGGAAAACCAGCAACGGCTTTAAATATTTTAAGAGAAACGGTAATGGGGAGAGAACTATTTGACCATGCATTTAAAACTTATGCGAATAGGTGGATGTTAAAACACCCAACACCAGCAGACTTCTTTAGAACAATGGAAGATGCAAGTGCCGTAGATTTAGATTGGTTTTGGAGAGGTTGGTTTTACACAACTGATCATGTAGACATTTCTATCGATGATGTTCAGTGGATGAAATTAAACACAAAGAATCCTAAGATTGGGAATAAACTGAAAGAAGATGAAGCTAAAAGAATTGAAGACTTAGATGTTTCTAAACAAAGAAATAAAACGGCTATAAAAGTATCAGAAATTGAGCGTGATAATGGGTTAAGAGATTTTTACTCTACCTATAATCCTTTTGAAACAACTCCTGAAGAAGAAGAAAATTATCAACATTACTTAAATCATCAAGCCAAAGAAAAAAAAGAGATAATAGAGAAGGATATCAACTTTTATCAAATAGATTTTTCTAATGTAGGAGGTCTAGTTATGCCAGTGATTATTGAATTTATGTTTGAAGATGGGACATCTGAATTGCAGAGAATACCTGCTGAAATCTGGAAAGGGAATAATGAAAAAATTACTAAAGTTTTCTTTTTTGAAAAGAAAGTTACTTCTGTTAGTTTAGATCCTTATTTAGAAACTGCCGATACAGAAGTGTATAACAATAATTATCCTAGAAAAATGATTCCAACTCGTTTTGAACAAAAAAAGAAGCCATATTGGAGAACAAGTGGTGGAGGTTCGAACCCTATGAAAGACGCGAAAAAGAAAAATTAAATCATATAAAAAGCTAATCGAAAGGTTAGCTTTTTATATGGTTTTTAAAAAACAGTTTAAATTTTTTAATAAAAATATTTAATGAAAAATCTATTTCTAACTACAATTATTCTTTTTGTAAGTACTCTTACTTTTGCTCAATCTTTTTCTTTGGTAAAACCAGATCCATCTGGAGCTGTATTTAATAGTAATTCTATTACCGATTTAATTATTGAGAATGGTAAAGTTGTTTGTTATACAAGAGGAGACAGTGCTTTGGCAACTTATGATGGAACAAATTGGACTTATAATGGTTATACTACTTTTGGGTTTTCAGGAAATAAAAGTAGTTCTAAAGAATTAGATAAAGCATTGAATGGAGATTACTGGTTGGCAAACTTTAGTGGTTTAGATATATTCAACGGCTCTTCTGTTAATACATTAACAGCTTCAAATTCTGACTTAAGAAATGATTTTTTAACTGATTTATCTATTGATAGTAATGGGCTTACATTTATTGGTTATAGTAATGGTTTTGGTTTGTCAATGGTTCAAAATGGGACCTGGACACATAAAGGAAATTTCACAGGGAACTTAACGTCTTTTAATTCTATTTTTAACGCCCCTTTTATTGAAGTTAATAAACAAACGAATGACACATGGATTCTTAGTGGAGATAACTTTTATAAATTAAATAACAACACTTTAATTACTTTTACAGGAGCTTCTACAAATATACCCTCAAGCTCTGCTGGGAACGTAACGGGAATGACGGTAACAGAAGATGGTATGGTATGGTTTTCTTTAGAAAGTAACTCAAACAATCCGAGTGAAGGTGGTCTATTATCATTTGATGGTACTAGTTGGACGCATTTAAATACGAATAACTCTAATATTCACTCAAACAATATAACTGCAATAGCATCCTACAAAAATCAAGTTATTTTTAATAATTATTCTGTTGATGGAATTAGTGTTTATGATGGAGTTAACTTTAGTTTATTTGATGGTACAAACAATTCAAACTACCCAACAGGAGCTAACTATTTTATTCATGAAATGAAGGCTATAAATAACGTTATTTATATGGGAACAAATTCAGGTTTGTTTATTATGGAATTACCTGAAATTGTAAATGTTAAAGAGCTCAAAATGAATTCAATTTCAATTTATCCTAATCCCTCTAAAAATATAATTACGATATCAAATATCAATAAGTTAAGTAATTCTGAATTAAATTTTTATGACATTTCTGGTAAAATAATAAATGATAAATTAATTATTTTAAATAAGGACGCTTTAAAATCAACGTATAGCACAGAAGGGTTACCTTCAGGACTATACCTTATTAAGACAAAGTTTAATTCAGTTTCTTTTATCAAAGAATAATACCTGTTGATTAATAGAATTTAAATTCTCTTTAAAGAAGACTTGATCAAAGAAAATTTTAACTAATCATTACTCAATTCGACGATAACTTCATTCTTACGATTAATAGTTTCGAATGGAGCATTATAACCTAAAAAGTAAAATTTATTTGTATAGCTAATTCCTTCTGCATCTAAATTCTCAATAAGTTTATTTTTATATTCTTCGATTTTTTCGTCATTAGCCCAACCTCCAAATGTAATAGCAGCGACCGTTTTTTCTGGAACTTCTTTAAATTCAATCTGAGATTGATTTGGTTTAGGAAGAGATTCTTTTTTTAAGTTTCTTGGAACCATAAACATCATGGTCATAGAGTCGTCCAATGTCATACTAACTGGTGAGGTCATCGCTATTTTTTCATTTTTATCATTACCTCCAAAAATATAGCCTGCTAATATTGAAAATCCTTTACTGGAAGATTCTTTATATGTTTTTGTAGGTAGTTTCACAGAAGTAAATAAAGTTGCTTCATACGTTCGAACTTCAAATTGGTCATATTTTTTCTTGATGGTATAAGGATAGGTTTCAATGTTTTTCTGACTGCTCATAGCGTAAATTTGTACTGCAACAAATGCTAAAAAAACTGTTCCTAGTATAATAAAGAGTATTTTCATTTCTTTAAATTTTTAATTGAATGTAAAAGAAATAGAGTAATTAAGAACTGAATTTATTTTGCAATTTTATTAGAATTAAATTCAGTTATTTTATATTTAATTCTATCAAAATTTTACATAAAGATAGAACCTTTAGAATTTAAAATAGGTAAGTTTTATGATTATAAAGTTTAGTTTAACATAAATTATAGTATTAGGGAAAAAGTAATACTTACCTTATCAAAAAGTAAATTTACCGATGATTACCAATATAAAAGTAAATAAGCCAAGTCCTTTAAAAATTAGGGAAAATTTAAAATCATATACGAAAGGAAGTAATATAGATCTTACTATTCAAGAATTACTAAAAGGAAACGAAGTACTCATTGATGTCTTTTTTAGTGACGGTATTAAGCTAGTTAAAGAATTACATGAATACTTAAAATTAAACATCCCTAATAAATCATTTCAAGAGCAGCGAGATTATCGATCAACTTACCGTAAGCTATCAAACCTAATTTTGTTAGAAGTTATCAATCAAAAATTATGCGTTAAGAAATCTCCTAAGATTGGATGGCTAAAAAAGCTATACTCAGAAAATGATCATTTCTTTTTAACTTTCCCTCAAATACAAGGATTAAATAGTGCTTGGCAATGGTATGAGAATGGTATTTCTTTACCTGTATTGCGAAATAAAATACATCCTTATTATGGAACCTATTTTCCTACACGTTTTGAACATCTAGTTCTTTTTAATAATTGGTTAAAGTACTATAAAGGTGCAAAAAAATCAGCTATAGATGTTGGAGTTGGTTGTGGAGTGCTTTCTTTACAAATGGTTCAGGCTGGTTTTCAAAAGGTATATGGAACAGATATAAATCCTAATGCAATTATTGGGTTATCTGAGTTTATGGGTACAACAAAATTATCTCGAAAAATAGAATTAGATTTCGGACATCTTTTTGGTAAGTGGGATAAACAGACTGAGTTGATAGTGTTTAATCCTCCTTGGATTCCAGGAGGAAAAGATTTGACTAATATTGATGACGCAATTTATTACAATGAAACGTTATTTCCAGATTTTTTTAAAGAAGCGAAAAAAAGACTTTTACCTGAAGGTAAACTACTAATTATCTTCTCAAATTTAGCCCAAATTACAAACGTAACATCAGAACATCCAGTAGAAACAGAATTAGTTAATGGTAATAGGTTTCAATTAGAAAGATGCTTTAAAAAGTCAGTAAAAAGTGCTTCCAGTAAAACTAAAAGGGATCAAAATTGGCGTTCTTCAGAAGAAGTAGAACTTTGGGTTTTAACGAGTAATTGATTTTGTCAAACTGAAAGTATAATAGTTTTAAATTAAAATGATACTAGTAGTAGCTTAGACATTTTTAAAATTGAAGGAAATTTGAAACAGTCTCTATTGCATTATGTGCTGGAGCATGTGATAAACAAGATTTACAATTGTTATACATAAAAAGACAGTCAATGAAATCTGTTAGCATGTGTAAAAGCAATCCAATTCCAATTATTTTAAACGGTTTTCTTAAAAAGATCAAGATAAAATAGATGACCATAGCATAATAACTATGTAAAAAATGAAATTCAATACTGCATCTATTTGCTTGAAAAACTGGTGAAGCTAATAAATGATCTAAATCAACAAGCATAGTAGCTATAAAGATGAGATAGATTTTTTTCCATTCTTTTCTAAAAAATACTAATGCAATAAAAAGAGGAAAAACTAAATGTAAAAAGTAGTGTATAAATAGTTGCATTCTTTATCTTATTAAAACAAATTAACTGCTTTTATTTTAGTTAAAAATCAAAGCAATATTATTAAACTTTTATCAATAAACGATTACTTCATTAACAGATAAACACTTTCTTGAACCAAGAAAAGTGCTTATAATATAGAAATACTGAAGGTTTCTTTCATTCCATTCGAGGAGAATAATTATAATTTTAGCTAGTGTTCCTTAATTATGATTGCTGCTGAGCCTGAAAAACAGTTCGTCTTGGATAAGGAATTTCAATACCTGCTTGGTCAAGTGCTTTTTTTACTGCTTCTAATTGCTCCCAGTACATTGGCCAATATTCTACCGATTCAACCCAAGATCGGGCCACGACTTTAACTTCATATTCACCAATTTCATCCATCCAAACATCAGTTTCGAACTTTTTTACAACTTTTGAGTTTTGAAGCATAGCCTCTACAATAATTCTTCGTAAGTTATCAAAGTCTTCATCATAGTTAAACTTTAATTTTAAATCAATTCGCCTGTATTTTTCCATGGTTCGGTTGTCAACATCACTGTTGGAAACATTGCCATTAGGCATGGTGATGATGCGGCCATCAAAAGTCTTTATTCGAGTATATAATATGTCAATTTTTATAACCTCTCCTAGTTTATCATTTACTTTAATTAGGTCACCGATCTTAAATGGCTTAAAGACTAAAATCAACAAACCTCCAGCAAAGTTAGATAGACTTCCTTGTAAAGCCAAACCTATGGCTATTCCTACTGCTCCAAAAATAGCAAGAAATGAGGTGGAGTCTATTCCTATAACCGATCCAATAGCGAAAAATAATAAGGCGTAAAGCACAAAACTGCTTAAGCTTTCAACGAAGCTTATAAGAGAAAGCTCTAAGTTTGATTTATGTAAAAGCCTTTTTAAAATACGCCTAAGCAGTTTAATTAAGATGATACCTATAACAAGGCAGGCAATTGCATATAGAAACTTAGGTCCAACCTGAAGTAGGAAGCTCCATAAGTCCGATTTAATCTTAACTAACATTTCTTGATCCATATTTTTTATTTTGGCTTTTATTTATAAAGGGCTTTGACGGTAAGGCTAAGCTTCGTTGCGGATTATAAGGTGCTTACCTTTCGCTTTATCAAAATATTTTATACAAAGATACTTACTTTCAATTTAGCACTAAAACCGCTATTCTTTCATACTTTGTTGGCAGTAGTTTTTATTTTTTCATTTCTACCTCGATTATTCCTTGTCCATTTTCTCCTAAATATTTCACAAGTATTTCTGCGAAAGCATCTGTTCCGTTGTCACTTTTAGTAAAAATTATAAGACCTTGTTTAGACTTCATCAAATTACTTACAACATTTACTTTTATAGCAAGTAGGGCAGTAGAAAGCAATAAACGTTATACTGTTTTTATTTAATCAGTATTTTTTTCATTTCATATAGTGCTTTAGTGAAATCATCCATTTTTTTGCTCTCTCCAATATGTATAGGGATTCTATTTAGCCTATTTGTTAAATCTTTGATCGGCATATTTTTTATATTTCCAAACTCAATTTTCCACCATTCTATAGTATGTAAATTTGTATTTTGAAAACCAGTCGTTTTACGATCATTATCTGTTGGCAAAAAATCCAAACTTCCAATAATTAAATTAAATTTTTCATAGTCTATTATGATTCCGTCATAAATGAGTTGTTCAAAAAGTGTTTCTTTGAAAATTTGTTCAATATCTTTAAAATCTGATACTTTTATATCAGTTAGAATGACATTGTATTTAGTTAAACCGTTAGTGACTAGCCAACATTTTTTTCTGTTAATATAAAATACGGTTGCATTCCACTTTCCAAGAATTCCAGAATCGGATTTTTTATCAGTCGTAATAAGTTTTTTTATTAACTTTTCTAACTTTTTAGTAGTATGGATTTTTGTTCGTTTCAAATGGATTAAAGTGTTAATTGTAAGAATACGTAGCTTGCTACTTTGCTGTCATATTATAAGAGAGTTAAAAAGGGAGACAATCTTTGATATTACTACTGTCTCGACAATTATTTTTATACATTGTTATGAACAGTTTCATTTTTTTAATTCAAAAGTGACCTTTTTAACTAATTCCTCTTCGGTTCTAATTTATTTTGAATCATCATTAAAATTAATTTCAATTATCTTACTCATGATTGTTTTTTTAATTGTCTACAATAATTATTTCATCATATACATTTCTTTAACATCTTGGCAAAGATAAAAATAATAAATTTCTAAATCCTATTCATTTACTTCATTATCTATTCATTTTACTATTCGATTTTTCCAGATAAAAACCGAACCCGAAACTTGTTCACAACAATATTTTAGGATCATTACCTCCTTAATTGACTTGAGCATTATATTATTTTATAATCTACTTCATCCTTTAGTTGAATTGAATCACCATTACTCTATGTTGATTTATCTCCTCATAAAAGATGATGATAATACTCAGCAAAGAGAGTTCAGTTTATATACTCCTTTTCTAGTTTTTCAAATAAATATTTTCTTTATCAGAAATATTTTCTTCAGGTATATTTTTGAAGAACTCAGCAGTATCCAAATCTGCGGTTGGACCGAACCCCATCAAAAATGTGCCTTTTTCATCTTTGTTCGTTTCAATCACATAAAGTATTGACATATCAGATGGATTACTCATGCCTTCATATCTATTTTCTGCAACAATGTAAATATCTTGAGGTGAGTAAGCTATTTTAGTTTTGTTATTGAGAAGTTTTCCTTCTTTAAGATGAAAGCTTGAAACATATCCCTTTTCTTCATAGATTCTTATATAGTCCTTTTCGTTCTTTGCAAAATTATGGTTCTTTAAGTTAAGGTTTGGAATGGACTTTTTTTCGTCTACCAACCTTTTCAATTTATCTTTTGGAAGAGATTTACCATAAACAGCCTCATCAGGATCCATTACCTTTGTATCACTGAGATGGCCAATATAAAGAGAATCAAAACCGATATCTTCTATTAGCTGTTTCACCACTTTTTTAGTTTCCTTATTTTGAGCAGCATAAGGAATAGTCAATTTATCTTCTTTGCGAAATGCTCGGTCCCTTAAATGATCGGCATATATAGTGTTAAATGCTTTTACGGTATTTGCCGTCGCGAATTTCTTTGCTGTATATTCCGAAGCATTGTAACCGGCATCCCGAACTTCTTGTGCAATTTCTCCGTCCCTCTCTGGGTAAGGATTTGTCGCATCTATTATAACTTTGTTCGCATAAAGTCCTTTATAATTTTCTGATAAGTTATCGAGCGCCTTAAACGGCACTGCCAATAAATAAACATCGGCATTTACTTCAAATGCATCCTTTACGCTCAAAGCTTCGGCATTTTCACCAGCTGTCTCAACCAAGCTTTTAAGTTCTTCTGGGTGCCTTGAAGAAAATATTACCTTATGGCCCGCTTTGGCCCAGTGTTTCCCTAAATTTCCTCCTATGTTTCCACTTCCTATGATTCCTATTTTCATACTATTATTGTTTTAGATTAATTTGTTTATTTTTCATTATTACTCCACACTTCTTTAAAGGCAAACTCTTTAATTGGTATTCTTTCGCGATTAGCAGTTTCTTGTTTTTGCAGATCTTTAGAAAGTTTATTCAAATCACCACCATAATAACCTACTGCCACTGCTGTAGTGATATGAAATCCATCTGGAACATCAAAAACATCTTGCGCCTTTTTCCAATTGACACCTGCCATATGATGAAGTCCAACCCCCAAATGTTCAGCCTGAACGGTCATACTTCCCATACATAAGCCTAAGTCATGTAGGGCATGAAAATTTTCATCTCCCTTGTTATTATTTACCTTGTAAGCAGTTAACATCAAAACAGGAGCATTATCTGCCCATTTCTGGTTAAATTCGCTAAGGCAATTATAAATTGATTGATAAGCCTCCGTATCTTTTTCTGCATGTATAATACGCCATGGCTGTAAATTGTTAGAACTCGCCGACCACCTAGCAGCCTCAAAAATCTTTTGCAGATCTTCTTTTTTTATTTTTTCATTTTTAAACGTTCTTGGACTATATCTTTGCTTTAATAGATCAATTATTTCATGATCAGTATCTGCAATTTTATCCTGTTTTACTTTATCTATTGTGTTTATCATATTTCGACTTTTTTAAATTTCTTTATGTGCATAACATAGTTATTATTTGTGAGTTATAAAAATATGCCATAAAATATATTATCTCAATGGCTAGTCGAAATAATAATATCGCTTAATTGTAAGTTACAATTAATATAGTGTTTCAAAGAAAATAAAGTCTTACGACTTTGTGCTGCTATATTCCTTTTTTCGGCTAAAAAAAAAACAAGAATAACTGCTCGAAGAGAAGAGAGTGATATTCCAAATTCAAAAAACAACTTAACAATACTTAACAAAAAATAATCAAAGATATTTTTTTAGATAAATACAAATTGTTAGTTTTACAAATACGTTATGGGCAATACAAAAAGACAACATATAAAAAACCATTACGAATTAGCGCTTACCGTATGGTTTGATAAGTATATTCAAATTGGTAAAAAAAAAGCCAAGTTCAACAGATCATCTGCGAGCAATGCACTCGGATTTAACTGACGGAAAACAACACTGATCTATTAAAGGATTCAAGCCAATTGTATATGTCATAAATTATGGAATATATTTAACTTTGAATTATTCATCTGGATATTTTTACATTTTTTCAGCTAAGGAAATTTTATAAGTAAAAACTTATTTTAGAATTTCCCATAAATATAAAGGACACAAAATTGTGATTCTTTTCCCTTAAAGGGATCTTAGAAAGAATGGATAAAAACATCGTTTCCCTCTATTTTAAAAAAAATCATATTTGTTTTTATTTGGCTAGAGGAAAATATTACTCGATTGATTTGGTCTGATTATAATCAAACAGTTTTAAAAAATGCTTATATAATAAAGCCCTCGGTGGGAATCAAAATTCGATCACCTTGGTTGTATTCCTCTATTCAAGAACTTAACGCAACAAATCTAAATTAATAGATTTGTACAAATGATTAGAAAAAAGAATAGTAGACTTACTCACAAAGAACGTGTCCAAATAGAGACTCTTTTAGTAGAGAAAAAGACGAAGTCATAC
>JAGXIB010000160.1 GCA_024635865.1 Flavobacteriales bacterium
ATGACACAAGAAGTTGCTTTATCTATATTGAAGTCTGGAGCCAATGTTTTTTTAACTGGCTCTGCTGGGACTGGGAAAACCTATGTTTTGAATCAGTATATTCAATACTTAAAAGATAGAAAAATTGCAGTGGCTATTACAGCATCAACAGGAATAGCTTCTACTCATATTGGAGGTGTAACCATACACTCTTGGGCTGGGATTGGAGTCAAAGAATCATTAGCAGGTAGAGATTTAGCTAAAATGAAGACTCGTAAATATTTAAAAGATAAAATCGGGAAAGCAAAGGTGCTAGTCATAGATGAAATATCTATGCTACATAAAAAACAGTTAGATTTAGTTAATTTAGTTTTGCAATCATTTAAAGAGAGTCAAGAGCCTTTTGGAGAAGTACAAGTTATTTTTTGTGGAGACTTTTTTCAATTACCCCCTATCGGAAATAGAGATGAAGCAAGTAAAGATAAGTTTGCTTTTATGGCTCCGTCTTGGGTTAGTGCAGGCTTGTCTATTTGTTACTTAACAAAACAATATAGGCAAAGTGACAACGAATTAAATGGGTTGTTGAATGAAATCAGAGAGAATAAAATCAGTAATGATTCTTTAGTTTTATTGAATGGGTGTAAAAATCAGATTACTAGTGATTTACCAACTAAGTTGTTTACTCATAATGTAGATGTAGATCGAATCAATCAAGAGCATTTAGAAGCGCTTGCTGGAAAGAAGAGGTTTTTTAAAGCTACAACAACTGGAGATAAAAAAATGGTTGATATTTTAAAGAAAACTGTTTTAGCAAGCTCAGAGTTACAGCTTAAAATTGGAGCTAAAATAATGTTTGTCAAAAACAATTATGATAAAGGTTATATTAATGGAACACTCGGAGAGGTGATTAAATACAATGAGGTTGGTTTACCTGTTGTTAAGTTGACAAATGGAGAGAAAATAAGTGTCTCTCCTGAAAAGTGGTCTATAGATGATGAGAACAACAAGTCTTTAGCATCATACAATCAAATCCCATTACGTTTAGCTTGGGCAATTACTGTTCATAAATCTCAGGGTATGACTTTAGAAGCTGCAGAGGTGGACTTAAGAAAGACGTTTGAAGCAGGTCAAGGTTACGTTGCCTTATCGAGGTTAAAAAAGTTAGAAAGTCTTTTCCTTATTGGGTATAATGCTAAGTCCTTAACTGTTGATAGTCTTGCTCTTAAGGCTGATAAGCGTTTTCAAGAGCTATCAGAAGAGGTAGAACATTCAGCAGACTTAAAAGAAAACGAACTGTTGGCTAAAGACTTTATTCGGTCATGTGGAGGTAGAGTATTGAAAAAACTTTAAAATTCATAAATTGTTAGTCCACTTCTTAACTTTGGTTCTATCCAAGTGCTTTTTGGTGGCATAACATTATTGGTGTCAGCGATTAACTTTAATTGTTCAATCGAAATAGGGAAGACCGCAAAAGCTACATCTGATTTTTTAGAATCTACTGATTTTTTTAATGCTTTCATGCCTTGAGTCCCATCAATGAATTGAACTCGTTTATCATTTTTAAGGTCTTTTATCCCTAACACATTCGAGAGAATGGTATTATAAAGAATCTGAGGATCTAATGATCCTACAGGTGAATAATCATCAATAAATTCTGATCTTACTTTAATTAGGTACCATAGCCCTTCTATATACATAGAAAACTCGTGCAAAGCAGCTGGTTTAAGTTTTTTCTTACTCGGCTTAGATAAAATGTAGTACTTATTTATAGCATTTAAAAAATCATTGGTAGATAACCCATTCAGCCCTTTTACTGTTCTGTTGAAGTCATAAATTTTAAGACTGCTTTCAGCAATAAAAAAGGATAGAAAGTATTGAGTTGCTTCAATGTCTTTATTTTCGGCAGCATATAGGACAGAAGAAGCAGTTCTATGATGACCATCTGCAATATAGGCGGCAGGTATTTCCTTAAATAATAATTGAACTAATTCTATGTCTTTACTGTCAGAAATAACCCATAAGTCATGTTTAATTAGGTCAGTCGTAGAAAATTCGTATTCAGACCTTTCTTTGGTGTATTTGTCTATCAGTGAATTAATTAAAGGGTTGTCTTTGTATGTTAATAAGACTGGTTCTGCATTAAATTTGCATACATCTATATATTTGCAAAATGTTTCCTCTCGTTCAGTTAGAGTGTGTTCATGTACTTTTATATTGCCATCGATATAATCTTGTGCGGTAGCTCCAGCTATAATCCCTATGTAAGTGTTGGTAGGCGTAGTTTGTCTGTATACATATAGACAGGGTTTTTCATCTTGTATCAGGATTTTATTTGCTTTAAATTCTTCATACTTAAACTTTACTTTTTCAAAACGTGCTTTTGTATTAGGTTTAGTTTTGTCCTCTGTTTGAAACTCAGGGTTAATGACGTGTAAAAAAGTATATGGATTACCTTCTAGTTTTGCAGATAAAATATGTTTTTTATAATTGTAGAATGGCCTTGAGGCAACTAAGTTAGCTTTGTCTCTTGATGGCCTTACTGCTTTAAAAGGAATTACTGAAATCATGTTACTTTGGTTATTGTTATCTAAAAGTAGTATAAAATATCGAGGTAAGTATTTTAATTAATAAAATTGTTTTTTTTGGGATTATCATCTATGATTGAGATTAATAAATGAGGTAATTAGAGCTACTATTTTGTAACTAATAAACAAGTCTAAAAGACGAGTTATGAACTCTATTTGAATAAGTTAACAAAAAGTAGACAATAAAATAGGATTTTTTTATTATTGTCATAACTTTGTCAGCTATGAAAAATATAGTACTTATAATTTTAGTCTTATTTCCTATTGTTTTATTATCCCAAGTTAGATACTGGGTGGGTACAGATCCTTTAAATACAAATTGGTCTGAACCAACGAACTGGTCTGATACGTCAGGAGATCTAACACCTGATGTTTTAGGAGCACCTTCAGGGTCAGGGACAGCAATATTCGATAATGCTGGAACAGCTAATTGTACTTTTGATATGGTAGTTTCTATAAACAGGATTATAGTATTTGGTTACACAGGAGTTATTAATTTAAATGGAATGGACTTTAATATAAATGGACCTTCTAATTCTACTTTTGCAACTGGAACGATTAGTGATGGTGGGCTTTCTTCAGTAAATTTAAACTCTACAGGTCTTGTCAACTTTGATGGGACTGTTTTTAATGCTTCCATAACTGGTGGTGCTGGTAGAATTAGATTTAATGGAAGTGTTTTTAATGGGAGTGTTAATGTTGATAATAATTCCAATATTCCTTCTGAAAATGCAAATGGTGCTGGTGGTTGTACATTTAATAGTATTGTAAAAATAACTCATTCTGGTATAAATAATTTTATAATGGGAAATGGTTCTCCAGATGTTTTTAATGGAACATTTGAGTGTGTAAATTCAGGAGCCGGTCTAATGAGTATAGGACACAACAGCACAGGTAATTTATTAAATGAAAATTTGATTTTAAATAATACCGGTGGAGGGGAAATTAAGTTTGGTTTAGGGGGAGGAGATATAACCTTGGCAAGTACGAAGACAATTTCTGTAGGAACAGATGGTTTTACAAGCGGAGAGGTAAGATTTAAAAATTTCACTCAAATTGGTGCAACTGCTCAAAGTCTATATTTTTCAGGAGATGCAACTATGTTTTTTGAAGATGGAACAGTTTTTAATGGAGCCGTTAATTTTAATTCTCCTCAACTATACTTAGATGGTTCAACTTTTAATGCTGGTTCAACTTTTGAAAAAACAGGGGCTACAGATAATTTAAGTATAGGAGGAAATGTTTTTATTGGAAACTGTAATTTAATTAACAGTAGTTCTGGATCTTTTAGCATGGGTAGAACTAATGCAGATAATTGGACTAACCATCTAACTTTAAATAATACAGGGAGTAATGATATTTATTTAGCAAGTAGATCGGCAGGAAACACAGTAGGAGGAAACCTAGTAATTAATAATTTTGCTTCAGTATCTCCTTCAGCTAATGTATATGTTACTCAAACCAACACTGGATCAATCAATATTACTGGAAATGTAGAAATATATAACAATGGTGTTGCAGCGTTACAAAATGTTTATCTAGGGACCAACGGGAATGTTACCATTGATAATAACTTATTAATAGAAAATGCTACTTCTGGTACTGCAGATCAATCATCAGTTTTTGTCGCAAATGGAGCAACTTCAGCCGTAGTCATTAATGGTACTACAAGCGTTACAAATTCTGGATCAGCTACCAATGCAAGAGTGTTTTTAGGGAACAATGGAGGGGTTACCTTTAATGGTCAATTATCTCTAGTGAACTCAAGTTCTGCTGCTAGTTCTCTTATCTTTTGTAGTCGAAATATTACTAGTAATAATATTTATAATGAAAACATTATTGTTGAATTAACTAATTTTAATGCTGATGGTGTTTTTTTTGGTCATGCTGGAGGAACAGGTATTTTAGCAAGCTCCAAAACTGTAACTGTTGGAGGCGGAGGTTTTATAGCAGGTTTATTAAGGTTTAGAAATTTCACGCAAACAGGAGCAACTCCGCAAGCCATTACGTTGACAAATAACGCTGACTTTGAGAGTCATGGTTCTACTTGGGATGGGGATGTAACTTTTATTGCACCTCGAATTACAACCAGGGAGTCAACTTATAATGGAATCTCATTTATAGAGAAGACAGGACCAGGTCATGATTATTCTTTTGGAGCAAATATATTTAATGACAATGTAACCTTCGAAAATTCTGGAACAGGAGATTTTAGAGCGACTGATGGTAATTCAAGTGATTACAATGGAGATGTAACTTATGTTAAATCTTCGACAGGTTTAATTCAACCTACATATGATGCTTCAAGTACTTATGCAGGTAACATAAATGTTAATTCCAATTCAGTAATAAATTTCGGGAATAATACAGGTAGAGTTATCATGGATGGTACAGTTGCACAAAGTATTAATGACCTCGGTACTACTCCTCAACAACCGATTTTTAATCGACTAAGGGTAAATAATTCGGCTAATGAAGTAACTTTAAATACTCCTGTTACCGTTCAAACAGAATTAGATTTAATAGCTGGAAACATTATCACAACTTTGACTAATGTTCTAACAATGAGTGATAACTCTACAATAGTTTCGGCATCAAATAACTCATTTATTGATGGTCCGATTCAAAAGACAGGAAATGATTTATTTAGTTTCCCTGTAGGGAAAAATGGAGTTTACAGACCAATTCAGATTTCTGCTCCTACAAATACATTTGCTCAATTTAGAGCTGAGTTTTTCCCAACTGATCCTCATTTAAGTGGATATACAGATGGTTCAAAAGACCCTTCAATTCATCGTGTTTCTAATTGTGAACATTGGATTTTAAATAGAACTAGTAGTTCTGATGCCGTAAATGTTAGACTTACTTATGCTTCTTATGCTTCTTATGGTTCTTTTGGTTGTAGTGGTGTTCTTAATCAGTCTGAATTAACAGTAGCAAGATGGAATGGTTCAACATGGAAAGATCATGGGAACGGTAGCTTTGGGGGAACAATATCTAATGGGTTTGTTGAAACAGCTGCTGCTGTAACTTCTTTTAGCCCTTTTACGCTTGCATCTACAACGGCTAATAATCCATTACCAATCGAGTTAATTTCGTTTAATGCCGTTGAAAAAGGGGAGGTAGTTGATTTATCGTGGGAGACAGCTTCAGAAATTGATAATGATTATTTTACGATTGAGAAAAGTAATGATGGAGTTAATTTTAATGCTTTTGATAAGGTTTTAGGAGCTGGAAATAGTGCTCAGAATATTGAGTATTCAGCGATTGACAAACGACCTTTAAAAGGAGATTCTTATTACCGATTAAAGCAAACTGATTTTAATGGTAAGTTTACTTATAGCGCGATTGAAAAAGTTAACTTTGATGCATCAAATGTTATTTCTATTTACCCTAACCCGGTTGAGTCGATATTAACTGTTAATGGTTTATTATCAAATGATGTTGTATTTATTTATGGAGTTGATGGAAAGTTAGTTTACTCTGGAATATCCTCTACAGTCAATGTTGAAGAATTAAGCAATGGAGTATATCAATTAGTTATAGCTCATGAAAATGGAACGAAAGATAATATGAAGTTTGTTAAGTAGTTATTAAAATTAAGCTAACAATTCATGTTAGCTTAATTTTTGTTAATTAATATACCGATTGGTATATTTTGTTACCTTTGTAAAAAAGATTCACAAATTGGCAACAAAATCAGAAATAACAGCAAAGTATATTATTAAAACAGTAGCGCCTATTTTTAATAAAAAAGGATATGTTGGGACTAGTCTTTCTGACTTAACTACTGCAACTGGTTTGACTAAAGGAGCGATTTATGGTAACTTTAAGAATAAAGAAGAGCTTTCTTTAGAGGCTTTCAATTATAACGTAAGGTTTGTTTTAGGAATGATAAGAGAAAGGATGGATGCTCAAGAAACATCGATAGGCAAACTCAAAGCACTAAATAATTTTTATAGAGATTATACAAAGGAGACAATTCATTTGGGAGGTTGTCCTATCTTAAATGTTGGAATAGATGCAAATCACTTAAACCCTTTACTCTTGAAAAGAGTTAATTACGTTACTCAAAAGTTAGAAGAAAGTATTGCGCAAGTTATTAGAACAGGAATTGAAAACGGGGAGATGAAGCCAGATATTAATCCGATAAAGTATGGGCGTCTTTTCTTCTCAAAATTGGAAGGAGCAATTTTTATGGCAATTATCCGTAATAATGTGAAATACTTATATGAAATGACGGACCATATTGATTTCACGATTAATAATGAATTAAAGAAATAAATTTTTTTAGTTAAAATTATACCGTTTGGTATATTTAAATTATGAAGCATTTTAAAACAAATAAAAATGAAGGAGTCAGACAAAAATTAAGACGGTTTTTGTTCAATAGATACCCTACGATTAGAGGAACGGGTTCATATGTTATTTTTTTGTCAGATGATTGGAAAGAGATACAGATAAAGCTTCCTTTAAGTTGGAGAACGAAAAATATTGTGGGTACTGTATTTGGAGGTAGTATTTACGCCTCTACAGACCCTATTTACATGTTGCAGCTCATGAATATCTTAGGTAAAGACTTTGTTGTTTGGGATAAATCTGCTAATGTTCGCTTTAGAAAACCGATTAAAGAAACTGTCTATGCTCAATTTTTAATTAAAGAAGAATTATTGTCACAGATAAAAGAGGCTGTTGCAAAAGAAGGAACTATTGATGTTGATTTACCAGTTGATTTTGTGGATAAAGAAGGAATTGTCTATGCATCTATAAGTAAAAAAATATACATCGCTTCAAAAGACCATTACAAACAAAGAAAACAAAAACAAAACTCCAAATGAGCAATCAACTAAAGTTAATTCAGAATTACTTCAAAATTATATCCTCTGTAGCTCCAAATTATGCGGCAAGACAAGGGGTGAAAGTTTTTAGTAAAGTTCGTATAAAAAGAGTTAAAACAAAAGAAGTAGAGTTCTTTACGTTATCTAAACAATTTAAAGTACCATTTAAAGGACACAAAGATTTGCAGTGTTATGAATTAGGGAATCCAGATGGTAAATTAGTCTTTTTAATTCATGGTTGGAACTCTAATATTGGAAGCCTTACGTTGTTTGCTAAAGCTTTGATGGAAACGAATAAATATAGAGTGATTGGAATTAGCCTCCCAGCACATGGGTATCATGATGAGGAAAGAACTAATATGGTGGAGAGTGGGGTAGCTTTCAAAACGATATTAGAGTTTATGAAACCTAAAGAAGCTTTTGATGTTGTTTCTCACTCTTTTGGTTCTGGTGTAACAACGATGGCTTTAGCTAACTCTAGCTTTAAAGCAGATAAAATAGTATTTCTAACCGCACCTAATAAAGTTAAAAATATCTTTAACGAGTTCAAGGATATTGTCAAAATGGGAGAAAAGGCTTACCAAAAAATGTTAGTAATAGCAAAAGAAGAGATTTTGAAAGAATCAGTCGAAGATTATACAATAGCAAAGAAATTAGCTAATGCTAGTTATAATGAAATACTAATCATACATGACGAATTTGATAAAGTCCTACCTTTTAAAAATTCTAAAGAAATAATAGAAATGAATCCAAGTATTAAGTTACATAAGATGCAAAAAATCGGTCACTACAGAATGTTGTGGAATACAGAAGTTGTGAAAATTGCCTTAGACTTTTTTAATAGGAAATAGTTTTCATTTTGATTGACTATTTTTCATTTTGAAAATTTTCCTAATTCTGCTTTTCCTCATTTTATAATAACTATCCTTGTTTTATATGAGGCTGGCATGAGTTAACATGAAAAAAGGATTTATGGTATGTGTATTGAATATCTAATTTGTGATATTAAATTAAAAACACAAAGCCATGAAAACTCAATTGAAACCATTATGGGTACTAATTTTAATAGCTGTAGCCATAACAAGCTGTAATCAAAGAGATAAAGAAACTAAAGACTCCTTAAATATAAATGAGCTCTTATCTGAAAATGCTAAAGACTTTACTTTTGCTGGAGTTTTATCCGAAATAGATAAAGACTTGGAAATCGTAAAAGAGAAAAGTGAAATAATTGAATTGAGCTCAACAATAAACGAGGAAGGTGAAATTGAAAACAAAGAAGAGGTATTAAAGAATATTTCTATGATTAATTCTATTATGGATGACAATAGAAAAAAAGTTAATGAGTTGAAAGAAAGTATAGGTGATAGCAATAAAACAAACATGGATTTATTTCACTTATCCGAATTAACGAAAAGTAGATTAGAAAAACAGGAGGAGAGTTTAGAAGATTTAAAAGCTATATTGAACAGAAAAAGTTTTAGATTAGAAGACTTAAATAAAAGAATGAGCCCAATAGCTTTACAAATTGAAAAAAAGAATGACTTAATTACTCAACTTAAATCTAACGTAAATACAGGATATTATAATGTAGGCTCATATAAATCTCTTAAAGAAAAAGAAATAGTAGAAAAGCATGGAGGTATTATGGGGATAGGAGCCGTTAAGTCGATCGATGAAGATTTTAATCAAAGTGATTTTAATAAGATAGATATAACAAAAGTGACAAAAGTTAAAGTAGATAGTAAAAAGGCTAAGTTATTAACCGAACATCCTGTTTCCTCATACGAGTTCGAGATGAGTCAAGGTAAAGTAGATTACTTGAAAATTTTAAATCCTAAAGAGTTTTGGAGAACGAGTAAATACCTAGTAGTAGAAACCAAGTAACTCAAAGACTGCTAATATAGCATAGTTTCATTTTTTTTATAAAATACAATCTGATAAAATAAGGCGAGTATGAGCAAAAAACATTCATTTAGAAATAAAATTATTGTAATAATGATAATTTTATTGGGGTTGGTAAGTGTGATTGGAATCTATACCTATCAACAATTTTCTTCAATTGTAAAAAGTATTAGTAATGACGCTAACTCAGACTCTATTCTTGTTACTTCTAAATCTTTATTGAATTATATAGGCGATGCTGAAAATAGTGTTAAGTCATTTAGTTTGACTAAAGATACCATTTATTTAGAACGTTTTTATGAGTCAGCAGATAAAGTAGATGTAGAGTTACTTGAGTTCGTAAATTTGAGTAGAAAATCATCCTTGCCTTCGTATTATCTAGACTCTCTAGATTCTTTAATTAATATAAAGTTTGATTTATTAGATGATTTACTCTTCCTTCAAGATCAGTTTCGAGTAGAAGCAGCTTTAAATAAAGTAGTTAATAAGCTAGAGAAAATTAGAGAAAAATTCAAGAAACAAAATAAAGATAGTGTTCATAAGTTAGGCCAACTTGCTAAGGTTGAAAATCCTAATGAATCAGGTAAAAGAAAACTACTTGGATTTCTTCATCGAAAATCTAAAAAGAAAAAAGCTGAACAAGAAGCTCTTGCTCGGCATAAAGATTCAATAATTGAGGCGCAAAACTCGAATAAAGACATTCATTTCTCTAATATAAATAAAGAAGTTGAAGAGGTTAAGAAAGAGGAAAAATCAATAGAGTCTTTATTGAAAAATCAAGAGTTAGAACTGATAATTGCCGATAAGGGAGTAACGCAAAAAATAAAAAAATATTTACTTCTAACGGAAGAACATGAACTATTAATACATGCTGAAAAAACAGATAAAGCTCGAGAAATAATGAAAAGCACAAACATACAAATTGCTACTTTTTGTGTGATTGCAGGGGCATTAATACTATTAATGTCTTTTGTGATTATTAATTACGTAAGAAGTAACAATAAATATAGAAAAGCTTTAAAAGTTGCAAAAAGGAAAGCAGAAGATTTTGCTTATACTAAGGAGAAGTTTATTGCAAACATGACTCATGAAATTAGAACTCCCATGAATACAATAGCTGGATTTACGGAGCAATTAGCACAAGGGCCACTTACTTTTAATCAAAATGAACAGTTGGAAATGGTTCGTAAATCTGTCGATCATTTATTATATGTTATTAATGATGTGCTGGACTATTCAAAACTTCAGTCTGGGAAGTTAAATTTAGAGTGTGTTGGGTTTAGGTTGAAAGAATTAACAGATAATATAGTAACGACAACAAAGCCATTAATTAGAGAGAAAAATCTAACCATTCACTGTGAATTCAATTTAGAGGAAGATCTCATTGTGATTGGAGACCCATATCGGTTAAGACAAATTTTATTGAACTTAATTAGTAATGCTATAAAATTTACACATGAAGGAAGTGTAACTTTGAAAGTAGATTCACATATAGAAGAGAACGAAAAATTTATGCTTGTTTTTCAAGTGACTGATACAGGAATTGGAATGAATGACAGTCAAGTTGAAAAAGTTTTTGAAGAGTTTGAACAAGCAGAAGATAACATTACGAGAAATTATGGAGGAACTGGATTAGGATTGTCTATAGTTAGTGTCTTAGTAGAACTTCATAAAGGAAAAATAAATATAATAAGTAAACCTAAGAGCGGAACGACAGTTGGAGTCGAGATTCCATATTTAAAAGGAGGAGAAAAAGATTTAGTAAAAGAATTAAAAGATAATAAAACGATTAACTATGACTTTTTGAAAGGACTAAATATATTAATTGTCGATGACACTTCTTATAATAGAAAGCTACTAATTACAATACTAAAAAAATATAAAGTTTCTTATACAGAGGCAACTACAGGGCAAGAGGCAATTGATAGTGTCAAAAATCAGCAATATGATTTAATTTTGATGGATGCTAGAATGCCGGATGTCAATGGGTTGGAAGCTACAGTTCGGATTAGAGAAATGGAAGTTTCTACTCCTATTATTGCTTTAACTGCAGCAGTGACTAAAGATGACCAAATCTCTTATGAAAAAGCAGGAATGAATGGGTTTTTAGCTAAACCATTTAAGGAAAAAGATTTATTAGAGGAAATAAACCTTGTATTAAATAACAGTTCTATGTTTATTAAATCAAATGCTTATAAATCTGAAAATGAAGCGACAGAAGTTGATTTTACTGAATTAAAAGACTTAAGTAGAGGAGATGAGGACTTTTATAAAGATATGCTAGAAACTTTTTTAGAGTCCTCTACAGCAACATTAGAATCTATGGGTAATGCCTCAGAGGAGAAGATTTGGGAAATGGTTGCTGAGTATGCTCATAAAGCCTGCTCTCCATGTAAGCACTTGTCTGCAAATAAGCTTTATAAGACTTTAAAAACTATTGAACTAAACTGTAGAAATAATAAAGAACTAGAAAGCATCCCTCACCAAATAGAAGTTGCCAATTGTGAATTTAAGAATATAGCAGTAATTGTTAGAAAAGAACTAGAAAGTATTCAGTAAACTGGGGACTAGCATAATATATTTTTTGCTTTTTTTATTTTTTGCTATGTCTTATATGATGTACCTTCATAGTCAAAATAAACTTAGTCTAGAAAGTAAAGAAATAATATGAATAATAATTCTTTTGTAATATATATTGTAGAGGATAACGAATGGTACAATAAGTTGTTAGTTCATAATTTGTCGCTTAACCTCGATTATGAGATTCATTCCTTTTTTAATGCTAATGATCTTTTAGAGGCCATAAATAATAAAGCGCCTAACGTAGTAACTATAGATTATAGGTTGCCAGATATGGATGGAGATACACTCTTGACTAAAATTAAAGAAATAAATTCATCAATTGAAGCAATTGTCATTTCTGAACAAGAGGACATTAAAATAGCAGTTGGTTTATTAAAAGCTGGAGCGTATGATTATTTAGTTAAGTCAAAAGAGATAAAAGAAAGATTACTTAATGCTATAAGTCAAGTTAGAAGGAATTCTAACCTTCAAAATAAGATAAAATCACTACAGAAAGAAGTAGAAGGAAAGTATGCTTTTGAGAAGAGTATAATTGGTAATAGTACTGCTATAAAAAAGGTTTTTAATTTAATAGCAAAAGCAACAGAAACAAATATAACGGTAACGGTAACTGGAGAAACTGGAACTGGGAAAGAAGTAGTTTCTAAAGCAATTCATTATAATTCATCGAGAAAAGAAGAACCTTTTGTGGCTGTAAATATGGCTGCAATTCCAGACGAGCTAATAGAGAGTGAATTGTTTGGTTACGAAAAAGGAGCTTTTACTGGAGCTGCAAGTAGGAGAAAAGGAAAGTTTGAAGAGGCTGGGAGTGGAACTCTTTTTTTAGATGAAATAGGAGAAATGGATATCAATTTTCAAGCAAAAATTTTAAGAGTCCTTCAGGAGAGAGAAGTAACAAGAATAGGAGGGAATGAAACGGTAAAGTTAAATTGTAGAATTATTGTTGCTACCAATAGAAACTTAATTGAAGATGTAAAAGAAGGTAAATTTAGAGATGATTTATATTATAGATTGTTTGGATTACCAATCCATTTACCTCCTTTAAGAGAACGTGAAAAAGACGTACTTTTGTTATCTAAATTTTTTATTGAAAAGTTTAGCAAAGACAATCAAATAGAACCAAAAAAACTAACTGAAAGAGCTCAACAAAAAATATTAAGTTATCAATGGCCTGGAAATATAAGAGAGTTAAAGTCTGTTGTTGAACTGGGGTTAGTCATGTCTTCATCTGACAGAATTGATGCAGAAGATTTATCATTAGGAGAAAATGATGTGTTACCAAACGTTCTTTTAGATGAAGTTAGTTTAAGAGAGTACAATAGACGAATAGTTAATCATTACATGAGTAAGTATGATGATAATACAAAGTTGGTTGCAGATAGACTAGACATTGGACAAACTACTGTGTATCGATTGCTAAAAGAAGATAAGATTAAAAATAAATAGCACTTTATGCTTTTTTTATTTTCATAAAGAATCTATTATTTTCAATTTGAAAATAATAGATTTTTATTCTTTAATATAAGTACTTGTTTTTCAGATTCTTAAGCTTTGTTTGTTATAGTGGTACATTATTGGAAGTATATGGTTTAAATAATTATTAACCATTTAAAATCGTAAGCCATGAAAACTAAAGATACACTTAAAATAGTAATAGTAGAAGATAATTTATATCATAACAAAGCATTATTAAAGTATTTAAACACTCTTTTTAATTCAAATACGTACCCCAAATTAAACTTTGAAATAAAGTCTTATTTAACAGCACACGAATGTATAGAAGAGCTTGATGACGATACAGGTATAATGGTGTTAGATTATTACTTAATAAACAAAGATGAAGCAGATGTCCTTACTGGATTAGATGTCGTTAGAGTAGTAAATAAAAACTGTTATGACTGTAAAATACTTATTGCAAGTACCCAACAAAATTCATTTGTTACTTCCGAACTAATGAAGTTAGGAGTATATGACTACATCGATACTACCGTAAATACAAAAAATAGAATTGGGTCTGTTTTACAGCACTTAGTTAATACAGAGTATAACATGACTGCCTAGTTAAAAGGTTAGTAATTTAAGGTAGAAGTGGTTTATTTATTAATAACGTAAGTTATTAAAATAACTGAAATTTATTTTACACTTAGCCTGGGTTTGGAGTCATAGATGAGGTAGATTCAAGAGGCAGTTTTTTAATGTCTTTAGATCTGGGTCTAGGTGTAAAGTTTACTTTTCAGTAGAATTTTAGTTTATTAACTAAAGTAAAAGAGCGATAATTGAAATTTCAATTATCGCTCTTTTTTATTTTTATATAAATTTTTTACAGTAATTATTTTGAAATAGCTTCTGCAATAGACTCAGTGTTTTCTCCTTTAGCTAATAACTCTAATGCTTTTGTTACATTTATTTGGTCAATAGATTTAAAACCAAGTCTTAAAGCTAACATCTTTAACAACTTATATTCATGTTCTGAAATAAAACCGTCTATTTGTATCATTTTAATCAACTGAACCATTTGCTCTAAACGTTCTACTAAACTAACTGGAGGTATGGCAAAATATTCAGAAGGATTGTCCTTAATGTTTTTTATTTGAGCTTCACTTAAACCAATCTCTTTTCCAATACGATTTAACAATTCATGCTCTTCTTCTGAAACGACACCGTCTACATTAGCAATTAACACCAAATTTTTAAAATGACCTTTATCTTTTGTTCTTTCACCGCTTTCGAATAATTCAGCTATTGACATGTTTTTTTATTTTTTTGTAAAAGTAGAAAGTAATTTTGAATAATTTAATCTTAAATAAAAACTTTTATTCAATAATTAACTTTTGAACTGAGTTATTGATTTTAATTAAATATAAACCTTTAGAAAGGTCTAGACTTAAAATTGAATTTGATGTAATTTCTGATGTGACAACTTTTCCATTCAAATCGGTTATTGTCACCAAACTATTTTCTTTAACGTCAGTTAAATTGATGCTGTTTTTTGCAGGATTTGGATAAAAAGAAAAGTGCTCTTCCTTATTTTCTTCAATAGAAACAGGATCGTTAATTCTCAAAGAGATATTATCTAATGCTAAAATATATTTATCAGTTGCATAATGTCTAAATGCAAAATATACAGCTTGGTTATTAACTCCTAGATCATCTAAGTTTACACTGTAGTTAGTCCAATATGGAGAAATTGCAATAGAGTCAAAAACCAATGGGTTATTATTAAAACTATTGATATCAGTTCCCCCTGTAGAATAAAGCACCTGAAAACCATCTGGGTTAGAAGCGTCTATCGACTTCAGATCAAAAGAGATATAATTGCCATAGTTACCAAGAGTAAGGGCAGGAGAGATTAAATAATCATCTGCATCGCCACCATCTGTAAACCAAGAAGTTGCTACTAATATTGAATCTCCTATAGAGATAGAGTCATAATCTTCAACTAGATTCCACGCTTCAGTCATAAAGTTAACGTTACTATTATTGTAAGGAACTAAGTTATCATTGTCAATTATTTCCCAACCTGTAGGAATACCATTGTTAAAATCAACATTTAATATAGTCACTTGTGAAATGCTTGTAAATACTGTGAGTAGAATTGAAATAAGTAGTAAATTCTTCATTTTTTTGAATTAATAATCGATGCAAATGTAATGAATATACGTTAGAATGGATTAAATTATTGTCTATACCATTATTTTGAAGACTCAATAGTTTGATTTAGGTTTAAATAAGTATTAGTTTTACATTTAGTAAGTTACAAGAGCTTAAATAATGCAAAAAACAGATTTATCTAAATTCAATAACAGCGGGTATTCCCCAGGTGGGAAAATTAAGCGATTAATTTGGTTTATAGTAAACGTTTTTGTTTTTCAAAACCGTTTAAATGGTTGGAGTGGAAGCAAAGTGTTTTTTTTACGATTATTTGGAGCTAAAGTGGGAAATAACGTAGTTATTAAGCCTAATGTGAATATCAAACACCCATGGATGCTTTCCATAGGAGATAACTCATGGGTTGGCGAACAAGTTTGGATAGATAATTTAGCGCAAACAACTATTGGCGCAAATGTTTGTATCTCTCAAGGAGCCATGCTCTTGTGTGGAAATCATGATTATAAAAAGATAGCTTTTGATTTAATGGTTGGAGAAATTAGATTAGAAGACGGTGTTTGGATAGGAGCTCATGCTATTGTAGGTCCAAATGTTACGTGTTACTCCCACTCAGTTCTTTCTGTCAATTCTGTAGCTTCTTCTAACTTAGAAGCATATAAGATTTACCAAGGAACACCTGCTGTCTCAATAAGGGAAAGAGTGATTGATTAAATTAAAAATTTTGCAGTCAATTATGTTATTTAACTTACATGTTCTAGCAAACATTTATTTGCACTGATTCTCATTGTCTTCTTCGGTAATATCATCTATTTCTATTGTTGAGTGATGAATGTTTTCGTGAATTAAAGCATGTTTAATTTTATGTTTGATAGCTAGAAAAGATTGAGTGTCGACATTTTGTTCAAGTACTAAATGAACTGTTAAGGCATTTTGAGAACTGCTAAGTGCCCAAACATGCAAATGATGAACTTCTTTTATCATCTTATTTTTAAGAAAAACATGTTCAATAGTTCTTAAGTCTATACCTTTAGGGACTCCATCTAGCGTTAACTTCAAACTCTCTTTCAGTAAACTCCAAGTTGAGAATAAGATGATTATAGCAATAACGAAGCTAATAATAGGGTCTATTATATTCCAGTGTGTATAGTAAATTAATACACCAGAAATAACTACACCAACAGAAACGATAGCATCCACAAGCAAATGTAAAAAGGCTCCTTTGATATTAATATCTTCTTTCTGACCTTTATAAAATAGAAATGCAGAAAGAGTATTAATAATGACACCTATAATTGCTGTTATTATAATAGGTGAGCCTCCTATTTCAGGTAGGTTATTTAGTCTTTCAACTCCCTCTAAAGTAATGTTAATTACAATATAAATTAGCAAAACGGCATTAATTAATGAAGCTAAAATAGAAGCTTTTTTATAACCGTAAGTATAAAGATTAGTTGCTGATTTTTGTGCTAATCTCATTCCTATCAATGAGATAATCAAGCCAGCAACATCACTTAAGTTATGGCTGGCATCTGCTATTAAAGCTAGTGAATTTGTTGAATAGCCAACAATAAACTCTACGGCTGTAAATAGGGTATTTAAACCAATTCCTATATAAAATGCTTTATTGATTGAGTCTAAACTAGGAGCAGAGTGATTATGACCTTCGTGATTACTACTCATAATTTTTTATCATTAAAATTAATTAGAGGTTTTTAGCTAAACGACTTTAAAACATTAGACTTATTCTACTGTTTTTTAAGTTAATAATATTTTGGCTATAAAATGCTCACATAAAGGTAATAAATATAACTTAGCCCAAACCAACATCTAGTGCCATCATTAAGACAAATCCTATCATAAATCCAAGTGTAGCGACATCTGTATATTTATCTCGTTGAGTTTCAGGAATTACCTCTTCAACAACAACATAAATCATAGCTCCAGCAGCAAATGCTAATGCATAAGGTAAAATTGGTTCAAAATAAAGTACAGCTGCTGCTCCAATTACACCAAATATTGGTTCAACTATAGCAGATAGTTGGCCATACCAAAAGCTTTTCTTTCGGCTAAAACCTTCTCGTCTAAGAGGCATAGCCACAGCAAACCCTTCAGGGAAATTTTGAATCGCAATTCCTATTGCTAAAATGACAGCAGTACTTACCATTTCAAATTCACCCATTGCAGCACCAAAAATAACTCCAACAGCCAACCCTTCTGGGATGTTATGCAATGTTATGGCTAAAACCAACAAAGTTGTACGATGTAAGTTTGATTTCACACCTTCTTTTTCACTTTCTTTAAAATTAATATGTAAATGAGGCATTAGTTTATCTAATCCATAGAGGAAAATGGCTCCAACAATAAAACCAATAACAGCAGGCATTGCTTTCTCAAAACCATCTCCACCTGTCATTTCTATAGCAGGACCAAGTAAGCCAAAACAACTTGCAGCAACCATAACCCCACCAGTAAAACCAAGCATAGAATCTAAAACACCTCTGTTAATTGTTTTAAAGAAAAAGACTAAACCAGCACCACCAGCCGTTACCAACCAAGTAAAGGTTGTCGCTACTAATGCCGCCATTATTGGATGCAAATCTGCAAACCATTGAACTAAATTTGTCCACCACATATTTACTTATTTTTGAATAAAAATATTTTGAGTTATTTGTTCAGAAAGATTCAATGACTTTCCATTACTTTCTATTTTAAAACTATTGTCGAAATCAAATATTTCTACAACTTTTAGATGCGTTCCTAAGATTAGCTCTTCATTGGCTAAATATTTTAACAAAGCAGAAGAAGAATCATTCACTCCCACAATTATACCAGAGTCATTAGTTTTTAATTCAGCTAATAAAATAGATTTTCTTGTGTCATTTATAACGCCATCTTTTGTAGGGATGGGGTCTCCATGTGGATCATACTTAGGGTTTCCTAAAAATTCAGCTAATTTGTCAATCAATTGTTTCGATTTTATATGCTCTAATTGTTCTGCAATATCATGAACTTCATCCCAATTAAAATGAAGGTTTTTTACCAAAAAAGTTTCCCATAAACGGTGTTTTCTTATGA
>JAGXIB010000161.1 GCA_024635865.1 Flavobacteriales bacterium
CGGCAGCGTCAGATGTGTATAAGAGACAGAACAAAAGTGGACTTCACTAGACATTATCCTAGGCAATAATCAGCTTTTACTTAACGGCCTTTCTATCTTAGATCAAGCCTCATCAAAAGTTGTCTCCCCTACAAAAAGAATATCTAATCGTTTTTTACCAAAAAAAATAACATCAATAGCAGAACGCTCTTTTAATATTAAAACTATTCCAAATGCAATATTGAGCTCATTAAATAACAACTGTAATTGTAATATAGTATCAGAAACTGTTGATTGGGTTGGAAGCCACATTACTGAAATCACTTTTGACAAAAATAACTTAGAGAAAGCTTACTATATTGAAACGAAGGAAAAGGAAAACCTTATCGAAGAAATAAGACAACTGGTTAAAGTTGACTCTTCCATTATCAATATCTACGGGATAGATATCTACAACTTAGAAAGCACTTCATTAAATTTACTATTAGAACTGAAAGAAAAAAAAATTTACTTTTGTATTCATGATTCTCAGCTAGTCATTTCTACACTTCAGGGATTAAAGAAATTGTGTTTTGAATGGAAAGAAAATGAATATAAAAAAATAAATTCTGATTATACTTCCTTCTCAGAAGAGTATCTAGCTCAAAAAGCAAGCTTTAATTTTTTTTCAAATTCAAAACTATTTGCAAAACAAATTAAACAATACCTAAAACCTCAGTACTACTCTACTTTGTCTACTGTAAACAATGAGTTAATTAATGACTTCCTAATTGGATACCAAACAAACTCACTTTCTGAAAACCTAGAACACAATGCCTTAATCATTAAGACACAACAAAGTAAGTCCTCTAATAAAGGTGAGTTGTGGAGTTTAACCCTCGCTAACAAGACTAATTGTGTTCCACAATTATTAAAGAATCATAAGAGTAAGAGTTTAGATATTTTTGTACAAGACACTTCAAACATCATTTACCTCATTAATGCTGCTGGAAGTATAAAGTGGTCAAAATCTATAAAAGGAAAGATTATAGGTAAAGTACAACAAGTTGATGTTTATGGAAACAATAAATATCAAGCTTTATTTAATACTGAAAATCAAATTCATTTGATAGATATCAATGGAAATTACGTAACCGGTTTCCCAATTAAGTTAGACAGTAAAGCAACAAGTCCTGTTTCTATTTTTGATTATGAAAATACAAACAACTATCGCTTTTGGATTTCTTGTAAAAACTTAACTACTTATAATTATGATAAGGAAGGTAAAAAAGTGACAGGTTGGAACCTTCCGAAAAGTAAATCTATCATTAAAAATAAATTCCAGAGAGCTGTATTTAACCAGAAAGATTATATCTACAGCAATGACATAAAAGGAAACGTCATTTTTCTAAATCGAAGAGGAGAAAAGATTTACAATATAAAAGCTCCTTTGAACGCCATTGACGGTAAGTTGACTTTACAGAAGAGAGCTTCTTTAGGTTCCAGCTCATTTATCTATCAAGACGACTCCACCAAAGAAGTAATAGACTATAGTTTAAACAACATTTCACAAACAATAGAACTGGATAAAACTAACCCTGATGTCAATTATGAAATTTTAGACTTAGACAATAATAAATTCATAGACTACCTTTCTATCTACCAAAACAAAATAGAACTCTATGGCTTAGATAAGACAATCATCAGTAAAAAAGAACAACTTTATAATGTAGAAGAAAATTATCGAATTATTACAACCATAAATAACGAACACTATATATTAATTAGAGATGAGAACTCCAATCAGATTTTCATTCTAGACTCCCACTTAAAGACCATAAATAAAATAGAGTTAGAAGGAACTTTAAGTTCAACTATCGGTGATATAAATTCTGACGGGGTAAAGAATGTTATAACAATAATTAACAATGAGACGATAAAAGTCTATCGGTTAAATTAGTCTTTCAATCAGATAGACATTAACTTTGTTTACACATATTAAGACTCTACATCATGGACAATATAGCTAACATTAGAAACGACTTTCCTATCCTTAAAAGGAAAATCAAGGGAAAAGATCTTGTTTATTTAGATAATGGTGCCACGACACAAAAACCAAGAGAGGTGATTGATGCGGTTTCTAATTACTATGAAAACGAAAACAGTAATATCCATAGAGGGGTTCATACTTTAAGTCAAGAAGCAACGACTAAATATGAAGCGACTAGAGAATTAATACAATCATTTATAGGAGCAAAACATAATCATGAAATAATTTTCACTAAAGGAACAACGGATGGCATTAACTTAATTGCAGCTTCATTTGGGAAAAAACACCTAAAAAAAGGAGATGAAATTATTATTTCTGCAATGGAACACCATAGCAACATTGTTCCTTGGCAAATGATTTGCGAAGAGAAAGAAGCCGTCTTAAAAGTTATTCCAATTAATGATAAAGGAGAACTGATTTTAGATAAATTAGACGAACTAATTACACCAAGAACTAAACTTATTGCTGTTAATCATATTTCTAATACCCTAGGCACGATAAATCCTATTGAAGAAATTATAAAAAAAGCCCATAAGAATAACACATTAGTCTTAATTGATGCAGCTCAATCTATAGCTCACTCTCCGATTAATGTTCTAGAACTAGATGTTGATTTTCTAGTGTTTTCTGGTCACAAAATGTTTGCTCCTACCGGCACAGGTGTTTTATATGGAAAGGAAGACTTACTAAATGACTTGCCTCCTTATCAAGGGGGAGGAGATATGATAAAAGAAGTCACTTTTGAAAAAACTACTTATAATTGTCTTCCTCATAAATTTGAAGCTGGAACTCCTAACATTGCGGGAGTAATTGGCTTAGGTGCTGCGACTAAATACATTCAAAAAATTGGCTTCAATACTATAAAAAAGCAAGAAGACCTCTTATTAGAATACGGGACAAAAAGATTATTGGAGATTGAAGGATTAAAAATAATTGGGACAGCAGCTGAAAAGACTAGTGTCATTTCTTTTATAATTGAAGGAATACATCCTTTTGACATAGGAACAATTATCGATCAATTAGGTGTTGCTGTTCGAACAGGTCATCACTGTACACAACCACTCATGACCTTTTTTAGAATACCAGGTACAATTAGAGCTTCTTTCTCTTTTTACAATACAATTGAGGAGGTTGATATACTAGTCAATTCACTAAAAAGAGCCATAAAAATGCTCTCATAATTTTTTTTAACTGATTTAACATCAACTTTAGTTAAAAGTATTTTGTTGAATGGTTGAAAAATGTTTTATTTGTACCTAGTATTAATTATTAAAAATAAATAAAATGGCAGATATTAAAGGAAAAGTAGTATCAATTATTGTTGACAAGTTAGGTGTTGACGAAGGAGAAGTAACTCTTGAAGCTAACTTTACAAATGATTTAGGAGCAGACTCGTTAGATACTGTAGAATTAATTATGGAATTCGAAAAAGAATTTAACATAGCTATTCCTGATGAAGAAGCAGAAAAAATTCAAACAGTAGGAGATGCTGTTACTTATATTGAAAGCAACTCTTAATTCGTTTTTTATAACGAGTTAAACAATCAAAAATTATATTTTAAATTTTAGTTATGGCATCAAAAAAGCGTGTAGTGATAACGGGAATGGGCGCGTTAACCCCTATAGGAAACTCTGTTGAAGAATACTGGAACTCTTTAGTTCAAGGTGTTAGTGGAGCAGCCCCAATTACACATTTTGATGCTGAAAAATTTAAAACAAAATTTGCATGTGAAGTTAAAAACTTCGATGTTAAAGATCATTTAGATAGAAAAGAGGCAAGACAACTTGACCTTTTTTCTATTTATGCTATGGTCACATCTGCCGAAGCAATAAAAGACTCTGGCATTGATTGTGAAAAAATAGACCTTGACCGAGCTGGTGTAATTTGGGGATCTGGAATTGGAGGGTTAACTACATTTCAAGAAGAATGTTTTAACTTCGAAAGAGGAGATGGAACACCACGTTTCAACCCTTACTTTATTCCAAAAATGATTGTAGATATTGCTTCTGGTCATATTTCAATCAAATATGGATTTAGAGGCCCTAACTACGTTACAGTTTCTGCTTGTGCTTCTTCTACAAATGCGCTAATTGATGCAGCAATGCAAATTCAATTAGGTAGAGCTGATGTAATGATTAGTGGAGGATCTGAAGCTGCTGTTAACATAGCTGGAATGGGTGGATTCAATGCCCTTAGAGCTCTTTCTACGAGAAACGATTCTCCATCTACTGCTTCTAGACCATTTGACAAAAACAGAGATGGATTTGTACTAGGAGAAGGATCAGGATGTCTTATACTTGAAGAATTAGAACATGCAAAAGCTAGAGGCGCTAAAATTTACGCTGAACTAGCTGGAGGTGGTTTAAGTGCCGACGCATATCACATTACTGCCCCTCACCCAGATGGAACAGGAGCAATTAAAGCAATGCAATATGCATTGAAAGATGCAGAAATGTCCGTTGAAGATATTGATTATATTAATGTTCATGGAACTTCTACCCCACTTGGAGACGTTGCTGAAACTAAAGCAATTAAATCTGTTTTTGGTGAACATGCTTATAATCTAAATATTAGTTCAACAAAATCAATGACTGGACATCTTTTAGGAGCTGCTGGTGCTATTGAAGCTATTGCTGCTACACTTGCTGTCGTAAATGACACGATACCTCCAACCATCAATTTTGAAACAGAAGATGAAGAAATTGATAACAAACTCAATCTAACGTTAAATAAAGCTCAAAAACGAACAGTTAATGCTGCTTTAAGTAACACTTTTGGATTTGGAGGTCATAACACGAGTCTTATCATTAAAAAGTACAAAGATTAAATTTCCTTTTTTTCATAGGAAAGCAAATCCAGAACATCGGGAATTATTAGATTATTTAAAATCTGAGTTTTCTATTAAAACCAAAAATCCAACATTATATTCTCAAGCATTTCAGCATAAATCTGTAGCGATATTAAATAATAAGGGTTTTAAGTTAAGTAATGAAAGACTTGAATTTCTTGGAGACGCAGTAATCAGTTCTATCGTAGCTGAATATATTTACGATTGTTACCCGAATAAATCAGAAGGTTTTTTAACTCAAATTAGAGCTAGAATAGTAAGTAGGGAAAGTCTTAATCGTCTTGGCAAGAAAATTAACTTAGAACAGCATATAAAATACAAAACCGGAAAGAACAATAGCCACAATTCATTAATTGGAAATGTCTTTGAGTCATTAATTGGAGCTATTTATTTAGATAAGGGATATGGTTTAACTAGAGATATTTTAATTAAAACGATACTCAATAAACACATTGACCTCAAAGTTGTCGAGTTAACTAATACTGACTTCAAAAGTCAACTATTAGTAAACTGCCAAAAAAAAACAGAAGAAATTAGCATATAAAGAGCTCAATAAAACTAAAATAGAGGGAGAGTTCTATTTTACAATGGGCGTTTATATAGACGACAAAATAATAACACAGGCTACTGCTAAATCAAAAAGAAAAGCTGAACAAAAAGCATCTAAGGCAGTGTTATCTAATTTAAAAGTCAAACTCTTTTAGCTTGAAAAAAAGACTTCATCAGTTCTTTACACTCCTGTTCCATAATACCTCCTTCAACTTTGGTTGATGGATGAAGAACATTCTCAGACAGCCTCTTAAAACCTCTACGCTCATCAGAAGCACCATAAACAACCTTACCAATACGTGTCCAAAAACTAGCTCCAGCACACATGACACACGGTTCTAGTGTAACATATAGCGTACATTCATTTAAATATTTATTAGAAAGGTATTCTGTAGCTGCAGTAAAAGCCTGCATTTCTGCATGAGCAGTAAAATCAGTTAAACGTTCGGTAAGGTTATGCCCTTTTGCTATTATTTTATTTCTGTAAACAATTAAGGCTCCCACAGGAACCTCATCTTTGCTGAATGCTTCTTTAGCTTCTTCTAAAGCTATTCTCATGAAATATTCATTTGTAAACATATACTTTAAAGAGCCCCGTTCCCAACATATTTACCATTTTTATAAACTTCTATTCTTTCAAGAAGTCCATAATCATCATAGATATAATGCTTACCTTCTATTAGTTTTCCATCTTTAAACTCCCCATCCATTAGGATATCTTTATCGTCATTGTAGGTTTTGTGATAGCCATCAACGATATTAGTTCCTCCCATGTTTTCAGCACCTGCAACTTTAACTCCATCTCCTTTATCTTCTTTCTTTACGTTAATAGCTGGGTTGACCCTTGACTTCTCTTCTCTTTTTAACATTGAACCATCTTCACCAAAAGTTAAAACTTCCTTAACATCTCCATTTGGAAAATACCTTGTTGCTTGGCCATTTTCAAGACCGTTAACAGTTGTGAAAACAAGTTCAGGCTGACCATTTTCATAAAAGTATTTGACTTCTCCATCGGTCTTTCCAGAAGAGTTAAAGTTTTTTTCTTGTGCTAATTGGCCGTTTTCATGGAATCTTTTAAAGCTACCTGAATAGACTCTACCTTTCCACGTACCCTCTTCTTCTACATTTCCGTTTTCAAAATAAGTTTTAAAACCACCATACGCTCTACCATTCTTAAAGTAGATTTCATTCATTAAATTCCCATTTGGAAAATACTTTTTCCACAAACCAAACTTTCTATTCGTTTTGTACAAACCTTCCTCAACAATATCGTTTGGTTTGTAATCTGAAAAATCTCTCATATGAGCATATATAATCCAATAACCCTCTTTTTTTCCATCAACTTTTTGATTGATTGTATCATTGTCTTGACCATAATCAGTTTCAGGTTCATTGGCACTTGCTAAGCAAATGTTAAGAAACAAGAACAATATTGTGAAGAATTTATTCATTTTATTTATGTTATGCAATTATATCCAAAAAGGTATTACAGCACTAATATACGTTGGAAATAGTATATTTTCCAAATCTATTTGACGAACGACACTTATTCATGGACGAACATTAATCAACTTCAATCTTATCTAACATTTCAGCAACTACACTTTCAAGATCATACTTAGGCTCCCACCCCCAATCTTCTTTAGCCTTTGAATCATCAATTGATGCTGGCCAAGAATCTGCAATTTTCTGTCTAAAATCAGGGGCATAACTTATTTTGAAATCAGGTTTTATGTGACGAATAGCATTAGATAACTGACTTGGAGTGAAAGATAAAGAAGAAACATTATAACTAGACCTTATGGTAAGGGATTCAGCTGGAGCTTCCATCAAATTTAATGTAGCAGCCATAGCATCTTTCATATACATCATAGGTAAAGCAGTATCTTCAGATAAAAAACAAGAAAAAACTTCTCCTTTCTTCGCTTTATAAAAAATATCAACTGCATAATCAGTAGTTCCTCCTCCGGGCATTGATTTATAACTAATTAAACCTGGATACCTTAAACTTCTTACATCAACACCATACTGACTATAGTAATACTCACACCAACGCTCTCCTGCCAATTTACTAATGCCATATACCGTTGACGGCTCCATAATTGTCTTCTGTGGAGTATCCTCTTTGGGCGAAGTAGGCCCAAAAACAGCAATTGAACTTGGCCAAAATATTTTATTAACTAAGCCGTCTTTAGCTAAGTTTAAAACATTAAAAAGTCCTTCCATGTTTAATTTCCAAGCAAACATTGGATTTTTTTCTGCAGTAGCAGATAATAAAGCAGCTAAGAGATACACTTCAGTTATTTCGTGTTTCTTTACAACCTTTTTTAAAGCTTCTCCATCAATTACATCTAATAATTCGAAAGCTCCATCCTTTAAAATAGAAGATGACTTAGGCTCTTTGATGTCGCAAGACACTACATTTGATATCCCAATTTTTTTTCTTAAAGCAAGTACCAATTCTGACCCAATCTGACCTGAAGCACCAATAACAATAGCCTTTCTTTCCATTTATAACAAAGTTTTAGATTAACAAAGATAGAAATACTCTCTTTAGTCAAATTAAAATTAGTTAAAATATTCAAGATTAATAGGTTTTGTAGCAGATAGGTCTATTCCTAAATAAAATAACACTACTTTTGCAAGCTAGAATAAATAAATAATATGACATTTAACGAATTAGGATTAAGAGCTGAAGTATTGAAAGCTCTTGAAGATTTAGGGTTCGAAACCCCTACACCTATACAAGAAGAGTCGATACCACAATTACTATCTGAGAATAGAGATTTAGTGGGGTTAGCTCAAACTGGGACAGGAAAAACAGCAGCTTTTGGTTTGCCTTTGATAGAGTCAATTGACTTTGATAAGAAATTTGTACAAGGAGTAATCATTGCTCCAACAAGAGAATTAGGGATTCAGATTGCTGAAGATTTTAAGAAATACACTAAATACATTAAAGGAGCTAACATAGCGACTATTTATGGTGGTGCAAGTATTGAAATCCAAGCAAGAGAAGTAAAAAGAGGAGCTCAAATTATTGTGGCAACTCCAGGAAGACTTAATGATATGATAAGAAGAAACATGGTTAAGCTAAACCAAGTTTCTATAGCCATATTAGATGAGGCTGACGAGATGCTTAACATGGGGTTCAAGGAAGATATAGATACTATATTAAGCCAAACTCCAGACGATAAAAACGTTTGGTTATTTTCTGCTACCATGCCAAAAGAAGTTGCAAGAATTGCATCTACTTACATGACTAATCCAATTGAAGTTACAGTTGGTACAAAAAATGCAGCAAATACAGACATTCATCATGTCTATTACACCATCAACGATAGAAATAGATATTTTGCATTAAAAAGAATGCTTGACTTCCATCCTGAAATTTATGGGTTAGTTTTTTGTAGAACAAAACGTTTAACACAAGAGGTTGCTGATAAGTTAATGAAAGATGGTTACAGTGCCGCACCTTTACATGGAGATTTATCACAATCACAACGTGATCATGCAATGAAGAAGTTCAGAGACAAAACTGTTCAAATTTTAGTTGCTACAGATGTTGCTGCAAGAGGGATTGATGTGAACGAGATTTCACATGTTATCCATTATAATTTACCAGAAGAAGTAGAAAACTACAACCATAGAAGTGGTAGAACTGGTAGAGCTGGGAACAAAGGAGAATCTATTTCATTTGCTTCTGCTAAAGAAATAGGTAGAATAAAATCTATCGAACGTGTAATTAAATTAGAAATTGAACACGCTACCATTCCTAGTGGAAAAGAAGTATGTGAAAAACAACTTTTTGCTTTAGTTAATAATGTGAAAAATGTTGAAGTTAAGGAAGAAGAAATAGAAAATTTTTTACCTTCAATTTTTGAGCAATTAGAAGAATTTAGTAAAGAAGAAGTCATTAAAAAATTCGTAAGTGCTGAATTCAATCACTTTTTAGAATACTATGATGGATCTAGAGACTTAAATAGTAAACTATCAGACAGAGATAAAGAAAAAGGAGAGAGACAAGCTAAGAAAAGAGATTTAACAGACGAATCTAAGCAACGTTTCCACATTACTTTAGGAACAGATGCTGGACTAAACAAAGGAGCAATCTTAAGAATCGTTTGTGAAGCTGCTAACATTAGTTCTAATGAAGTAGGTAGAATCGACTTATTTAGAGAGTTTTCTTTCTTTGATGTTGACAAAAAATATGCTGACCAAGTTCTTAACGGAATGAAAGATCAAGAGTTTAACAACGAAGCATTCAAAATCCAATTCGCTAAAAGCGGAGGAGGTTCTGGAGGTGGAGGTTCTCGTGGTAGTTCTGGTGGTGGAAGATCTAGAGGAGGAAACTCTGGAGGCGGAAACAGTCGCAGAAGAGATGGAGGTAAATCTTCGTTCTCAGGAAGTAGAAACTCTGGAGGATCAGGCAGATCCGAAGGAAGTTCTGGTGGAGGAAGCAGAGATAGAGATAAAAGAAGACGTAGATCTTAAGAAAAACATATATACAGAAACAAAAAAAGCTAATTCATAAGAATTAGCTTTTTTTGTTATAAGTACTCTTCCCATAATAAGATTCATTTTTAATAAATTAAAACTTAAAATCTAATCTAGCCCCTGGTATAAACCTAAATACTCTCAAATTTGGACTGTAAACCATCATTAGTGGATATGACGACTTTATTAGAGAACCTGTTACACTTATTGTGAATTTATTGAACTCATATCCAACTCTTGAATTCAATCCAAAGTCAACAATATTTTTTGGATACCATGGAAAAGGCACATCATCCTTATAACTATCTAATGGTAACTTTCCCATACCTAAAAAAGCTTCTTCAGCATTTGAATACCCATATGTTCTATCAAACCTTACAAAAGAAAAAGAACACCCAAAGTTTACACTAAAAACAAGTCTACTTACTTTTTGTGATACTCCTATTGAAACATTATTTACAATTGGGTGTGGAGTATGAATTTTCCCCAAACCAGAAGATAATCCAGCATTAAAATAAAAGTCATTTTTTAATAGATATTCACCTCTCACCCCAACACCAAACATCATATAATACTGCATTATATCAATACTAATAGCTTTTGCAAACCTTTTTTGAATTATTGGATCATTTTCCTCCTTAAGACTTTGAGCATTAAAAGCCAAAACATTTAACAATAGAAATAATACAATTATTCGTTTCATATAAATTTTGCCTTTGGGGGTTTTATCTATTTACAAAATAATAAACTTATAAGTTAATTCTCGTAAAAAAACAATGTAGTCACCTAAAATCATTTAATGAAATAAAAGAGCTATTTAGTTTTGGGGCTTGGCTCTCCCTCTAAATTCTGCTCTAATATCCATTGATAAGCTTGTAAAAATGAAGTCGCATAGGTTTTCATCTCTGCTGCTAATTCTTTATTACTGTCTAGAACATCATCAACCGATTTTTCTTGGTAAGCATGCATTGTTTCTAATTCAGTATCTCTAAAAATATAAAATAAAGAATCATCTACGACTCCAATTTTATCGTCTCCGTTGAAGTAAGCAAAAGGTCTTTTCTCTTTTAGCAAGTCTACCCCCATTGTTGTATTCGTATAAGACTGATTTAAAACCCCCATAATAGTAGGAAATATATCTATTTGCATTCCTACACTACTCATTACTTTTGGCTGCACTATACTCGGGTTATAGATGATACAAGGGATATGATTTAAACTTAAAGGCATGTCGTATACTAAGTTCATACTTTGTCCATGATCTGCGACAAAAACAAATAACGTTTTCTTAAACCAAGACTCCTTAGAACAAGACTTAATAAACTGACCAATGGACCAATCTGCATACTCAACAATTTGTTCTGTTATATTAACTTGTTCAGTTTTGTAATAAGTAGGTAATGTGAAAGGACTATGGTCACTACAAGTCATGTAAACAGATAAAAAAGGCTTCCCTTTTTGATCCATTTCATTTAGTTTATCCATCGAGTACTCAAACAAATAATCATCGGCAACGCCCCATGTCCCAATTAACTTCTCTTCTGGATAGTCTTTATCTGAATAAACACGATCTATCCCATTGGCTCTTAAAAAGCCTCCAACATTATCAAATAGTTCATTATGTGTCGTAAAGAATGCTGTTTGATATCCTTTACTTTTTAAAACTTGTGGCATACCATAATATTCGTCTATTGGTGAAGTATTTACTTGTTTTTTTCTATAGATAGATGGCTGAGAAAATAGAGTTGAAAAAATA
>JAGXIB010000162.1 GCA_024635865.1 Flavobacteriales bacterium
ATCTTTGTATGCATAACCAAAACGAACTCTTTTCTTGCCTAAGCGCATTGCAGCCCAATTCATATCAGAAGTAGCGTGCGTAGGTTGCACAGAAGGAATAATTGAATATTTTCCAAACAAATTAAAATCAGCAGAATCAACAATTTGAGCATGTTCTAAGCGCCAACGTTTATCATTGGACTCTTTTAAAACACTACCATATGTTTTTAATATAAATCTAGAAGTAGAATCCCCTATAGAGTGCGTACACATCTGAAATCCTTTTTCGTAGAGTAACTTAGCATATTTTTGAAAGTAAGCCGTATCGTTTAAAAGCATTCCATAAACCGTAGAATCTTGAATATCTGTATAAGGTTTTAATAGACAAGCTCCTCTACTGCCTAAAGCACCATCTCCATAGAATTTAAAAGCACTAACTGATAGACGATCCGTATGGTAAGGTTCTCCAACGGTATTTAAATAATAATCTAAATTCTCTTTAGAATCAGTCAGCATGGCATAGATACGTATTTTTAACTCCTCCGTTTTATGCAGTCTTTCTATTAACTCTACATCTTGTTTTTCAAGTCCTGCATCGTCTACAGTGGTTAACCCTACTTCAAAACAATTACGTTGAGCAGTTAGTAACGCTTCCTTTTTTTGAGAAGTAGTTGGTTGAGGAATAATATCTAACACTAAATTAACTGCATTATCGATTAAAATTCCTGTTAGTTGATTATCCTTAATTTCAATAGTCCCTCCTTTAACAATTGATTCGGGAGTAATGTTCGCAAGGTCCAAAGCGACTTGATTTGCAATTGCAGCATGGCCATCTATTCGTCTAACTAAAACTGGTTTGTCGGGAAAGGCATTGTCTAATTTTTCTTTAGAAGGAAAACTTTTATCTTCCCAACTCGTATTGTCCCATCCCCTTCCTGTTATCCAATCCGGATTTCTTTTTTTATTATAAGTAATACACTTTTCAATTACTTCATCGAAAGATTTAGTATCCGTTAAGTCAACTTTTTGAAGGGTTAGTCCATAGCCTAAAAAATGACAATGTGCATCTATAAATCCAGGGTAAATGAATTGTTTTTGAGCATCTATCTTTTCGTCAGCACTGTATTTATTTAAGATTTGATTCTCTTTACCAATCGCTAGAATTTTTCCATCTTTAATCGCAATTGCTTCATGCATCAAACCATCTTCATCCACAGAGTAAATAGTAGCGTTATGTACGATTAAATCAACTTTTGTTTTGGTAATGCAACTTGAAACAATAAAACTCAAAAGAATAGAAATGATGGTCCATTTAAAATTAGTCTCCACTTTCATTAATTATTTAATTTTGGTTGATAAAAATACAAGATGATAATTCCTAAAAAAGGAAGAGCAGCAACTTTATAACGTACTAGAGCCCCCGCCACAGGAGTCGTAATTCCAATAATAGCAAATAGTATGGAAATAAAAAACAATATAAACATGAGCCCATTTAAGTGTTCTACTTTCCAGTTCTCCCTCTTCAGTAATTGAGGTATTATTAATCCTATTCCTAATAAAATAATTATATTCTCCACGATAGCAGGTATGGCCATAATAGACAACGAGCTACTTGGAATTGGCCGAATAAAACAGTTTAATATTCCAGTTGGGACTGCTTTTAAAATACTAAAAAAATCAGCTTGTAGTAAAGGTATTTCATAAGAACTAGCCGCTTTTGTATTAGAAACTAAATCTAGAAAGTCTTGTTGTTTTAAAACCAAGATATTAACTAATGAAGAATTAAAAAACAGGAGCGAAAAACAGAATAACGTTACTAAGTAAACAAATAAAACTTTTTTTGTTTGTGTTAATAAATTAATTAAAAAAGCAACTAAAGGAACCGTTATAGCTGCAACAACATAAAACTTTAATAACGACAAAAAGAAAATAGCGACTAAAATTAACGATAATGATTTAAGGTTTAAACCTTCTCTTTTCTTTGAAGTCATTAACTGAAAACAGAGGACACCAATTAATAACAAAAGGATACTCTCTTTTAAAACACTAGAGGACCAAAACAAAACAGAAGGTAAGCAAAAGACAACTGCAATTAACCATTCTTTTCTAGAAAATAAAAAGGGTTTAAAAGCTCGGTACACCCCAATTAATCCGACAAAACTTAAAAAGTTAAAAAAAATAGAGTGTACATGAAAGCTACCAAAAGAAAATAGACGTAGAACAGCATTTGCCTTTATCATTAAAATAGAATCACCATAAAAAATAGAATCGTTAGGGTTAGCCCAATGATTCATTTTAACATAATAATGATCAAAAAAATAATCTGTAGCAGGCGCTTTAGAAAAGACTAACCTCAAGTAATCTAAAGGGTTTTCCCAAAGTGAATTATAAACAACTAAACTATCATCAAAATATTTAAAAATATCTGCTTCTTCTCTAACAGAATAAAAATCTGTATAAATAATGTATAATATAAATCCCACTCCTAGTTTAAGTAGAAAAAGACCACTTAACCAATGTCTAGGGATTCCGCTTTCTTGAATAAATCTCCATTTATTAATGACCCATATAAAAAGGAATGTATAACTTAAAACAAGAAGGATCTCTATAAACACATTCATTAAAAAAGGTAACCTTAGTTAGATTAAATTGGAGTGAAAATTACATCCCTGGGAATAATCCAGAGGCAGAGTTTTTCATTTCGGATTCATTTACATGTTCTGCATCTTCTAGAGCTCTGTTAAAAGCAATCACTAATAAGTCTTCGATCTCTTCTTTGTTTTCTAGCGACAAAATACTTTCATCAACAAAAGTAACTTCTTTTAACTTCCTGTTACCATTCATGACAAAACGTATTTTACCATCTGGAGATTTACCTTGAACTTCTATCGTTTCTAACTTCTTTTTTGACTCCTCAGCAGCACCTTGCATTTTTTGCAGGTTAGCCATCATTTCTCCCATATCTCCATTTCCAAACATAGCTCTATTTTAATTTTCTTTGTTCATTTCTTAATGCAATTTCCTCTCTTTCTCTTTTATTATATCTAAATAGTCGAATGCCGACATAAATAAAAAAAATAAAAAATAAAAAAACAAAAATAGCGATAAATATTTCTCCTATTGTCATAAGTTTAGACGAATTAGGTAGCGAAATTAAGTTTAAAAATAATGAATTGCAAAAGAACTTAGCGTTATTAAAAAAGGCATTAAGATTTAAACATAACCTTAATATTTTATCACAGAGTAGGCATAAACACTAATTCTTATTTAATAATTTGTTAACTTAGTGCATATTTTATATAAAACTTTATGCGTAAACTATTATTCTTATTCATTTTTAGTGTACTCTCTCTTACCACTTTTGCTCATGGAGGAGATTTTGTCACAATTGATAACGTAAACATTGAAGAAACTGAGTTTTCTTATGTCTATCATTTTCAATTCAATAACATAAAAAAGAGAACACTTTCTGACATTACAATAGAATTAATAATTAATGGCAAACCAGTTCAGCTAATTGAAGTAAAGTCTATAGATAAAACTGTTCCATTTATTGAGAGAGAGTTTACTATTTTAAAAGAAGGTTTTGACCTTGAAAATGATATTGTTCAAATAGAAGTGACAAAGATTTATGGCAAAAGACTTCACTGGGGAGGCTGGGACTCTCCTAACTTAACTCTTAAAAAGAGACTTGCCTTAAGTCGTTTTAGGTATAAAAAAGATTCAGACACACTTCAAAAACAGTCCAATACTTTATTTTCTGAGTCTTATGCAGATGCACCATGGAGAATGAAAAAAACGGATAATAATGGAAACTTAAACTCAGTACCTGTACACGGTTTTATACATGATGCTGACAGAATACAAGGCATTACATTACAAGTAGATTATATAAATATTAAAATTAAAAATGCATCTGACAACAGTTTTGGACCTCCATTAAAATACAACATGCTAAATGACGCAGCTTTTAAAGCGATGTTTTCTGCAAAATCTCCTAATGATCCTCAGTTAGAAATACAGGAATTTAAACCTTCAAGTTTTATTAGTTCTACAAACTACACGATGGATTTTAATGAGAGTTCTGACCTTTTTGGTGACAATTTTGTAGAAGTAGATGCTCCATATTGGTACTTTACGTTTAACATCCCTCCATCTGATCTTGCTGGTTATGAAGACATTATTGATATAGAATTCACCTTTTCATTTTCTAACTTTACAATAGGTGATGAAGTTATTGGATTAAGAGTATTTAGATCTGACGAAGATATCCCTAAATTAACTGACTGGTATAGAGGAGATACACATTTACACTCGTTTTTTACTCAAAACAGTGCTGAAATAGGCTTACCTATAGAATCTACAATTGAAGCAGGAAGGTTGATTGGTTTAGATTGGTTTACTAGTACAGACCATACTTCCGATTACGACAATTATGGAGGAGGAAATGTGAATACTAACTGGAATAAAATCCAGCAAATTGTAAAAAATTTAAACCTAGTAAATAATGACTTCAAAGTTATAGCCGGTCAAGAGGTAGCAACCAATAATGCACAAGGAGATTTAGTACACATGTTGGCCTACCCAAGTTTTAGCGACCCATTTAGCCTCCCTTTTTTAAGTGATGGTAATGGAGATTTAACCTCAACTTCTAGCACCATTAGTAACGTTGTTAACCTTTTAGAAAACTCTGATGGATTTTCATACGCTGCACATCCTTTTGCTACTGCCGATAAACTCCCTACTGTTCCTGTTGGAGGAGGAATCTGGAATTTAGGAGAATTAACTTTCCCTGCAAATGGTCAAGACTTTCCTGTTACTGGAGGAGAAATTATTTGTAATGAAACAAACTCAACTTCAGATATTTTATCTTTAAATGAAAATGAGTTTATTAAAAATAGAATTAAAGGCGCTCAAATATGGAACGTAAGAAATGGAAGATCTACTCCTTCTGGTTCAGAATTAGACCCATGGAATGTAAGAGGAAACAGTGATCCTTTTGATGTAGAAGACACAGCTTCTTATTCTCATCATGTGAAAAAATTTAGACAAGGCCAAGAAATCGTAAACCATGTCAATAAACTAGGTTTAATTCAAAGAAACAGCAATGAAAATTTAACCAACTGGAAAATGTATATTTCTGCCGGAGCAGATGCTCATGGTTCATTTAACTTTACCAATACAGATGATTTTGGAGGATTTGGAGATATCAATACAAATGCTGTAGGTAAATTGACAACAATAGTTTATTCTCCCAATGGCTTAGGAGCTGACGGTGAACATGTATTAGAATCTTTATATAACGGTAATTCTACCCTCTCTGATGGACCAATTGCAACAATAGGAATTAGTGATAATGGTAATGATACTGAAAGTGAAATTTTAATGGGTCAAGATACCATAATAAACACACTAACATTAAACGATTACTTTTTCAATATTAACTATGTTTCCACCAATGAATTTGGAGACTTTACTGAGTTCAGAATCATAGCTGGAACAGAAGATGGAGAAATAATTAAAACACTTCAGCTCCCAAATACAAATGGCTCTAATTACTTAAGCTATTCTTTACAAAATATTTTGGACTCCTTATTTGTAGGATCAACTGTTCCTGATGAAAAGTACTTTTACATTAGGGCTGAATTAGAAACTTATAAAGATTACTCTTCAAATGCTGCTATTCATGGAACTTCCTATGATATTTTTCATTCTTTCACCAATCCAATTTGGATAAAACTACAAGAAGTGTTAGAGGTTACCGAGTTTGAACTTGATGCCTTTCCTAACCCATTTAAGGGAGATATAAACTTAACGATTAAAAACCCAACTGATCAGCCTGTTAAAATTAATTTTTATAATGATTTAGGTCAGTTAATCTCTTCTACCTTACATACGGTAAACGGTATTAAAACAGTAGTTATTCCGATGACAAAACTAAACCTTTCTGCCGGAATGTATACTGTTAGAGCAAGCGTTGTTACAACTGATGCTAACGGAGGAACAGAAGAACTAAGTGATACAGAGAAAATTTATAAGATTGATTAATCTTACCAACACTATAAAAAAAAAAGACCTTGAATATTCAAGGTCTTTTTTGTTTTTATTATAGTTGAAAGCACTTTAAGCTATTCCTAACTCTTCTTTTGCAGCCTGTAAGATCGCTTTCGCTCCTTCTAAAGTTTTACTTTCCGCATAGGCCCTTAATACTGGTTCAGTACCTGAAGGACGAATCATTAACCATTCATCTTCATTAAAAATATACTTAAACCCATCGATGGTTTGTAATTCTTGTACTTTATACTTACCAAATGACTTATAGGCATCTGCTTTACAATTCTTAATTACTTCTTGCTTTACGGCTTCTGGTAAATGTAGATCGTCTCTCCAATATTTAAATTCTCCTACAAGCTCATAAATTTCATTAACTAAAGTCTCTAATGTTTTTCCAGTCTTAGCCATATATTCAAAGATGACTAATCCCATCCAAATACCGTCTCTTTCTGGAATGTGGCCCGCAATTGCAATACCTCCAGACTCTTCTCCACCTACTAAAACATCTTCGGTAACCATTTGGCGAGCAATATGCTTAAATCCGATTTGTACCTCATCAAAATCTAAGCTCCACATCTTAGCTAAGCGCTCAACTCTGGGAGTCGTAGAAGCAGCAACAACAATTTTACCGGTTAACCCTTTTGTTTTATGTAAATAGTTCATCAATAACAACAAAATATGATGAGAGTCTACAAATTCACCTTTAGAGTTAAACAATCCTATTCTATCAGCATCTCCATCTGTTGCTAGACCAACAGCAATGGTTCCATCTTTTTTAATCAACTCAGAAAACTCCGTCAAATTCTTTGCGATTGGCTCTGGAGCTTGCCCCATAAATGAAGGGTTATAATCACAATGAAGAAAAGTCATTTTTGGCAATAACTTCTTTAATACATTTTGCCCTGCTCCATACATTGCATCGTAAGCAAAATGCAACCCAGAATTCTCCATTGCCTTTAAATCAAAATTTGCCCTTACATGATCTAAATACATTGTTTCTAAATCAATATATTCGATTAACCCTTCTTTAACAAAAGCCTCTATAGACAAAGCTTCTAAGTCTATGTGATTAGTTTCAGGAATAATATCTTCAACTTCTTGAACTCCTTCTGGCGATAATGGACCACCAAAATGAGCTTTTAATTTATACCCATTATAAGATGGAGGATTATGACTAGCAGTTAAGACAACTCCCATCGAAGCTTTTAGTTTTACTGCACCTAACGAAACCATTGGAGTCGATACAAAACCTTTAGCTAATAATACTTTTATGCCTTGTGAAGCAAATACCTTTGCAGCTGTATGTGCAAATAACTCACCAGCAAATCGGCAATCATGCCCCAATACTATGCTAGGGTTTTCAAAATTTTTCTTTGTCCAAACTCCTGTGGCAATAGAAACTCTTGCTACATTTTCTACTGTAAACTCTTTAGCAATAATAGCTCTCCACCCGTCTGTCCCAAATTTTATTTTTGTCATATTTTATTATTATATCATTAATATTCTTTCGAATTAATTCAAGCGATATTCGGCTGTTAAGTCAAACAAATACTCCAATAATTCTTTATCTTTTTTTGTAAATTCTATTTTTCTTCTTTCCATTACTATTTCAGCGACTTCAAAAGCTTTTTCTATTTTATAAGTTTCAAACCCATCTGCTCCTCCCCAAGAATAAGAGGGGATAAATTTTGAGGGAAAACCTCCACCAAATATATTAGAACAAACACCTACAACTGTACCAGTGTTAAACATTGTATTTATTCCACATTTAGAATGGTCTCCCATAATCAGCCCACAAAATTGTAATCCAGTGTTAATTATCTCTTTTTCTTTATAGTCCCATGCTTTAACTTCTCCATAATTATTCTTCAAGTTAGAGGTATTGGTATCTGCTCCTAAATTACACCATTCGCCTAAAACACTGTTCCCTAAATATCCATCGTGCCCTTTATTAGAGTACCCCTGGATGACAGAGTTTCCTACTTCTCCTCCTACTTTACAGTAAGGACCTATAGTTGTTCCTCCGTATATTTTTGCTCCCATTTTAAGGACAGCTCCTTCACACAATGCTAAACTTCCTCTAATCAAACTTCCTTCAAGAACTTCAGCATCTTTACCAATAAAAACAGGACCTTCCACTGTATTAATTGTTGCACAAGAAACTTTAGCTCCTTTTTCTACAAATAATTGATTTCCTATAACCGTATTCGTTTCGTCTAGTTGAATCGATTCTTTAGTTGCTTTCACTATTTCAAAGTCATTAACTATTTCGTTATGATTGTGTGTGAAAATATCCCAAGGATGTTCTAAAAAATTGAGTTCTCCAGAAAATTCAATCATTTTCATACCGGACAAGACTTCTTCCATATTAGCGTCTGAAGAAGGCATTGGAGATAAAGCAATCACTTGTCCTTCTTTCATTAATATCTGTCCCTTAGGTAACGACTTTATCGATTTTACAAGTTGCAGTGTAGGAAGTACTCCGGCGTAAATACCAAGTTTTACTTGATCATCTATAGCATCAAACTTTTCATTAAGATATTCTTTAGTTCTAACTCCTGTAATAGCACCTAAATAATAATTCCATTTTTCTTCTATGGTAAAAATACCTATCCTAAGTTTAGCTACTGGTTTAGTTGCTGTTAATGGCCAAAGAGACTGATGAGCAGCCCCATCAAATAATATTACATCCATGAATTATGGTAAAAAAATTAGTTGAACTAATTGATTATTATTTAAGAAAATAAAAATACAAAATACTACAGGTTTAAACAAAAAAAAACCTTTGGAAATTCCAAAGGTTTTAAATTCAATTGATTTAAAAAGAAAATTATCATTTCTTTCTATCTCCAAATCTTGTTTTAAACTTATCAATACGACCAGCAGTATCTACTAATTGAGACTTACCTGTAAAGAACGGGTGAGACTTACTAGAAATATCTAACTTGTATAATGGGTATTCGTTTCCATCTTCCCACTCCACTGTATCTTTAGTATTTACGCAACTTTTAGTTAAAAAAGAATAGTCCATTGACATGTCTTTAAATACTACTAATCTATAATTTTCTGGATGTATATCAGTTTTCATCTTATGTATAATGTTTATTAATCTATATTGGGGGACAAAAATACATTTATTTTTTTAAAAGACAAACACAAATTACTATTTATTCCCCTTAATATTTTTCTCATAAAGCGTAATCCAATCTTGTACTGTCATTTTAGAAACTAACAGACCGATTAACTTGTAAGGTATGTCTTCTTCTTTCTTAAAACGAATACAGGACTTTCCCATGTGATAAATAGCAATATGACTTTTTTGCGAAGCGATATTAATGAAGGGCAATGGTAAAGTGGTGTTGCAATGATATCCTTTAGGGTAAACAGAATAAGGAACAACATAACCAAGCATCTTATAACTGATAACCTCTTCAAAACCTTTGGGTAAGTTTTTTAAAATTACTTTACGAAGTTTTTCATTTGCTATTTTTCTACTCCCTTCTAATTGATCCACATACTCTTCTACTGGGTCCATACTGTCTCTTATACA
>JAGXIB010000163.1 GCA_024635865.1 Flavobacteriales bacterium
TCTACAACAACTAACATTCTTTCTTGGGATTCAGACAATAAGATTTCCCAATCTTTCATTCCTTTTTGACGCGTAGGAACTTTATCTAAATCGATTATCATTCCAACTTTCCCAGCTGCACTCATTTCACAAGTAGAGCAAGTAATTCCAGCAGCTCCCATATCCTGCATACCTACAACAGCATCAGTTTTTGCTAATTCTAACGTAGCCTCTAATAATAATTTTTCTTGAAAAGGATCTCCAACCTGAACAGCTGGCAAGTCATCCATAGAGTCTGCTGTAATATCTTTTGACGCAAACGCTGCCCCATGAATCCCATCTTTTCCTGTAGATGAACCTACTATAAAAACTGGATTACCAGCACCAGATGCTGTTGCTGAAATCATGTCTCCAACTTTCATAATTCCAGCTGAAAATGCGTTTACTAATGGGTTTTGATTATAACTTTCATCAAAGAAAACTTCTCCTCCTACGATGGGTACTCCAAAAGCATTTCCGTAATCACCGATTCCTTTTGTCACCCCTTCTACTAACCATTTAGTTCTATCATTCTCGATATTACCAAAACGCAACGAATTTAATTGAGCAATAGGCCTTGCCCCCATGGTAAAGATATCTCTATTAATACCTCCAACTCCTGTTGCTGCACCTTGGTAAGGTTCTAAGGCACTTGGGTGATTATGTGACTCTATTTTAAAACAACATGCTAACCCATCGCCAATGTCTACTAAACCTGCATTTTCTTCTCCTGCTTCAACGAGCATATGAGGACCTTTTTTAGGCAATGTCTTTAACCATTTAATTGAATTCTTGTAAGAACAATGCTCACTCCACATCACTGAATAAATACTCATTTCAGTAAAGTTAGGAGTTCTTCCCATTATCTTTTTTATGTCTTCGAACTCTGATTCTAACAGCCCTAATTCTTTGGCTTGTTCTAATGTTGCTTCTTGCATTTTATTGGTTTTGTTGTAGACCTCAAAAATACATTTTATTCAGTTTAAAGCTCTTGGGTATTTTTCAACATTGGGGATTTGTTATTATCAACCTAGCATTCTTAATGCTAAAACAAAACTCTTTTTTATTCTTTTATGCAGTACAAGAAAGCAACATTTCTTGGTCTGGTTTCCGTTCCTCCCGAAGTAACTGAATTAAAAGCAGCAATATCTACCGTATGCGTATGAGCTCCTGCTGAAGCTGAATTAAAAGCTGAAACATCTACAGTATGAGTATGTGCTCCGGCAAAAGCTGTAACAGATGAAGCACCAACACCTCCCCATGCAGAAGGAGTAGCATTCCCTGCATAATGTCCTGTACCATCGTTGCCTGCAGTAGTACCCCCATATAAAAAAATATTTCCACTTGAAGGTCCGTGCCTATGACTTCCATTGGAACTTGTAGCTGTACTAGGCGGATCTACTGTATGCAAATGACTCCCATCGGAACCTGTAAATGAGGAAGGAGGATCAACGATGTGTAAATGTGATTTAAATTCCTCGGGTTGACTTGACGCTAATACTCTTCCTACATCTACCCCCCTTCCATCATCTACCCCTCGAAGAAACTCCCCTCTTAAATCGGGCATACCTCCAGCCCCATTAGCAGGAGCCCATCCTGTTGGACAAGTCGCTAAATTAAAAGCCATAATTGCTCCAGCAGGAACATTAAGACTAGCTAAATCTACTGTTGCCGAAGTCCCATTTTCTATATCTATCTTCAAAGAAGTTCCTGTTAATGTAGCGCCTGTTAAGTTTTGATTGTCACTACCTGTTCCGCTACCAACTAAAACCCATATTGCTCCATCCCAATAATAAAAAACCAACAAATCCTTATCGTAAACTAACATACCGTTATCTCCCAAGCCCAATGCTCCACCTAAAGTTACACGAGCTACAGTTGTAAGACGAGGAATTAAAATTCCTTTGTCATCAGAATCAACATCTAGCATCGTGTTGGCATTAGGGACGACTCCTGTGTTATTTATACCAATTCCTTGGCTTATCACACTTACAGTACAATAAATAAAAAACATTAGTATATTTAACTTTTTCATTTGTTTAGGTTTTAGATACAAAACTATGCTTTTTTTTTTCCAAAACTACAATACCCTTGGAATAAACATCCATTTTACTTGTTTCTTATAGTCTAAATAATCTAAGTCTTTTGACAAATGCCGTTCCTCAGTAAGAGCTCTTAAAAAATAAACTACCGTCCAAAAAACCATAGGACCTATTGCCCAGTAATTATGAATTAAAAAGGGCAAAAAGGTAACCCACCAAATAATTAGCTTCGCAAGATAATGAGGGTGTCGGATGTACTTATATGCTCCTGAAGTTACAATTCCTCGGTTGGCTAAATTGGAACATTTAGCCCCTAGCAAAACAACCGAATACATTTTAAACAGCATCACTAAACATAGGAAAATTCTTACAATGAAAGTAACTTCTTCATTTATAAAAAAGGCATAGTCTTGTGTTGGAAATGGGATGTATTGGGTAACAAAAACAAAGAAAGGAATATAACAGATGAGCAATACAGCCCATCCAAAAAAGGTATGATCTACAGATTTTACTTCGCTGTTTATTTTTTTTGATTCAAACAAATAAACAAAAGAATAAAACCCTAAAGTAACAAATGAAACGATATAAATAACGGATGTGAAGATGACTTTATTAAAGAAAGTAATAAAGTCATTGTAAACAACCTCAGATAAAACCAAGTCTAGAAATAAATTAAAGTAAATAATTGTAGAGGGTAGCATTAAAGGAATAAAAAAAAACTTTACCGCAGCATACCTGATGTTTTTCCAATCATTGATTGTAAAGCTTTTGTTTTTAACTCCCTCTAAGAATAACTCAATTTTACTCTTTCCTTTTGCTAAAGAAATTAAAACCACCTGATAGATAGCATATAAAATTGCCGCTATTTTTAGCACTAAGACATGATTCCCTTCTGCCAAATAGTACCCTCTAACAGTATCGTGCTGAAGGAGATAAAAAGGAAAAACTAAATAGATCAGTAATGAAATAAAAATAATGCTTACCGCAATTGTATTAAAGTAAAGTTTCTTCAATTTATAAAATTTTAATCAAAATTAATTTAAAAATCACCAACATCTAAGCCTATTGTAAATTGAACTGTTGGCTTTTTCCAATCAAAATTGGCTCGATTAAAACCCCATCCACAATCAACTCCCACAACGCCTAATAATGGAATATATAGTTTTGAGCCAATACCTGCAGAATGATTTAGTGCAATATTATCTCCTAAAGAAAATGTATTTCCGTTCTCATAAAACAAGTGACCAGTCATCATCCATTTATCAAATGAAAGCAACTTTCTCCTTAACTCAATACTCATTTTTAGTACAACAGGATCTCCTCCTTCGCTAGAAAGCGCTCCAGCATCATACCCTCTAAACCCAATAATATTATTCGCGTTAATACTATAGTTAGTAATTCCTGTTCCTCCCATTTCAAAACGCTCAAAAGGTACAATATCTAAATCATTATTATATCTACCTAAATAACCAGCTCCTATAGTTGAAGCCAATACGGTCTTCCCCCTCTTATCTAGAGGCAAGTAGTGTTTTATTGATGCTTTAAACTTATAGTATTCCAACCATTTATATTTTTCTTGGTTAGATAATTCGTTTAAGTTACTTTTAAAGTAAGAAGCAGGAAGAGTTGTTATTCCTTCTAATTTAAGTAAGTGACCTTTAGTTGGGAAATAGGCATTGTTTGTCGTTTGCTCTTCTAACAATGCTTTATAGGTTAAGGAATTATAAACCCCATTGGAAAAGCCAAACAGCGTATAATCTTTAGGATTATAGTAGCGGTAATTTAACTGATGAGAAAGCCTTAAAAAGGGGTTCTTTTTTTTAGGGAAGTGAGAAATTCCAACTTGAGAAGAAATTAGATTTAAGCTTCCTTCTTCACCATCTGTGTAAAAAGCGTAATCACTAGAAAGCGCTAAACCAATTCGCTTATTATTTAACCTTGGCTCTTCAAACAAAAAAGAAACCCCATAATAGTTTGTTGCGTCACTTTGTGCTTTTAAAGATAAGTGTTGCCCTCCTCCTGCAGGAAGAGGATTCCATTTAGCTCCTTTTCTAAAAACATCGGATAATTCAAAGTTTTTAAAGTCAAAACCAAATGTTCCTATTAAGTACTTTCCATCAAAACCACCGCTGACTAAAAACCGGTCAGATATTCTTTCTTTTAAAAAGTAGGTGACTTCTGCTGTTTTTAACGCAGTATCAAGATTCATTTCTACATCAAATTCTTCAGGAATAAAATAATCTAACTGCATTAACTTCTGTTGAGACATAATAACCTTAGATCTCGAAAACTGATTTCCAGAAGCAGTAATAACCGTTTGGTGCAGCACTTTATCTTTTGTTCTAACATTTCCTCTAAAGTCAATTTTTCCAAATTCATATATAGCTCCTTCGTCAATATCTATGGCTATATCTAACTTGTTCTCCTCTAAAAACACTTCTCGAAACTTTAACTTAAAATTTGCAAAACCATGATCTAAATAAAGAGAAGTAATATCTTGTCTCTTTTCTTCAAAAAATAACTTTTTCTCCAGTCTATTTTTTTCATAACGCTTATTTAATAGCGGTTTGGTTATAGAACTTAACTCTTGATTACTAAACGTTTTATTGCCTTCGAAGAGAATGTCATTTAAAACATAAGTCTCTCCCTCGCTTATATAAGCTGTAAAATTGACTGACTTCCCTTCTTCAACTATTACTAAACTATCTACAGTGACATCTAAAAACCCCTTATTCTTATATACTTCGACTATTCTACCTTCCAAAAAACCCTCTTTGTGACTATAGGTTTTAGATGGTTTAAACACTTCATTTTTTTCAATTGAATTAATTGCTTTTAGTAGTTTTGATTTATCTATGTTTTTGTTCCCTATGAAATTAACCTCAGAAATTTTATACCGAAGTCCCTTATTTATTATAAACTTCAACTCAATTCTGCCAAAAGAATCAGTGACAGCTTTTGTCTCTACTGTTAGCTTCCTATAACCTTTCCTCTGTAAAAGCTCTCTTATAGCATTTTTAATCGTTGAAATTGAGTGAGGGCTGTAGCGCTTTAATTGACTAACTCTATTGTTCTTTTGTACTTTATTAAGTTCACTATTATTTAACCCTTCATATTCTAACTTACTCAATAGATAGTATTCCTTTAGTGAAATTAACAACCAATTTCTACCTTCCTCAACTTCTTTAGTGACTTTTACATCATAAAAAACACCTTCCTTCAGTAAAGTTTTAATCGCATGCTGAACTTTCGGACTTGGAAATGTTATTTTATCTCCAATTTTTAGTCCACTCAAAATAATAATAGCATCTTCAGTAGTAGCTCTATTTCCTTCTACTTTTATATCTTCAATTACAAACGCATCATTGGTCTGAGCAAACCGAGGTAAAAAAAATAGTATTAGAAAAAAAGAAACAGTATACTTCATAAAATTTATTAACGATATTTAATCATTTTGATTGTATTATAGCCCCTACTTTTCTATCTTTATAACCTAAATATAGATTTAATTTAACTACTTGCAAATATATAGAACTCTGATGAGTCAGTACAAAATAATTATTAAACATCTTTTCATAATATCCTGTATTATGTTTAGTCATCTCACTTCTAGTGCACAATTGGAAAATTTGAACTTAGATAGTCTATGGACAATTATTAGATCTGAAAACTCTGCAGACACGTCTAAAGTGCACTCATTAAGTAAAGTAGCCTCACAGTATTTTAATACTTATCCTGATTCTACTATTTTTTTTCTAAAGCAAAGTATTGATTTAAGTTCTTCGATCAACTACAAAAAAGGGGAAGCCCAAGGTTATATGAACTTAGGAGCCGTAGCTAGTATTCGAGGAGACTATGGAAAAGGAACTGAATACTCTATAAAAGCCTTAGAAATAATCGAAGAAACCAGTGACACCCTTTATAGAATTCAAATACTAACAAACATTGCATCTTTAATGCAATCTGTTAACCAAATTGAAAGAGGCGTAGAGTATACAAAGCAAGCCTTAGAACTAGCAGATAAGTTTAAAGATGTAGGAACTCAAATAAATAGCTTAACTGCTCTTGCTGCTTTTAAAACTCAAGATGAAAAATACAAAGAGGCTATCCTTGACTATAAGAAGTCTCTACGTTTAATAAAAAAGCACAATGTATATACCAATGATTATTATTATACTTTAGCTGGTCTGGCAGACTGCTATGAAGAACTCTATGGCAACTATGATTCTACTTTCCAGTGGTATAACAAAATCACTCCAGAAGTTAGAAAAAAATTAAACTACTCTGATATTGAGATTGCTTATTTCTTTGATTACTCTAGAGCACTACTAAAGTACAAAAGAGTTGAACAAGCAGAACTATATGCTGACTCAGCTTTTGTGATAGCTAAACGTATTAATGCAACAAATAACATTGCTCAATATTATCTTTTGAAATCTGAAATCAATCAAGAAATGGGGCTTTATAAAGCTGCCCTAGAAAACTATAAATTATCTATAGACTTCAGAGACAGCATTAGAGACAAACAGAAAGAAGTAGATATGATTGCCTTAGAAATGAAGTACAACTCAGAAAAGAAAGGCAAGGAACTGATCCTAAAAAAAGCGGAACTAGAAAAAAATAACATTGAGATTCGAAGTCAAAAAAATCAAAAATTTATCATGATGATTGTTTTTGGTTTAGGTACGATCTTTACTTGGTTCGTTATCTTTTCATTCCTAAAGAACAGAAAGAAAAACATTCTATTAAAATCTCAAAATGAAGAATTAGAAAAACTATCTATCGTTGCTAAAGAGATAGACAGCACTGTAATAATAACAGACCGAAGTGGAATCATTGAGTGGATAAATGAAGGTATGATTGACA
>JAGXIB010000164.1 GCA_024635865.1 Flavobacteriales bacterium
GGCAGCGTCAGATGTGTATAAGAGACAGGTATTGAAATGGATACCCCTGAAGACTTGTTTGAGTCAGCAATATCAAAATAACATAAACCACATAGTAAATATAACTACGATCTCTTACTGAAAAATAGATAAATAAATTATATATAATTATGACGATCATTAAACCCAGGTAAATTCCTGAAAGTAGATCTCTATTTTTTTGATGTTCATAAATTGCTTTTGTTGATCCTAATATTATTGGAAGTTGTATCCCCTCAGAACTAGAGACCTTAAGGAAGAAGGTCCTTGTTTTTGACTCAGGAACTTCACAATCAAAGATATAGTTTGGATCATTATAGACCCTTTCATGAAAAACAAAATCCTCTCCTGATTTTATAACATTCCACTTATTATCTGAAAAATAATAAAAATTAACTTTATCTAAAGTAGGCAGTGATAACTCTATTTTTAAATTAGGGTTACTTGTTTTATTCGTCACTGTATATTTCAACCAAAAGCTTGACTCAGAAATTCCCAAATTAGGGACTTTAGTGTTCAATGATGTAAACTCTAAATCAAGAACATCTTTCAACTCTAAAACACCAGTTTTATCTTCTAGTACTTCTAAGCTATTCCCTATAGGAATCGTAATGTTATCATCTAAATAAATAACATTATTAGATTTTATAGAGCTACTTATTACGAAAAGTAAGCTGAATAAAAAATATATTTTAATTGGATCACTATACATCTTTATAATTAACTAATTCAACATTCTGATAAATCAAATCATAAAAAACCTTACATAGAAAACCTTTGTTATCTTCGAACCTAGATTGAACAGGGTTATTTCTCAAAAATAACATTATTTCTTTATCTTTTGAAGATGCTGTAGAAATATTCTTTGCATCTAAGATCCCTATTACATTTGCAATATACTTTTTATTTGGATAAGGAAAACCTCCTTTACTACCTAAAGAATAATCAATTTGAAAACCAATATCACTAAATAAAGCCAATGTATAACTAGCACATATACCTAGCATAGTTTCAAATCTTAGCTGATTAGCTGAAGCTATAGAAGCCCACATCAGATACCTACTTAAACCCAAACCTTTGGCTTTTTTATCAATCCATAAACCACAAGACTCTCCAATACCTCCTTTAATACCGTAAAATTTGACTTTTTTATAAAGACTTTTATCCATGTACCCTACAGCTAACTCTACAGGCAATGGGTTTACACCATCTGCAATATGTATTCTAGCACCACCTATTAATTTATTGTTAGAAAGGTCACTTGCTACAACACAGTAAACATTAGGGTTATGCATCCATTTATTATTGTTTGTTGTTATATTTTCTATTCCATAATCTAACAAGACTTTAGCATGACCTTCTAAGTACTCATCACATAGCTTCTTTTCTTCAATTGCTCTAAATACGAATATTTTAACGTTCCAAAAATTAGTCTTCTTCATAAATCATCACTTTTTCTAACTCTCTTCTTAGAGACCCTACCTTAGGTTTACTCCCTCTAAATAATCTAAAGAAAAAAACATTTTGTTCTGTCTCTTTTATTGCACATACCTTGTAAAACTGAGCCGCTAATTCTTTCAACTTTATTTCTAGTTCTTCTATTCCACTGAAATCATTCTCTAAAATTCTTTCAAATAAAAAGGCATTGATCGAAATGGGTTGCATGCCTATATTTTCTTTAGTAGCTGTTAACCAGATTCTTTCTAATGCTCGTCCTCCTTCAAAAAAACGATGACTATTACTTTTAGGTAAAACTATCATAGCTAAAGCTGCAGAAGAATCTATTGCTTTTTTAGTGAGCTTACCAAATGTTTTTCCCAAATCCCATTCCTTAGAATGTTTAACAACATCCCATTCCTTAGAAACAATTAAACCTGCTTTTTCTGTTGGAGTTAAATCTATTGTATTTATATCGACCCCATCTTTACTTAATTCAATTTCTCGCTTACCCCATCTAATTTCACTGATAAAATGATGATGTCCTTTTTTGCTTGTCAAGTATACTCGATCTAGTTCTATCAAAATATCTTGAATCTTTAGTAGTTCTTGTTTATTTTGATACACTCTTAACTCAGCACCTTCAATATTTATTATACTTTTTTTCAATGATGTTAATTGAGCTTCCGAAAGTGACTCCCCTTTTTTACTTAAGATTCGATTCGTGGCTCTAAGTGGTATATAATTAACCAAATCATCCTTAACACTTATTTCAGCATCTTTCGTAAAGTAAAAAACGGCTATCAAAACCTCATCTTTTAGGTAAGGAAGTTTATCAAAATGTACCTTAATATTTAGTTCATGCGCCTTTAATATTAAATTCTCTGTAGCTGCACCAAGTCCAACTAAATTAGCATTATTATTATAATTTAAAATTGTTTTAGAACGGTTCTTGTCATTAAATAAAAATAACTTGCCATCTGTATAGATCCATTTCCAAGGTTGAATATTACCACCAGACGGCGCCATAATTGCATGCTCTACTAATTCCTCTACCTCAATCTTTGTTAGAACATCATTCGAACAAAAATCTGAATGAAACTTGTTATAATTATCTATTTCATTTTGATAATCCTTCTTTTTAGTTTCTAGAATCAAGGTAAAACGATCTATTTCATTTTTTTTATTAGAGAAGTAATCTCCAACTTTATCATTTATTATCTCTTCTACATCAACAAAATACCTTCCAGATTTAGTTATTTGCTTTAGCAGCAACCTCCTACAAACATCTGTACAAATTCCACCTCCAAAAATAACTCCGGAAGCTAATTGGGGCCAAGTGGTTATCGTTTCGTTAATCTCTAACATAGAAGCTTTTAGTCGGTTAGAAGAAGTCTCCACTCCTAACATAGGTAATAGATAGGGAACCTTCTCTTCATTTGTTTTTGCTTCTTTTAAAAGTGACAAATCTAAGTGATCAATCAAACCATGTAGGATTGGTAAATTAGGATCTAAATCATAACGTTCTATATCAGTTGTTCCTCTATCAGAAGAGTTCATAACAACAGGAATGCCATATTCTTTAGCTTTTTGTCTCGAAAATATTTTTGTGTATAAACCATCACAAACTTCGATGCAAACATCTAGTTTACCACCTTCTAGAAAAAATACATTTGCATTTTCTTCTGTTAGGCCATCATGCAAACAAGTTACTTTTAAATAGGGGTCAATTTCTGAAATCTCTCTTGCTACCACTACTGTTTTTTTGACTCCAAAATTCTGGACCCCAGTTTGAATTCTGTTTAAATTAGATAACTCTATTTCATCAAAATCGGCTAATACTAATTCTCCACAGACTCTTTCTAAGGCAATAGTTAAGGCAATTGACTTTCCAACAGAAAGTCCAATTATTCCTATTTTCTTTTTAGCAAGAATACTTTCTTCCTTAGGAGTTATCTTATAATGATTTCGATTTGTTCTAACTTCTATAAACTCTTCTTCTGGTAGTAAGTGGATGACTTTATTTAGCCAAGGGTAATAAACCCACACTCCATATTCCTCTAGACTCATCTCACCTAAATGATTCTTTATTAAATCTTTAGACTCTTCTTCTGATAGTTTTTTTTGTGGATATTTTAACTTTATCAATTCTTTTAATTGACTTTCTATTTCATCTAATACTTCTAATGACTCTTTCTTCTCAAGTAGAGCGGTTAATTCTTTTTTTTCTTTATTCTTTTTTATATCGTAAAAAAATGGCTTATAAGTGTTCGTTCTTTTTTGAATGAATGTTGAAAACATAAATTTTATTTTAGGCCTTGATCTAAATATATGCTATTTTATTAACTATAACTAACTAATTTCTTCCTTTAAAAGTTGATTCATACACAAAAATAGCCGTCTAATATCAAATTACAAGTATTTAATCCTCATAATAAATACATTCGTCATAAAATTAAAATTATAGGTCATAATTTTGAAACCTAGTTCATCAAAAATACGTATAAATACGTATGAAGGAAAACATAAATGTTTTATATGTGGATGATGAGAGGAGTAACCTAACAGCTTTTAAAGCTTCATTTAGAAGAAATTACAATATTTTTACTTCTGAGAATATTAGTGATGCATTAGCTATTTTAAAAGAAAATGAAATTCAAATAATTTTAACCGACCAACGAATGCCAGAAATGACTGGCGTAGAGTTTTTACAATCTATCATTCCTAAATATCCAGAACCTATTCGTATTTTAGTTACTGGTTACAGCGATATACAAGCAGTCATTGACGCCATAAACAAAGGTCAAATCTATAAATACATTTCTAAACCTTGGAACAACGACTATTTAAAAGTAGCCATTGATAAAGCAAACGAAGTTTACAGCTTAAGAAAAGAGAACAAAGAATTAACGACAAGTTTGTTAAGGGCAAACCAACAATTAGAATTCATGCTACGCCAAAAGTTAACTTCTGAAGAATAAGGTTTAGTAACCTAATATTTTAAACTCTGTTCTTCGATTTACAGCACTTGCATCTTTTCGTTCGCTTTTAGTAGGTAATTTACTTATTTCCTCGTCTGAAATTAAAGTCTTTTCTTCTCCATAACCTTTAGATTCAAACCTAGAGCTTTCAAAGCCTGCGTTAATTAAATAGTCTACTACAGCTTTTGCTCTATTTTGAGATAGCTTCATGTTATATGATTCGCTTCCCTGTGTATCTGTATGACCTGAAATTTCTATTCTCAAGGTTTTATTCTCTGTCATTAACTCTATTAAACGATCTAACTCTAATTTGGAAATTGGCTTTATGGTAGAACGATCTAGATCAAAAAAGATATTTCTTAACACAATCGATTTTCCAACCTCTATTTTTTTCATGTAAATTAGCTTCTCATACTCAGTATACCCGGCACTTTCAGGAATTTCAAAATTCTCACTATGAAACAAATATCCCTCAGCACTTACAGCAATTCCATAATTTTTCCCCGCTGGCAATGAAATTAAAAAGCCCCCTGTTTTACCATCAGATTTCACCACTAATATTTTTTTCTGTGCTTCATTATCAACTAACTCTATTGAAGCTTCAATTGGCTTTTTGGTTTCTTCATCTAAGACAACCCCTTTCAGTATTGTTAAATTATTTGCTATTTCTAATTCTACCTGAGCTTGGATCATTTTCTCCTCAATCGGAGCAGCAATACTAGCCAATAAATTATCCTCACCACTCACTAATGGTTCTTTAGCCTTACCTAAAAAGGAAATCATATAGATATCATCTCCTCCTACCCCTTCTTCTCTGTATGAAGAATAGTATCCATGCTTTCCACTTGCTGCCATCACAAAATGTAGATCATCATCAGCAGTATTAACAGGGTAACCAATATTAGTTGGCTTTCCCCAAGTTCCATCTGCTTCTTTAGTAGAATAAAAAATATCATACCCTCCCATTCCTTTATGTCCATCTGAAGAGAAATACATCGTTTTTCCATCTGGATGCATAAAGACTCCTATTTCATCATATATAGTATTTACTTTAGGCCCAACACTCTCAGCATCTCCCCATTGTCCTCTTTTTTCATTCCATTTAGAAACCCAAATATCTCTTTCTCCTCTAGTTCCTTCTCTATTTGAAATAAAGTACAATTCCTTTCCATCATAACTTAAGCTAGCTCCAGAATCCCAAGAAAAATCTCCATTAATTTTTTTCCCTAAATTCTTTGGTTTACTAAATTCATCTTCAATCCGTAAAGATTGAAATAAGTCTCCTCCATTACCTGAACTATACAGGTAAAGTATTTTACCATCATTAGATAGCCCTGCAGTTGCATCATGTTCTTTGGTATTAATCTTATCTCCAATTGGTAAAGCTTGCCCCCAGTTTCCTTGTGCATCTTTTTTAGAGATAAAAACATCTTCATTGTACTGCCCTCCGATGAGCTCTTTACTTGTTTCACTTGGCCTACGTGTAGTAAATATCATCATCGACTCATCTGCAGTAATTAAAGGTCCATATTCCGGAAACTTACTATTTATCTTATCGCCAACATTATCAATCCAAACACGAACTGGATCTTCCATTAATTTTGTTGCTTCGTTACATTCTAAAACTAATTTATCTATTTTTAATAGTTCTTTTGTTTCTGAAACTTCAAGTTTCATTCGGTGAATCTCAAATTCAGCTTTTGCTTTATCAAACTGATAATTTAATTGGTACCCTTTACCTATTTTATAATGTATATCTTTTGCTATTGTAGGTCTTAATTCATACGCTTTTAAAAAATAATTTAACGATTTAGCTTTTTCAGTTGCATGCAAATAACAGTTTCCTAATTTATAATTTAATTGAGCATTGTTGGGATTAAAAACATTAGCTTTTTCTAACTTATAAATTGCTGCCTTCCAATAGAACTCTCCTTGCTCATATAAATCTAGTCCATCATCGAGGTCTTTGACTGCTGCTTTATAATCATCTTTCCGATCTTTAAAATATTCCTTTTTAAATGGGATAGATGAATCTTGTGCCAAACTAATGACTGCAATTAATATACTAACTGTAACTATTATAAACTTCTTCATTTCGATATATTTTATTTACAAACAGACTTATAATAAACCTCTCCGGCTTCTAACCCTAATTCGCCAGACTTTTGCCAATCTGAACAAGCTCCAGCCACATCCCTAACCATTTCTTTTGCTATTGCTCTATTGTAATAAGCATAGGCATAATCACTCTTTAGTAAGACCGCTTTGTCTGCATCGACTAATGCTTTATCCCAAGTTTCTAGTTTAATATAAGCAGAAGCTCTATTATTAAATGCATAAACATATTCTTTATCTATTTCAATCGCCTTATCAAAGTCTTTAATTGCTTCTTCATAATTCTGTAGTTTCATCGCTGCTATTCCTCTATTGTTGTAAGCTAAAGCATAATCCCCTTTATTTTCTATTGCTTTAGAGTAAGCCTCAACTGCTTTATTATATTCATCGTCCTTACGATAAGCAGAACCTAAGTTGTTATATGCTATTGCCATTTTCCCGTCTGAATTCACGGCTTTTTCATAACTAGAGATTGCCATTTTTAGCTGGTCCAACTTCAAATAAGCTGAACCTAAATCATTCCAAGCATATGCGTAATTAGGTTTTAATGAAACCGCCTTTTTTAAATCTGATTTTGCATTGGGATAATCTCCTTTTTGAAATTGAACCGTTCCTCTACTATAAAAATACAATGGCTCATTTTGGTTTAAGTCAATAGCTCTCGAATAGTTTTCTATGGCTTTATCCAATTTTTGTTGTTTTTCAAACTCTTTTCCTAAAGTAAAGTAAGCTTTATCTAACTTAGGATTTAATAAAATAGCTTCAACTAAATCGGTCATCCCCTTTTCTTTATTTTTAAGTTCAAGCTGAGACATTCCTCTGTTTAAATAAACTTCGGCAAAACTTGGATTAAAAGCTATTGCTTGATCAAACAAAGTAACAGCTTCGCTATACTTACCCATTCCCATTTCGGAAACACCCTTATTGTATAAAAGTTGAGCCGAAGCTACGCTATCAGTTTCTCCCAGTTCTTCTAATTTCAATAGAAAAGCTTCTTTGTCTTGACCAAAAAATGGGGAAACAAACAAAAGGATAATGAATATAGTAGAAAGATAATGGATCTTCATTGTAGTATGTTTTTATTAGAATAACTCTTAAAGATAGGAAAATTAACTCTTATGCCTAAATAATTACTCCTTTTTAGCTAAATAATTAAATATCTTTGCAATCGAGAGACAGAGGTATGTACAATAAAATTTTCTTTCTTATCTTTATATTTATAAGCTTTATCAATAGTTTATTATTTGGTCAAGAATTAAAACAAACGATTAGAGGAAGTATTTCAGATTTATTTACGGAACAGCCTATAGAAAATGTACATGTTCGACTATATAATGACAGAGAAGTGATTGCTCAAACCATTTCTGACTCTGCAGGCAAATATAGTTTTCCCAAAACAACAATTGGTTCCTACGACATCTCATTTTCTCATGTATCTTATGCTTCCTATACTATTCCAGATGTTATTTTGTATTCCAAAAAAGAGTGTATTGTCAATACACAAATGGAATATTCTTTTTACCTACTAAATGAAGCAACAATAGAAAGTCCACAAAAAGAGAGAGGAATCACTAATAACACCATGGCTTCTGTTAGCGCTTACCTTCTTAGAGTTGAAGATGCATCTCGTTTAGCTGGAGGATTAGACGACCCAATAAGAGCTGCAGGAACGCTACCAGGCGTAACGGCAAATGCCGCTTTTTCTGCTAATTTCATTTCGATAAGAGGAAATTCGCCTAGAGGGTTAAAATATCAAATGAATGGAATGGAGTTAGAAAACCCAACACATTTTGCTCGAATTGGAAGCTCTGGTGGACTGTTCACCATTTTTAGCATGCAGTTATTAGACAATAGTGACTTTTTCACTGGCGCTTTTCCTGCAGAGTACAGTAACGCTTTGGCTGCTGTTTTTGATGTTAAATTTAGAAAAGGAAATACAAAAAAAAAAGAATATACGATTCAAGTAGGAACTTTAGGATTGGATTTAGCTGCTGAAGGACCCATTAATAAAGATAAAAATAGTTCATTCTTATTTAACTATAGATATGCAACAGTAGGGATGGCTCGTTTAATTGGGCAACCCACTGAACCTACCTATCAAGACCTTTCCTTTAACCTTAACTTTCCTCAAAAGAACGGAGGCGACTTGAGTTTCTTTGGAATATCTGGAACAAGTGATCGAGCGAAGATAGCAGTTTTAGACAGCCTTAAATGGGAAAAAGATGTAGATCGCTACAACCTAAATTTAAGTAGCAGTTTAGCAACAGTAGGAATGAATTATAATAAATTAGTTGGAGAGAAAGGTGTTTTCAACACCATAATTGCAGGAAGTATTACGAAACAAACGGACAACAAAAAATATATTTTAGATGACTATTCGGAATTAACAAGAAGCATTAACCAATACCAATCGATTCCTATTAGTCTGGCAGGCTCATACAAATATCAATTTAATAACAAACACAGTAATAAATCTGGCTTCTCATTAAGAACAACACAACACGAATGGTTAGCTAAAAAATACAATTACACTCAAGGCTTACTAGATACCATTGTAAACGGCAATGGAAACTCTTCTACTGCAAAAGCTTTTTCACAATCAAGAATAAAATTAGCAGAAAAATGGAGTTTAAATCTAGGCCTTAGTTTCTTGTATTTTGATGTCAATAATGAAAGTAGTCTAGAACCTAGAGGAGGCATTACTTACGCGATAAATAATAAAAATCAAATTTCTATTGCTTATGGTAAGCATAGTCAAATAGAAAACTATGCCATTTACCAAACCCAACTTGAAGATAGCTTAGGACATATAGCTTACCCAAACCGGAACTTATCCTTTGCAAAGGCGAACCATTATGTTGTTTCATATAAAACAAAAATTATTAAGAATCACCACTTAAGAGTAGAAGCTTATTATCAAGACCTATATGATATTCCAACTGAAAAAAATGGCACTTTTTCTACGGTAAACATTGCAGAGTTAGAAGACATTCGTATTTTAAACAATGATGGAACTGGAACAAATTATGGGATTGACTTGGGATTAGAACGTTATGCCAAAAGTGGCCTGTACTATATGATTAACGGAAGTGTATTTAGATCTTCTTATGTTGGAGGAGATGGAATAGAAAGAAGTACAGAATACGACTATGGCTTTAACATCCGTTTTCTCGCTGGAAAAAACTACATTATTGGAGAAAAGAAAGGAAAACGAAATTTTATTGGCTGGAATACAAACGTTGCTTATGTTGGAGGTGCTCCTTACACACCTTTAGACATTGAGCAGTCTAAATTACAGCAAGAAACCATTCTTAATGAAGACTTAGCTTTTACTAAAAGAGAGAAGAATTTACTTTTTATAGATGTTACCTTAACTTATAAAATAAACAAAGCCAAATACACCGGTATCTGGTCATTACAAATTAAAAATTTATTCTCTAATGGAAATGCAATATATAGAGAGTATGATAGCGTGTTGAATGCTGAAGTCACTATACCATCAGTCAGTTTCTTCCCTAATTTGAGCTACAAAATTCAATTTTAACGTTTTATGATAATTTCTAGTAGAATATTTACAATCATATCTTAACTTTGTCTTATGGTTAATTTGTCTTTGTACCTATTAATATTTATACTTGGAACATTCAAATATATGTTCGCTGCTGTCCCTGGAGTAGTTGCTGGCATTCCTTTTTTCAATAATTACATTACGTTAGTTTTTGGAGGATTAGTCAGTTTCAATTTTTTCTATTTTATGTCTACTATTATTATAAAAAAGTCATTAGAAAAAAGACGTCAAAAGTTTTTAGCAGGGAACTATGTGATAAAAAAGAACTTTACTAGGCGAAATAAAATCCTTGCAAAACTAAAGATGACTGATCTAGGTTTTTGGGCTTTAACAATCATAGGGCCATTAGTACTTTCCATTCCACTTGGAGCTATCATTGTTGCTAAGTTTTATAGACACCGTAAAATGGCTTATTGGAATAGCACGATAAGTCTTATCGTATTTGGTGGCATTTTTACATTGATTACTGAACTCATTAAAGGATGATGATTAAGCATGTTTTTCTCGATTTAGATCGTACCCTTTGGGATTTTAATGCTAATTCAAGACAAGAACTTAATAACCTTTGGTCAGCGTTTAAACTACATCAAAAAGGGATATCTTTACCCGACCAATTTATAAAAATATATGAAAAGTTAAACAATGAATGTTGGGCAAAATATCGGTTGAATGAAATAACTAAAGAAGAGTTAAGAAGTAAACGATTTGAAGATACTTTAGCTTACTTCGGGATAGAAGATAGTAAGTTAGCTGAAGAAATTGGATCAAAGTACATTCAGAATAGCCCAAACAGAATAATATTAGTTGAAGGAGCTATAGAAACATTGACTTACCTTAAAACAAAATATAACTTACACATTATTACCAACGGATTTAGAGAAGTACAGTATTTAAAGTTAGAGAACTGTGGATTAATGCCTTTTTTTGAACAGATCATTACTTCTGAAGAAGTTGGTGTTATGAAGCCCAATCCAAAAGTATTTGAGTATGCTTTGAATAAAGCAAATGCTTCTAAAGAAGAAAGTGTCTATGTTGGTGATGATTATAGAGTGGACATCGAGGGAGCTATAAATGCAGGATTACAAACTATTTTTTATAATCCTAATGAAAAACAGCATAGTTTATCTATTTTAGGAGACGTAACAGAACTAAAACAAATTAAAATAATTCTATAGTTATGGGAACTAAACTTGTTTATTACCTCGTGTTATTGCCTTTTTCAAAACTACCTTACCCAATACTCTATCTGCTTTCTAATTTTGTTTTCTTTTTGATATACAGAATTATAGGCTATCGAAAAAAAGTAGTCTTAAAAAACATTCAGCAATCATTTCCAGAAAAAACGTCAAAAGAACATCATGAAATAATGATAAAGTTCTACAGTCATTTGTGTGATTTAATTTTAGAGAGTGTGAAGTGTTTTAATCTAAAGAAACAAGACGCTTTAAAACGTTTAATTGTAACCAATCCTGAGGTTGTAAATCAGTATTATGACAAAGGAAAAGATATAATTCTTGTCGGAGGACACTACAATAATTGGGAAATTTTTGCAGTAAGTATGGGAC
>JAGXIB010000165.1 GCA_024635865.1 Flavobacteriales bacterium
CTGCTTGTAAGGCAGGTGCTCTGAACCAACTGAGCTAAAGGCCCTCTCTAAAGAGGATGCTAAATTTGCTTTCACAAATTAACGGGGGCAAATATATAACGAAAAACTTAATTGACAACAAAAAACCTCATATTTTTTTAATGATTTTTATATTATAATTTTTATTGGCTCTATTAACAGCTTTTATGTTAATAATTATAAGGGGTTTAGTGAGTTTTAAACGCTTCTTTTTTTTATTTTTGAGTAATTGCATTTAATTTCAAATTCTTATGTCTAAAAAAGTAGAATATACGGAAGATAATATTCGGTCTCTCGATTGGAAAGAGCATATCCGAATGCGTCCTGGTATGTATATTGGAAAATTAGGAGATGGAACTTCTGCTGATGATGGGATTTACATCTTAGTGAAAGAGGTAATGGATAACTCCATTGATGAGTTTGTAATGGGAAATGGTCGTAAAATAATTTTAAAATTAAAAGATGGATCTGTTTCAGTTAGGGATTATGGCCGTGGTATTCCTTTAGGCAAAGTTGTAGACGTTGTTTCAAAAATGAATACAGGAGGAAAATATGACTCCAAGGCATTTAAAAAGTCAGTTGGACTAAATGGGGTTGGTACGAAAGCTGTAAATGCACTTTCTTCTTATTTTAAAGTTCAATCCATTAGAGAAGGAAAACAAAAAACGGTTGAGTTTAGCCGTGGAAATATAGAAAAAGAGTACGAGTTAGAAGATACCGATAAAGAGAATGGAACCTACATGAAGTTTGTTCCTGATACTGAAGTATTTAAAAATTACGCTTATAAAAATAACTACTTAGAAAAATTATTTTGGAACTACTGCTATTTAAATAGAGGGTTAACCATACATTTTAATAGTAAAAAATTTCTATCTAAAAATGGATTGAAAGATTTATTAGAGAATAATATGGACGGGGATCCTCTATACCCAATTATACATTTAGAAGGAGATGATATAGAAGTGGCTTTTACACATGAAAGAAGTTACGGAGAAGACTACTCTTCATTTGTTAATGGCCAACATACAACACAAGGAGGAACACATCAAAGTGCTTTTAGAGAGTCTATTGCTAAAGTAATCAAAGATTTCTTTGGCAAATACGAACCCGTAGACATTAGGCAATCTATTGTTGCTGCCGTAAGTATAAAAGTAATGGAACCTGTTTTTGAATCTCAAACAAAAACAAAGCTAGGGTCATTAGATATAGAAGAGGGAGGTAAATCTGTTCGTGCTTTCATCAATGATTTTCTTAAAGTAAAATTAGATAATTTTCTACATAAAAATCCTGCTGTTGCTCAAACGTTAGAAAACAAAATTAAGCAATCAGAGAAAGAAAGAAAAGAATTAACTGGAATTAGAAAATTGGCCCGGGATCGAGCTAAAAAATCTAATTTACATAATGAGAAATTAAGAGATTGTAAAATTCATTTTAACGACTTGAAAAATGAGCGTAGAGAAGAATCTTCTTTGTTTATTACAGAGGGGGACTCTGCAAGTGGTTCAATAACAAAATCTAGAGATGTAGCAACACAGGCTGTATTTAGCTTGCGTGGTAAGCCGTTAAACTCCTTTGGCTTGACGAAGAAAGTAGTTTACGAAAATGAAGAGTTTAATTTGGTTCAAGCTGCTCTTAATATTGAAGACGGCATAGAAGGACTAAGGTATAACAATGTAATTATTGCAACTGATGCCGATGTTGATGGTATGCACATTCGCTTATTGTTATTGACTTTTTTCTTACAGTTTTTCCCTGATTTGGTAAAAAAAGGACACGTTAAGATATTACAAACTCCACTATTTAGAGTTAGAAACAAAAAAGAAACTGTCTACTGCTATTCAGATACAGAACGAAAAAACGCCATCGAAAAGCTAGGGAAAAATGCAGAAATTACTAGATTTAAAGGTTTAGGTGAGATTTCCCCTAATGAATTTCAACATTTTATAGGGGAGAATATTCGCTTAGAACCGGTTATTGTTGGGAAAGACCAAAGTATAGAGGAAATTTTGACGTTCTATATGGGAAAAAACACTCCAGATAGACAAAATTTCATAATTGAGAACTTAAAGTACGAAGAAGATATTGAAAAAATCATAAAAGAAAAATGAAAGGTATAATTAGTTTTTTATTCTTATCACTCCTCCTACTTTCCTGTGAAAGTCAAGGTGAAGAAATTCAGGTTTCCTCGACTCCTGAAGAGATGGGAGAAACCCTTTTTAATGCCATAAAAAAAGAAGACGCAGCAACGATTAGAACTTATTTTGCTTCTGAAACAGACATTGAAGAATGGCTTACAAAAAGTAGCTTATCAGATAAAAACAGGAAGAAGAAAAAGAAGAAGCTTCAAAAAAAAGTTGAGTCATTAAATGATAACATAGCGAAAAGCTTAGCGAAAATTCAAGAGGAAGATATTGACTGGGCAGCAACTTCATTTGATTGGATAGATTATAAAAATTTTCAAAAAGATAGCGTAACTGGCGCGGATATTTACATTGTCTTTTCAGAAGATAAAAAACAATATGAGATTAAGTTAAAAAACTGTTACCCAACGAATAGAGGTTGGGTACTTTTTGATGAAATATCATTTAAAGGTGCTAGAAAATAAAATAAAATTATGAGTACAGAAAACGAAGACGATTTAAATGAAGATGCATTTGATGAGAATGACACCAAAAGCGATGCTGCTGATGTCATACCTTTATCTGGACTTTACGAAGAATGGTTTTTAGATTACGCATCTTATGTAATTCTAGAAAGAGCTGTACCTGCCTTAGAAGATGGACTTAAGCCAGTTCAACGTAGAATCCTACACTCATTGAAGGAGCTTGATGACGGTCGTTACAATAAAGTAGCAAACGTTATTGGAAACACCATGAAATATCATCCACATGGAGATGCTTCTATAGGAGATGCGATGGTTCAAATTGGACAAAAAGAGTTATTGATTGATTGTCAAGGGAACTGGGGTAACACACTTACCGGTGATGGAGCAGCAGCACCAAGGTATATTGAAGCACGTTTGACTAAGTTTGCCTTACACGTTGTTTTTAATCCTAAGACAACCGAATGGCTATCGTCTTACGATGGTCGAAATAAAGAGCCTAAAAACCTACCTGTCAAGTTTCCTTTATTGCTTTCTCAAGGAGCTGAAGGTATCGCAGTAGGAATGGCCTGTAAAATTTTACCCCATAACTTTATTGAATTAATTGATGCTTCAATCGATCATTTAAGAGGTCGTAAAATAGATATCTATCCAGATTTTCCTCATGGTGGAAAAGCTGATTTTAGTAATTATAATGGTGGTTTAAGAGGAGGTAAAGTTCGAGTAAGAGCAAATATCGCTAAACTAGACAGTAAAACATTAAAAATAGATCAAATTCCCTACGGTACAACTACCGATTCGTTGATCGACTCTATTGTAAAGGCAACCGAAAAAAATAAAATAAAAGTAAGAAAGGTAGAAGATAATACAGCTGCTGAGGCTGAGATTTTAATTCATTTACCTGCTGGAGTTTCTCCCGATAAAATGATAGATGCTTTATATGCATTTACCAATTGTGAAATATCTATTTCTCCTAATGCTGCAGTAATTGAAAACACCAATACTCCTGTTTTTATTAGTGTAAATGAAATGCTGAAAAACTCAACTGATAGAACAGTTGACTTATTAAAGCTAGAGTTAGAAATTAGAAAAAGAGAGTTAGAGAGTCAATGGCATTGGGCTTCTTTAGAGCGAATTTTTATTGAAAATAGAATCTATAGAGATATAGAGGAAGAAGAAACTTGGGAAGGAGTAATTAGTGCGATTGATAAAGGAATGCATAAATTCATTTCTACACCAACTAATCCGAATAAGAAAAAAGGAGTTGTAAAACTTTATAGAGATTTAACTGAAGAGGATATTGTTCGATTAACTGAAATAAAAATTAAACGTATTTCTAAGTTCGATACAAATAAAGCCAACGACATTATTGCTAAAATTTTATCAGATATAGATGAAGTTCAACATCATTTAGATAATTTAATTCAGTTTGCAGTTGATTACTTTAAAGAGTTAAAGGTTAAGTTTGGAGAAGGAAAAGAACGTAAAACAGAGATTAGAACATTCGATAACATTTCGGCAAAGAAAGTAATTGTTTCGAATAAGAAATTATATGTCAACATGGATGAAGGTTTTATGGGCTGGACTCTTCGTAAAGATGAATATATTTCTGATTGTTCTGAAATAGACGATATTATTGTCTTTTTCGATACCGGCAAAATGTTAGTGACCAAAGTTGCTGATAAGAAGTTTGTTGGAAAAGGAATAATCCATATCGCTGTTTGGAAGAAAGGAGATAAAAGAACAATTTATCATATGGTTTATCAAGATGGTAAAGATAAAACCTCCTTTATGAAGCGTTTTCATGTCAGCAGTGTTACGCGTGACAAAGAATACGATCTAACGGCTGGGAATAAAGGCTCAAAATTATTATATTTTACAGCAAACCCAAATGGAAGAAAAGAAATTGTTTCAGTTAAACTAAGACCTAGGCCACATCTTAAAAAAATTCGCTTCGACATAGATTTTGGAGAGCTACTAATCAAAGGTAGAGGGTCTAAAGGAAATAGAGCTACAAAAGAATTAATAAGTAAAATAGAACAGAAAGAAGTTGGAGGCTCTACTTTAGCTGCACGAAAAGTATGGTGGGATAGTGTTGTTCGACGTTTAAATGATGAAGGAAGAGGTACTTTATTAGGACAATTTAGAGGAGACGATAAAATATTAACTTTACACGAGTCTGGTCATTATAAATTAAGTGGGTTTGAATTAGCGACTAAGTTTGGAGACGATTTAATTCATATTGAAAAATGGCATCCAGAACGTCCAATTTCATGTGTCTATTGGAATCAAGAAAAAGAAATGTACTATGTGAAACGTTTCTTAGCTGAGCCATCAACTAAACCTGTCTTGTTTATTTCCGAAGAAGAAGGAGCTTTATTGACGCTAGCCACAACACAAAAAGAACCCAAAATAATAACAGTTTATAACAAACACTTAAGAGAGACTAAGCACTTACCAGACAAGATTGAAGAAATAAACGAATTAATTGATATAAAAGGGTTAAAAGCGCAAGGAAATCAATTAACTAAACTAAAAGTCAAGTCAATTACTATACTGCCACCTGAAGAAGGCGAAGAATGGGAAGAAGAAATTGATGAGCCAACTCCAGTAGAGACTAAAAGTGATTCAGAATCGTCTGAAGATATCGTTGAAGACGATGACGAAAATAACGAAGAAGAATTAAGTGAGGAAGTAAAGGAAACTCCAAAAGTTAAGCCTGTAAAGGATGAAGGACCAGTTGAAGTCGAGTGGGATATAACAACACCTTCAGACACTGATGACGTAAAGAAAGATTCTAAAAAAGGCGGCAAAGGACCTATAAAACCTTCAGATGACGACGAGGAAGATCAAATGACTTTGTTTTGATCAGGTAAAGATTAAAAAAATTAAAAAGGCTCTATTATAATTTGATAATAGAGCCTTTTTAATGTAAGTATATATAAAGAATTAAGCCTCTTGACTTAACTCTACTTTTTCATTTTTTAAATCTACATTATCATCATTTTGTTTCTTTATCTCTTGTCCGTAGGCAGGACAACTTTCATGTTTAGAGCGAAATAAAAAACATGATGGTAAAACTAACGCTAATGCTCCTGCTATAATTAAAGGTTTAACTACTTTCATTGTATTGATTTTGTGTTGATTTCATTTACAAAATTCTCTTATAAGCAGAAGTAATTCAGTAAATTCGTTTCTATATTCGCAAATCTATTACTATTTGAAGCCAAAATCAAGAGCTAGATTTCCTAAGTTATTAACATAAAACCATTGAAGTTGACAATTATTCCTAAAATACATGAAAGTTGGTTAACTGCTTTAAGTCAAGAATTTAAAGCTGAATACTTTATCAAATTAAAAAAGACACTTCTATTAGAAAAACAGGAATATAATATATTTCCACCTAGTTCATTAATTTTTGAAGCTTATAATACGACTCCACTAAGTCAAGTTAGAGTCGTCATCATTGGTCAAGATCCTTACCATGGATTAAATCAAGCTAACGGTTTATGCTTTTCTGTTAGTAATGGAATACAACACCCACCTTCATTACAAAACATATTTAAAGAACTAGTTAAAGAATTCAATAGCTCCTACCCCATTAATGGAGACTTAACTCCTTGGGCTAAACAAGGTGTTTTACTTTTAAATGCAACATTGACTGTTCGATCTGGCGAAGCCAACTCACATAAAGATATTGGCTGGCAAAAATTTACTGACGCTACCATAAAAGCAGTTTCAGAGAACAATAAAGGAGTTATTTTTTTACTATGGGGAGGTTTTGCAAAAAAAAAAAGCAAAACTAATCGATAAGAAAAAGCATATCATCTTAGAAAGTGGACACCCATCTCCACTTAGTGCTAATAGAGGTTATTGGTTTGGAAATAATCACTTTATTAAAGTAAATGAATTATTAAAAAACAACACAGAAAAAGAAATAGATTGGAAGATCGATTAAATACTATTTAAATGATTCAGTCGTTCTATAGCTAAGGGATAAAATGAGAAATACATTATTAACAATAACAGTTCTATTGGTTTTTTTTAGCTTTTCAGCTCAAGAATCTAAGACTTGGAGCTTTTTTGTTAATAATAAATCTACTGAAGAGTTTAAACTTTTTAAGTCTTTAACCATTTCGAACTATAAAGAAGAACTGAAAAACATCACCTTAAACCAGATCGAACAAGGTTACCTAACTGCCAATGTAGACTCTATTATTAAAGTGGACTCTCTTAAAACAATTGCTATTTATTTCCATAAAGGAGACTTTTTTAAATGGACCAATTTAAAACTTGATGAGGACGACTACAATATATTAAATCACTTAGGATACGGAGAACGTCTCTATAGCAACAAGCCATTTTCTGCAAATAAGCTTGCAAACTTGTTTGAATCTACTTTATCTTATTTAGAAAACAATGGCCACCCATTTGCACGTATAAAACTTGACAGTGTTGAAGTCGTGAACCAAAACATTTCAGCACATTTAAAGTTAGATAAAGGTCCAGAAATCTTAATTGACACCATATTTATTAAAGCAAATGAAAAAATAGCTATAAACACTGTTTACAACTACATTAAAATAAAACCAAAAGACCTATACAATGAACAATTGTTAAGTGAAATTACAACTAGAGTTAAAGAAATTCCTTATTGGGCAGAAATAAAGCCAATTGAGCTTGAGTTCATTAATAATAAATGTAACGTTTATGTCTATCTCAAGTCTAATAAGTCCAGTAATTTTAATGGAGTTTTAGGTGTTCAACCCGATCAGAATGGGAAAATTGGACTGACTGGAGATGTAAAAGTAAAGTTATTAAATAGCTTTTATAGAGGTGAGTCAATTGACTTTAGTTGGAGACAAACTCAACAATTAACCCAAGATTTAGATATAGGATTCAACTATCCATTTCTCTTCAACACCCCATTTGGAATTGATTCTAAAGTAAAAATTTACAAAAGAGATACTTCTTTTGTAGACGCAAACTTTAACATAGGAATAGACTACTTTTTATCGGGACTAAACAAAATAACCGTGTTTTATGAGAATCAAAACTCTACTTTACTTTCTACAAAGAAATATGAATCCATTACAACGCTACCCGACTTTGCAGACATAACAAAAAATAATTATGGATTAAAAATAGAAGCTGAAAAACTAGATTATCGATTTAATCCAAGAAAGGGGTTCTCCATTGAACTTTTAGGAAGTGTCGGTTTTAAGAAAATCAAAAGAAACCAAGCTTTACCTCAAGCCATTTACGATAAAATAAGCTTAAATTCCTTCATCTTCAAGTCAGAAGGAACAATTAGGTACTTCTTCCCTATTAAAAGACGGTCTACTATAATGCTAAGAGCTAAAGGAGCTACACTAAATAATGAAAACATTTTTGTAAATGAACTTTTTAGAATTGGAGGAATTAAAACTCTAAGAGGATTTGATGAAGAATCTATTTTTGCTTCCAGTTACCTAGTTACTACATTAGAATATAGATTTATCTTAGAACAAAACTCAAATGTTTATCTTTTTTACGATTACGGTTTTATGGAAAGAAACGAAAGAGAAAATTATCAATCTGATACGCCATATAGTTTTGGTGCGGGGATAAGCTTTGAAACTAAACCAGGTATTTTCTCTCTTTCTTATGCATTAGGGAGTCAATTTAACGCCCCTATTTACTTTAGAACAGCTAAAGTTCACTTTGGGTTTATAAGCTTTTTTTAAATAAACAATTCACTAGTCAACAGTTTTTATATCTTTACTACCAAGTTTTTTTATTTAAAGATAATATATGTCTAAAAACACAGGAGCAGTTGTAAAAGGAGATAAAAAAGTAATGAATGCTTGGGCCTTTTACGATTGGGCAAACTCTGTTTATCCTTTAGTGATTACGACAGCCATTTTCCCCATTTTTTATGGAGCTAAAATGCCAGAAATAATTGAACTTTTTGGAGGTACTTTTTCTAAAATTGGAATCTATAGTTACACGATAGCTATTTCTCTTTTATTAGTCGCTATATTGTCTCCTGTTTTATCAGGAATTGCTGATTTCGCAGGAAATAAGAAAAGCTTCATGAAACTCTTCAACTATATTGGAGCTCTATCATGTATGAGTTTATACTTTTTTGAAAATTTACCAGTTCATTTTCAATTCTTAGTGATATTTACTGCAAATTTAGGGTTCTGGGGCAGTTTAGTCTTCTACAACTCTTATTTACCTGAAATTGCTGAACGAAAAGACCATGATAAGTTGAGTGCAAAAGGGTTTTCACTAGGTTATATCGGAAGTGTAATATTATTGGTGATTTCACTAGTGTTAGTTATCGGCGCCGAAGCTGATCAAAAATTCCTAATGATGCGCTACACTTTCCTTGTGACAGGTCTATGGTGGATTGGTTTTGCTCAGGTTAGCTATTATTTTCTACCTGACTCTCCTAAACAAGAAAAAATTAACCTACATATTCTTTCTAGCGGATATAAAGAACTTAAGTCTGTATGGAGAGAGTTTATGACGATTAAAAGTCTAAAAAGATATCTAAGAGCATTCTTTGTCTACAGTATGGCTGTACAAACCATTATGACCATGGCTCAATTTTTTGGGTTAAACGCTGTGGATTGGTCTGTAGGATTAGACATTGATTTTTCAAATGTTTCTAATGCCATTACTGGTGATAACTTAATTATACTAAAAAATAAAAATCCTATTGTTGCTGAACGAATGCAAGTTAGTATGATTACAAGTATTATTTTAATTCAACTAATAGCAATTCCTGGAGCTTTTCTATTCTCCTACCTAGCTCAGTTCTGGGGTAACATTAAGGTATTAATGATCGCTGTTTCAATGTGGATTATTATCTGCTGCACTGCTTACTTCATTAATACTCCAATGGAGTTTTATACACTAGCATTTTTTGTAGGTTTAATTCAAGGAGGAATACAATCTTTATCTCGGTCTACTTACTCTAAAATGATACCTGACACCACAGATACAACTTCTTATTTTAGCTTTTTTGATGTACTTGAAAAAATTGGGATGACTATAGGAATAATAAGTTTTGGGTTTCTAGAAAATGCATTTAGTATCCGTTATTCTGTCATGGCTTTAGCGTTCTTTTTTGTCATTGGATTAATTTTATTATTCTTTGTACCAAGAGAACATCAAAAAAGTCAAAAAAATATTGTTTAATTAAAAAATGATAGTTATTTTTGCAGTCCAAATTTTAGAGAGAATAACTCTAGGAAATGGAAAAAAGTTCTAATTTATTATTGAAATTAAGAATATCCGGAGAGGTGCCTGAGTGGCCGAAAGGACTTGTTTGCTAAATAAGCGTACCCCAAAAGGGTACCCAGGGTTCGAATCCCTGTCTCTCCGCAAAAAAAAGATAAAAGAATAATTTTATATTCATTTATATTGTTATCTTTGTCAGCTCTTGATTATTCGGGATGTGGCCCAGTCCGGTCAAGGCGCCTGGTTTGGGACCAGGAGATCGCAAGTTCGAATCTTGCCATCCCGACTGAGTAATCTAAAAAAAAGCAACTAAGAAATTAGTTGCTTTTTTTGTTTAAACTAGTTAATAGCTTAACATTCATTTTGCCATCTTGTTAAAGAATACTAAAAAGAATTAGTAAATGATTGTTCTGAAAAATAATTATAGTTTTTTTTTGAAAAAACTATTACCTTTAAGAAAGTTACAATACCATTTAATTTAAAAAAATTAATTAGCTAAAGGAACTGCTAAATTTACATCAATGATTTATTACATTGTCTTTACCTTTTTAATTAGTCTATCTCCTGCAGGAGAAGGCAGGGTTGGAATTCCTTACGGTGTTCTTAATGAAATACCTATAGTCCTAACTTTCATTATTGGTCTTTCGGCGAACTTATTAGTTTTCCCTCTTTTTTATAAAGCAATCTCTTTAATGAATCATTTTTTATGGAAATATAAATCTTATAAAAAAGCAGCTGTTTACCTTTCTAAAAAAGCAAAACGAACAACTCAAAATAGTATAAAAAAATATGGTGCATGGGGGTTAATGGTTTTTGTAATGATTCCACTACCTGTTACAGGAGCCTACATGGGAACTATTGCTGCATATATTTTAGGGATGGATTATAAAAGGTCTTTTATAGCAACTTCCGTTGGAGTAACCATTGCTTGTACTATAATCACCTTAACGCTCTATTTTATAGACTCTGAAGTTTTATAATCTATTGTTATTAATGTCAAGTCATCATCATTTTATTATACATAAACCTTACGGTTTTCTATCTCAGTTCATCTATGAAGGTAAACGTAAGAAAAAGAAAGGATTATTAGGCTCATTGCACCGTTTTCCAGAAGGAACGATGTCTATCGGACGATTAGACGAGGACTCTGAAGGACTATTACTCTTAACTACAGACGGTAAGATTAGCCAAGCTGTAAGAAGTAAAGAAGTGGAGAAAGAATATTATGTTCAATTAGATGGTCTCATTACAGATGAAGCTATTAAAACATTGCAAGAAGGTGTTGAAATTGGAATTAATGGAACTAAATACTTAACTCTACCATGTAAAGCTTATGAACTAGACCCTAAACCTAATTTCCCAGAAAGAACTAGAAAGGTTAGAGACGACAGACATGGCCCTACCTCATGGGCTTCGATAACGATTTCGGAAGGAAAGTTTAGACAAGTTCGTAAAATGACCGCAGCAGTTGGGTTTCCAACACTAAGATTGTTTAGAATTAGAATCGGAAATATACACCTCAACGATTTAAAAGCTGGAGGTGTTATTGAGGTGGAAGAGTTTAATTATTAGCTTTGTATCCCCTACTCCCTAAACCCATTAATAACCGGAATAAAAGTTTCTGCTTTTAATGCAGCGCCACCTATTAAACCACCATCAACATCTGAATTGGCAAACAATTCTTTTGCGTTTGAGGGTTTACAGCTTCCTCCATATAAAATAGAAATTTCGTCAGCAATGGATTGGTCATATTTTTCTGCTAATAATTCTCTAACAAAACCATGCATTTCCTCTGCTTGATCTGGGTTAGCAGTAACTCCAGTTCCAATCGCCCAAACAGGCTCATAAGCAAATATAACTTTTAAAATTTCTTCCTCATCTAAATGAAATAGAGCCTTAGAAATTTGATCTTTTACTAAATTAAAATGATTACCAGCTTCTCTTTCAGCCAATACTTCACCAAAACAATAAATTGGAGCGACAGAATTAGCTAATAAAGCATCTATTTTTAGTTTGAGTAACTCATTCGACTCTTTGAAATACGCTCTTCGTTCCGAATGACCAACTAAACAGTATTGAATCCCTAAAGCTGCTAACATACTTGGAGATATTTCTCCTGTATAAGCTCCGTTTTTATTTTCATTACAATTCTGCGCTGCTAAAGCAATTCGACTGTTCTTGCTCTGAGAAAACTCGCTTAAATAAATAGCTGAAGGAGCAATAATAACCTTTATCTCTTGATCCATTAACTCAACTCCATTTTTTAAATCATTATATAAAGCTACTGCTTCATCATAATTTAAATTCATTTTCCAATTTCCAGCTACTATTTTTTTTCTCATAACTAACTTAATTTATTCTTACCCTTGGATCTAAAAATCCATATATAATATCTACAGCAATTGTAATCACCACAAAAAAGGAAGAAACAACGATTACCGCTCCCATAATCAATGGTAAATCGTCATTTTGTAAAGCTGTCACTAATTCATTTCCTAGCCCGTTCCATCGAAACACACGCTCTACAAATACAGAACCAGCTAACAACGATGCAAACCAACCCGATATTGCCGTTACGACAGGGTTTAAAGCGTTTTTTAAGGCATGTTTTACGATTACCTTATAATGTGACACTCCTTTCGCTTTAGCAGTTCTAATGTAATCTTGCGATAAAACTTCCAACATCGAACTTCTAGTTAATTGTGTGACAATTGCTAATGGTCTAATTCCTAGGGTCAATGTTGGCAAAATAAGGTTTTTCCAAAAATAGCGATCCTCTCCTGTTATGTCGTCATAATCTACTAAAGGTCCTTCAGGGTTTAGCCCAGTACCAGGAAGTGGAATTGATGAACTTAAAAAGTTAACTTCTTCAAAATTAAAGATACTATAGCCTGCGATATATATAACCCAAATTCCAGTTCCAATAAACATCCCTTTAAATCCCCAACCAATAATTTTCTTAACTGATAGTTCTATTGCTTTTTGAGGTTGCACATATTTTGCTATTATTCCAATAGATATAAATAGTAACATCAAAATAAAGGGAAAAGTTGGTAAGTCGAGTTGTTCTGACCAAACCAAACCGCCAACGGTAGAAAATATATAAGCGACAAAAAAAGAAGGCGCCGACATTCCTGTTACTGCAATAATAAAAGTAGAAGTATCGTAAAACGAACCTTTGTTAATTGCTGCTATTATCCCAAAAAATATTCCTATAATGGTTGCTATTCCAACAGCAGAAAATGCAAGAATTGCAGTGTCAGGTAATTTTTCTTTTACCACATCCCAAACATCTCTTCTAGAGCTATAAGACCTCCTTAAATAAGGAGCCTTTAAAACTAAACTAGATTGTTTAGAAATAGAAAATAACGTTGTTGTTTCGCCATACTTCTTTTCACTTAAGTGATAATGACTTTCTGGATTATTGGAGTGAAGCGATAGTACAGATAAATCATTTATATATAATAAGTAGCGCTTTCCCAAAGGCAGGTCTAATCCTAAGTCCTTTTCTATATTTTTAATGACTTCTTCTGTAGCATGTTGCCCCCAACCATTAAAGCAGGGTTACCGGGTTTTGCATTAAAAATAAAAAAAATCGAAGTAACAACACCAAACAAGACTAAAAGGCCATAAAGTATTTTCTTTAATGCGTATTTAAACATGGGACTAAGATAAGATAAATTGTATTATGTAAGGTGCACATTACTTATTGATCTACTCTAAAATAAAAAATCCGAAATTCAAGTTCAGCTTAAATTTCGGATTAAATAAATTATTCACAGCTCTATAACTACGCTACAATCGCTTCTAACTGACTGATTTTAGACACATTAAACTTTCCTTTTGCATATTCTAAGTTTATCTCTAACCTAGAAATATCATGCGATGGAGCTTCAAACATAGCATCTGTTAAAATAGCTTCACAAATAGAACGCAAACCTCTTGCTCCTAATTTTAAGTCAATTGCCTTATCCACAATAAAGTCCATTACATCGTCATTTATTACAAGCTCTATATTGTCTAGTTCAAACAGTTTAACATATTGTTTCATTAATGAGTTTTTAGGCTCCATTAAAATTCTCAACAATGTTACTTTATCTAAAGGATTTAAATGTGTTAATACAGGAAAACGACCAATTAACTCAGGAATCAAACCGTATTTCTTTACATCTAACTGATTCACATAAGAAAGAATATTTTCTTCATTAAACTCGATTGTGTCTCCACTAGAAAAACCAATCGCTTGCGTTTTTACCCGACGTTCGATAATTTGTTTAATCCCGTCAAAAGCTCCTCCACAAATGAATAGAATATCTTTAGTATCAATCTTAACCATTTTCTGGTCTGGATGTTTTCTTCCTCCCTGTGGTGGGACATTAACGACAGAACCTTCTAATAACTTCAGCATGGCTTGTTGCACCCCTTCACCAGAAACATCTCTAGTGATGGATGGATTGTCGCTCTTACGAGCTACTTTGTCTATTTCATCAATAAAAACAATTCCACGCTCAGCTAGTGCCACATCGTAATCGGCAGACTGTAATAATTTAGACAAGATACTTTCTACATCTTCTCCAACATAACCAGCTTCTGTTAAAACAGTAGCATCTGCAATCGTAAACGGAACGTTTAATAACTTAGCAATTGTTTTTGCTAATAAGGTTTTTCCTGTTCCAGTTTCACCAACCATAATGACATTCGATTTTTCAATCTCAATTTCATCATCGCTAACTTGATAGTTTAACCTTTTGTAATGATTATAAACAGCTACTGAAAGAACTTTTTTAGCTTCATCTTGACCAATAATGTATTGCTCTAGATGAGTTAAAATCTCTTGAGGTTTTAGTAATACTAAATCTTTAGTTTTACCTTCTGCTTTTCTAACAGCTGCATCCTCTTTTACAATTGAGTCAGCTTGTTGCGCACAATTATTACAAATGTGTGCAGAAATCCCAGAGATTAATAACTCTATCCCATCATCTTCCTTGGACTTTCCGCAAAATGAACACCTTACATCATTCTCTTTCATGTTATATTCTATCAAATGTATTAGACAAAAAACCGCCTTATTTCATAAAGCGGTTTTTTTAACTTATTTTTTTACTGTATTGAGTTGATTAAGCTTTTGGCTTACGTTGTAATACTTCATCAATCATTCCATACTCTTTTGCTTCTGTAGAAGTCATCCAGTAATCTCTATCACTATCTTTCCAAACTTGATCGTAAGGTTTTTTAGAGTGATCAGAAATAATTGTATATAATTCTTTCTTTAATTTTTGAATCTCTCTAGCAGTAATTTCAATATCAGAAGCTTGACCTTGAGCACCTCCTAATGGTTGGTGAATCATAACTCTTGAATGCTTTAACCCTGTTCTTTTACCATCTGCACCAGCACATAATAAAACAGCTCCCATAGAAGCAGCCATACCTGTACAAATTGTAGCGACATCTGGCCCTATGTATTGCATTGTATCATAAATTCCTAACCCTGCATAAACAGAACCTCCTGGAGAATTGATGTAAATTTGAATATCTTTCTTAGCATCTGTTGATTCTAAGAATAATAATTGAGCAGTAATAATGTTCGCTACGTAATCATCTATTCCTGTTCCTAAAAAAATAATTCTATCTCTCATCAAACGAGAAAACACATCCATTACTGCAATGTTCATTTCACGTTCTTCTATAATATTTGGAGTCATTCCAGTTGGGGTATTACTAATAGCCGAAATATAATCGTCCATAACCATACTAGATATCCCTCTATGCTTTATTGCATACTTTCTAAATTCGTTTGCATCAAAATTATTCATCTGTTTTGTTTTTATTGAAGTCTAAAAGTAATCATTTTTTTTATACTAGAAATGAAGTCTTAAAAGTACTATTTAACAGTAAGTTTATTTAACAATAATTAACTCGAAATAAGAGATCTAAACTAAAGTTTTAATTTATCTCCCATAAGTTCAAGCATAAATTATTTAACACTTTTCTATTTATCAGTTGTATATTTGATTGTTCAAAACTAGACTTATGCTAATTTTTCTATCTATACTATTAATCTACTTATTGTTATTTTTAATTTTTCCTTACAAGACGTTACAACTTACTGCTAGAACCATTGGTTATCTCATCTTTAATAAAAAAAGAATTGGCTATCAAATCCCTAAAACTGGAGGAGCTTTACTCATTGCAAATCACGTTTCTCATTTAGATTTCATTCTAGTAAGTATCGCAACAAAGCGAAAAGTTTATTTTGTAATGTATGATAAAATCTATTATAATAAATCTGTCCACTGGATATTGAAGCGGTTGAATATGATTCCTATTTCACCGAGTCGAGTTGGATTAAAAAACAACTTAGAAAAATTTAATAAAAAATGTCAAGACGTAATTAACAGTGGTGAAATCGTAGTGATCTACCCTGAGGGAACCGTTTCTAGGAATGGCCATTTATTGGAATTTAAAAGAGGAATGGAACACATTGCTTCTGGAATTAATGCTCCCATTTTCCCGATGCATGTATTTGGCGCAAATGGAAGTCCATTTACCTTTTCTATTCAAAATAATGAGTTCAATAAGTTTAAATTAAAAAACTTGAGAAGAAAAATCATTATTAATATAGGAAAGCCTTTATCCAATAACACTTCTGCATTTTTAGCACGTCAAAAAATATTAGAACTCACTGCAGAAAATGCTTTTTATTCTCATTCCAACCGATTCTTTAGTTTTTCAAATGCGATCCTAAAAAGAAAAAACTCCGAAACAGTTTTCGTCGACTATGATACAATAGTGACTGCTAAAGACTTAAAATTAAATCTATTTACTTATGCAAACCAACTTAGTAAACTACTAAATAATAAAGGGCAAGTAATTGTTAGTTGTAATGATGAGTTAACCTTAATTAATACCATATTAGCTTTATCCTACTTAGGTAAGCAAATAATTTTATTGAACCCTAATGCCACAAATGAAGAAAAAGAAAGGTTAGCAAAACTTATTGATGTTAACTATTATATTTCTGATTATGAAATTAAAACAAATCAAGAACAGGTTCTAATCAACACCAACACTTTTGATCATCACAAATCATTTGGCACTAAAATAAAAATAAACTTACCTTTTTTCTTTTTTAAATTATTGAAGTTGAGAAAAAGCACCTCAAACATAACTTCCTTTCAGTTTCCCAACTTCTCTAAAGAAAAGTTTGATTTAGATGAGATAACACTAACTAATATAAGTGCCTTTACTGAAAGCATATCGAATACACATAATATTTCTAATTATGGAACTACATTTAACTTAAAAGAAACATATTCTCCAATTGGATTTTTAACTAAGATAGCTTTACCAATTATGACAAAGCTTTCCACCATCATAAATGTTAAAAACAATGAAAAAGCATTAGACAAAGCAAACTCTATTATTGGGGAACAATTACAAATTGAAACACTTTACATTAATACTAGCCAGGAAAAATGGAGTACAATCAAAAACATTATTACCGATTTAGAATTAGCAGATGAGATTAATACTTTTGCTAATCAGCATGAAATTAAAATTTATAAAGCTTCGGGCATTGATGGGGTGGTTGGCTTACTGAGTATAAACACTCCTGACTATGAAGGAAAAGATATAGCAGGAAAACAATTAAAGCAAGACGGAAACAATCCTCATACTTTTGGAAGACCAGTGCAAGGAATTGCAGTAAAAATAGTCTCAAAAGAAAATAGCTCTGAAACATTAGAAGCCAATAAAGAAGGTAAAATACTAGTAAAAGGGCCTTTAGTAATGCAACCTACTCATAATTCTCCTTTTAATTGGGTTGATGTTAACCTAAATGGCTATCTAACTCCTGAAGGCTATTTACAGATTATAGAGTAAATAACGAAGCCTCTATTATGTCTTTTTTTCAGTTGAGAAGCTAAATTTTAATCATCAGACTGTCGCTTTGTCATATTTAGAGAAAAAAATGACAGAAAATAAGTTAATTATAGTGATGGCACAAGAATTGACTAAAAAGAAAATGTAAACAAAAAAATAAACTATTTAATACATATAATAAAATGGGAAAAATAATAGGTATAGATTTAGGTACAACAAATTCATGTGTTTCTGTAATGGAAGGAAATGAGCCAGTTGTAATCGAAAATTCAGAAGGAAAAAGAACAACTCCTTCGATTGTAGCTTTTATAGAAGGTGGAGAACGTAAAGTTGGAGATCCAGCAAAACGTCAAGCAATTGTTAACCCTACAAAAACGATTTCTTCTATTAAGAGATTTATGGGTAACTCTTTTAGCGAAGTGTCAAAAGAAGTAGGGAGAGTTCCTTATAAAGTAGTAAAAGGAGACAACAATACTCCAAGAGTTTTAATCGACGACAGAAAGTATTCTCCTCAAGAAATTTCTGCAATGATTCTTCAAAAAATGAAGAAAACTGCTGAAGACTATTTAGAACAAGAAGTAACTGAAGCTGTTATTACAGTTCCTGCTTACTTTAATGACTCTCAAAGACAAGCGACAAAAGAAGCTGGAGAAATTGCAGGATTAACAGTAAAAAGAATCATTAATGAGCCAACTGCTGCGGCATTAGCTTATGGAATGGACAAAAAAGGAATCGACCAAAAAATCGTAGTATTTGATTTTGGTGGAGGAACACATGATGTATCTATCTTAGAGTTAGGAGATGGTGTATTTGAAGTACTTTCTACTGATGGAGATACTCATTTAGGTGGAGATGATGTTGATGATAAAATCATTAATTGGTTAGCAGATGAATTTAAAAAAGACGAAGGATTAGACCTAAAAGGAGATCCAATGGCTTTACAACGTTTGAAAGAAGCTGCTGAAAAAGCTAAAATTGAGTTATCTAGTACAACTTCTACTGAGATTAACTTACCTTACATTATGCCAGTAGATGGTGTTCCAAAACACTTAGTAAGAACATTAACTAGAGCTAAGTTTGAGCAATTAATAGACGATTTAATTAAAAGAACAATTGAGCCATGTAAATCAGCATTAAAAAATGCAGGATTAAGCACAAGCGATATTGATGAAATTATTTTAGTAGGTGGATCTACTCGTATTCCTGCAATACAAGAAGCGGTAGAAAAATTCTTTGGAAAAGCACCATCGAAAGGAGTTAACCCTGATGAAGTAGTTTCTTTAGGAGCGGCAATTCAAGGAGGAGTTTTAACAGGAGAAGTTAAAGACGTACTTTTATTAGATGTTACTCCATTATCTTTAGGAATTGAAACTATGGGTGGTGTAATGACAAAATTAATTGAGTCTAACACAACAATCCCAACTCAAAAATCGCAAGTATTCTCAACTGCTGTAGATAACCAACCTTCTGTAGAAATACATGTTTTACAAGGGGAACGTTCAATGGCAACTGACAATAGAACAATTGGTAAATTTCACTTAGATGGCTTACCTCCATCGCAGAGAGGAGTTCCACAAATTGAAGTAGCTTTCGATATTGATGCCAATGGTATTATTACTGTAAAAGCGACTGATAAGGCAACAGGAAAAGTTCAAGACATTAGAATTGAAGCTTCATCTGGTTTAAGCGAAGAGGAAATCAATAAGATGCGTCAAGAAGCTGAAGCAAATGCCGATTCAGATGCTAAGAAAAAAGAAGAAATAGAAGTTTTAAATCAAGCGGATAGCTTAATCTTCCAAGTTGAAAAACAACTAAAAGAAAATGGAGATAAGATACCAGAAGATAAAAAGACAGCTATTGAAGATGCACTTAAAGATTTAAGAATGGCTCACGCAACTAAAGAGGTTGCTAAGGTTAAGCCTGCAATGGACAAGCTGAATGAAGTTTTCCAAGCTGCTAGTCAAGAAATGTATGGCGGAGGTGATGCTCAACCGGGAGCTGAAGCACAACAAGGAGCTGAAGCAAATAACGGAGACGAAGAAGTGACAGATGTTGACTTCGAAGAAGTTTAATTTATCTTCATAAATAATTATATAAAAACTCCATCGCATAAAAGCGATGGAGTTTTTTTGTTGCAAATATTAACTAATTTTATCCTATGAAAAAACTAACAAAAGAAGAGGTTGATAAAAGCCTTCAAATAATCAATAATTGGGAGTTAATCGATAACTCAATTCAAAAAAAATTTACTTTTAAAGACTTTAATGAAGCGATGAAAACCATTAATCAGATAGCTGAAATTGCTAATGAATTAAATCATCACCCTGAATGGTTTAATGTATATAATAAGTTAGAAATTAAACTTACTACTCATGATGTCAATGGCTTAAGTAAAATTGACTTTAAATTTGCTAAAAAGGTTGACTCTTTAACACAAAAATTCTAAATGAAAACAGCTACGATAAGTCAAATAAAAAAAGAGCTTAACCTACTTCCCAAAGA
>JAGXIB010000166.1 GCA_024635865.1 Flavobacteriales bacterium
AAGCCCATTAGCGCAGATGGTACTAGAGTGAAATCTGGGAGAGTATGTCGTTGCCGGTTTTTTAAAAGCCTTTACTAAGTAAAATTAGTAAAGGCTTTTTTTTTGACCTATATTGAAATTTAAATGGTATGTAGCTATTGAAACTAAGGACCTACTTCCAGTTTTTAAAGCCACTTTATAGCTAGTATAAAGGTAGAAATGTCATTATAAAATGAATCACTCCTCTTATGAAATAGTATATAGTGTTCAGCATTCAAGATTTTTCAGCAATAAAAAAGTAAGTTAGATTATCTAATTCTATATTTAGATAATATTTCTTGATATAGACTGATTTTATAGCTTGTTATTGTTAATAACTAATGGATATTGTGATATTCTGATTACTCCTAATTTATTGAATTTATTATCTTTGTTATATAGTCAAAACAACGAAAGTTAAGAACACCATGAGTGAAGAAAAAAAGAAGCAAGATTATTCTGCTGATAGTATCCAGGCATTAGAAGGAATGGAGCATGTAAGAATGCGTCCATCAATGTATATTGGAGATGTAGGTGCTAGAGGTTTACATCATTTAGTATATGAAGTAGTAGATAATTCTATAGATGAAGCTATGGGAGGGTATTGTGATAAGATTTTTGTCACAATGTTAGAAGGAGAAGGCATTAGAGTAAGAGATAACGGACGTGGAATTCCAGTTGGGATGCACAAAAAAGAAGGAGTTTCTGCTTTAGAAGTTGTAATGACTAAAATCGGAGCTGGAGGTAAATTTGATAAAGACTCATACAAAGTCTCAGGAGGTTTGCATGGAGTAGGTGTTTCTTGTGTAAATGCTTTATCGATAGCTTTAAGAGCGACAGTTTATAAAGAGGGTGTTATTTGGCAACAAGAATATTCTCAAGGGAAGAAAAAATATGATGTAAAAGAAGCAGGGACAACTGATTGGAGTGGAACAGAAGTTGAATTTTTTCCAGACCCTGCAATATTTGATGTATTAGAATATAGTTATGATACTCTTGCAACAAGAATGAGAGAATTGTCTTTTTTGAATAAAGGCATTACTATTGTTCTTATTGATGAAAGAAATAAAGATGATAAAGGGGAGTTTATTACGGAAAATTTTCATTCTACTAGGGGCTTGTCTGAATTTGTTGAGTACTTAGATGGAACCCGAGAGCCTTTGATTTCTAAAGTTATAAGTATAGAGGGAGAAAAAAATGATATTCCTGTAGAAGTTGCAATGGTTTACAACAACTCCTATTCTGAGAATGTACATTCATATGTAAATAATATTAATACTCACGAAGGAGGAACACATTTATCAGGCTTTAGAAGAGGGTTGACGCATACATTAAAAAAGTATGCTGAAGACTCAGGTCTTCTAGATAAATTAAAGTTTGAAATAGCTGGTGATGATTTTAGAGAAGGGTTGACTGCAATTGTTTCTGTTAAAGTTAGTGAGCCTCAATTTGAAGGGCAAACAAAAACGAAATTAGGTAATAGAGACGTTACATCTGCAGTAAGTCAGGCAGTTAGTGAAATGCTAAACAATTATTTGGAAGAAAACCCAAATGATGCAAAATCAATTGTTCAGAAAGTTATTTTAGCTGCTCAAGCGAGGCATGCAGCTAAGAAAGCAAGAGAAATGGTACAGCGTAAGAATCCTATGGGAGGAATGGGCTTACCAGGTAAATTAGCAGATTGTTCTTCTAAAGATGCTACAATTAGTGAAGTATACTTAGTAGAGGGAGATTCTGCAGGAGGAACTGCTAAACAAGGTAGAGATAGACACTTCCAAGCTATTATGCCATTAAGAGGTAAGATTTTAAATGTTGAAAAAGCAATGCAACATAAAATCTTTGAAAATGAAGAGATTAAAAATATATATACTGCACTAGGGGTAAGAATTGGAACAGAAGAAGATTCAAAAGCGCTAAACTTAGAAAAGTTGAGATATCACAAAGTCATTATTATGTGTGATGCCGATGTAGATGGTAGTCATATTCAAACATTAATCTTGACGTTCTTTTTCCGTTACATGAAGGAGTTAATTGAGAAAGGATACATTTATATAGCAACTCCTCCTTTATATCTAGTAAAGAAAGGAAAACAATCTGATTATGCTTGGAATGAGACTGAAAGAGATGTTTTAGTTCAAAAAATGAAAGGTTCAGGAACAGAATCTAGTGTTGGTATACAACGTTATAAAGGTCTTGGAGAGATGAATGCTGAACAGTTATGGATAACTACTATGAGTCCTGAAAACAGAACGTTAAGACAGGTAACTATAGACTCAGCAACTGAAGCGGATAGAATATTCTCAATGTTAATGGGAGATGAAGTTCCTCCAAGAAGAGCATTTATTGAACAAAATGCAAAATATGCAAATATTGATGTTTAATTAGGACATTAAATAGAAATTCACTAGCCACTCTTTATTTATTTGAAGAGTGGCTTTTTTATATGTAAAATGAAGGATAAAATAAAATTATTAGTTTCCAAGAACCTAGATAAAATTATTGAAATAAGAAGATATTTACATCAAAATCCAGAGCTATCATTTCAAGAGTATAAAACATCAGAGTATATCTCTAAAGTATTAACGGAATTTGGTATAAATCATCAAACAAGTGTTGTTAAAACTGGCATAATTGGGACTATAGAAGGTGTTAATCCGAAATCGAAGACGATAGCATTAAGAGCTGATATAGATGCTTTGCCAATAAAAGAAACAACAGGTTTGTCTTTTAGTTCGGTTAATGAAGGTGTAATGCATGCCTGTGGACATGATGTCCATACTTCATCCTTAATAGGAAGTCTGATTGTTTTAAACGAGTTAAAAGATTCATTTAAAGGAACTGTTAAATTTTTGTTTCAACCTGGAGAAGAGTTATTGCCAGGAGGAGCAAAGTTAATGATTGAAGAAGGGGTTTTAGAAAACCCTAAAGTAGAACGAATTATTGGACAACATGTTTATCCCGATTTAGAAGTTGGGCAGGTAGGGTTTAAGCCTGGAACTTATATGGCTTCTGCAGATGAAATATATTTTACTGTTAATGGTAAAGGAGGTCATGCAGCATTGCCTCATCAGTTAGTAGACCCTATTTTAATTACGTCACACATCATAATTGGCCTTCAACAAATTGTAAGTCGAAATAGTAGCCCCTATATTCCATCAGTACTTTCTTTTGGAGATATAGAAGCCAAAGGAGCAACAAATATTATTCCCAGTGAAGTAAAAGTAAAAGGAACTTTTAGAACATTTAATGAAGATTGGCGACATGAAGCTCACATTAAGATAATTAAAATGGCGGAATTAATTGCAGAGTCAATGGGAGGAAAATGTGATATTGAAGTAAGAAAAGGTTATCCAGTTTTGGTAAATGATGAAAACACGACTGATGTAGCAAAACAATCTGCGTCAGAATACCTAGGTGAAAGTAATGTGATTGACTTAAGCTTAAGAATGACAGCTGAAGACTTTGCCTACTATTCTCAAGAAATTCCAGCTTGCTTTTATAGAGTAGGGACTTCAAATGCCAAAAATAAAATTGGAGGAAGCTTACATAATGGAGGCTTTATGATAGACGAACAAGCCCTAAAAATATCGACAGGATTAATGGCTTATATTGCAATAAAGCAGTTAGAGAATATGAAATAATTCTTTGTCTTAAAAAGATAAAACCTTAAATTTGATAAAACTAAAAGAAAATGAGTACAGATAAATACGAAGCACACGATTATTATTTAATGGATGATTTATTATCAGACGAGCATAAATTAATTAGAGATTCAGCTCGTGCATGGGTAAAAAAAGAAGTAAGTCCTATTATAGAAGACTACTATGAAAGAGCCGTCTTTCCTAAACAAATTATACCAGGACTTGGAGAAATTGGAGGTTTTGGTCCATATATTCCAACTGAATATGGAGGTGCAGGATTAGATCAGATTTCGTATGGTTTAATTATGCAAGAACTAGAACGTTGTGATTCTGGCTTAAGATCAACTTCCTCTGTACAAAGCTCTTTAGTCATGTATCCAATTTGGAAGTTTGGTTCAGAAGAACAAAGAATGAAATATTTACCAAAGCTTGCTACAGGTGAATTTATTGGGTGTTTCGGGTTAACAGAACCAGATCATGGTTCAAATCCTGGAGGAATGCTATCTACCATAAAAGATATGGGAGATCATTACCTATTAAATGGTGCTAAGATGTGGATTTCTAATGCTCCTTTTGCAGATATTGCAGTTGTTTGGGCAAAAGATGAGGCAGGAAGAATTAAAGGAATGGTAGTTGAACGAGGAATGGAAGGATTCGAAACTCCAGAAATGCACGGTAAACTTTCATTAAGAGCTTCAGCAACTGGGGAGTTAATTTTTAACAACGTGAAAATTCCGAAAGAAAATATATTACCCAACAAAGATGGTTTAGGAGCTCCATTACAATGTTTAGATAGTGCACGTTATGGAATTGCTTGGGGAGCAATCGGATCTGCTTTAGATTGTTATGATTCTGCTTTAAGGTATTCTAAAGAAAGAATTCAATTTGGTAAACCAATCGCTAGCTTTCAGTTAATTCAAAAGAAGTTAGCAGAAATGATTACTGAAATAACTAAAGCTCAATTATTGACTTTAAGGTTAGGTCAATTAAGAAATGAAGGAAAAGCGACTTCTGCTCAAATTTCTATGGCAAAAAGGAATAATGTAAATATGGCGTTAGAAATAGCTAGAGAAGCTAGGCAAATACACGGAGCTATGGGGATTTCAAATGAATATTCTATTATGCGTCATATGGCAAATTTAGAATCTGTAGTTACCTATGAAGGAACACATGATATTCATTTACTAATTACAGGCCTAGATATAACTGGGATTCCTGCCTTTGAATAACAAAAAATAGACATAAAAAAAGCGCTAAAACAGCTGTTTTAGCGCTTTTTTATTTTAAAATAACTTCTTACTTTAATTCACATTTAGTTGTAACACCTCCTGAAGTAGTAGAACCTTCGTCACACCACTCTTGTGCATCTTTTTTAGTCAATTTTGAAGTTTCGGCAACACTTCCTGAAACACCATTTCCTTCAAAAGTACATTCACAAGTGTAGTCTTTCTTACAAGAAGTTGCTCCAATCATAGCTAAAACTCCTAAACCGATAAATAAATTTTTCATAATAAATTTTTTAATTAATTAATTTTTCTCGAATGTAAGAAAAAAATATTGGATACACCGAAAAATAAGATATTTAAACTAAAGCTGAGTTTTGAAATAAAAAAAGTAGTTTTACAAGAAGCTATGAAATATGTATAAGTTATTAAGTTCCATATTAATTCTTTTTATTCCCTTTTTGGTGTGTAAAGCCCAGCAATATAGTTTTATTAACTATTCTGTAGAAGATGGGTTAGCTCAAACACAGGTATTTGTTTTGGAAGCTGGTAGCGATGGTTATTTATGGATTGGTACCGCAGGAGGAGTAAGTCGTTTCGACGGGGGGGAATTTAAAAATTACTCTACAGAAAATGGTTTAATAGATAATACAGTAAAGAAAATTGTTTATCATAATAATTACACATGGATCGCTTCCCAATATGGTATAACAGCTGTAATTGGTAAAAAGATAACTTCTTGGGACTTAACATCCATAGCAGAAGGTATAGGTATAACAAGCTTCACGTTTGATAAGGACAATAACCTTTGGCTTGCTATTAGAGGGAAAGGAGTTTTTAAAATACCAGTAATAAACAATAAACTAAAGTTAGAAAGTATTAAAAAATTCTCTTTAGATGATCAAAACTTAGTAAAAACTATTTTTTGTGACCAGCAGGGTCTAATTTGGGTAGGAGGAAGAAATACATTAGGCTTTTTTGAACATGACGTATGGAGAAAAGAAAGTCTTTCTGATGTGAACTATACTATAACAAGCTTTACTGAAAATAAAAAAGGAGAAATAATATATGCAACACAAAATAATGGTTTGTTTGAGGTTAAATCAAACTATACGTCTCAAATTAAACTAAGTGAAAACTTTGGCTTTATTAACCATCTTTATACTGATAAAAGAGATCGGTTATGGATTAGCACAAATTACGGGGCCTTTGTTTTAGATAGTGTTTCTATAAAACACTTTACGAGTGAAAATGGCTTAATAAACAATAGGATTAAAAACATTACAGAGGATAGGGAAGGGAATATCTGGTTAGGAACAGATGGAGGTGGGATCACAAGGTTTACAAGTGATGAGTTAGTTAGCTATTCAAAAAAAGATGGATTGAGTAGTGACTATGTTTTATCAGCAGTAGAAGACGACAATAGTAAAATTTACTTTTCAACTTATGGAGGAGGAGTCAGTCTTTTTGATGGACAAAATTTCTCAACTATTAATAAAGAGAATCTATTAGGAGACAATACAGTTTGGTCGTCTTTATATACCCCTGACTCTTCACTTTGGTTTGGAACAGCAAATGGGTTGTCTTTAATTAAAAAAGGAAAACTAGAAACCTTTAGAAATACAGATTGGTTGACATCAAACAAGGTTTTATCTCTTTATAATGAGAAGAATAAAGGGACTTGGATCGGAACATCAAAAGGGGTGTCTTTTATGGCCAATGATGGACGAAGTAAAGTCTACAAGTATCAAGAAAATTTTCCTGCAAAAAATATTAGAACTATTGAAAAATCACTCTCAAATTCGATTTGGGTTGGAACTTCTTCTGGTGTATTTGAAATAGAGAATGACTCTGTATCTGAAGTTTACTTTAATTCAAAATTAGAAAATAAAATAGTTTATTCTTTAAAGAAAATTTCTAAAAAAATGATACTGATCGGAACTGGTAATGGACTATATAGTTTTGACGGAGAACAGTTAAGTAAGATTAAACTACATGAGTCTTTTAGTGCGAATAATATTAATTTTATTGGTGTTGAAGATTCAAATTATGTTTGGATAGGAACAAATTACGGTATTTTCGAAATACATATTCCAAGTTATTTAGCAAAGAAAAATAATGCCATTCATCATTATTCTATTACAAACGGATTACCAAGTATAGAAACAAATTTAAATTCATTTTATAAAGATTCAAAAGGTGTTATTTGGATGGGAACAAGTAAAGGAGTTGTTAGTTTCAAAAGAAAACACGAAAAGCATGAGTTTACTAATCCGGTTGTTGTTATCGAAAAGGTTCAACTGTTTTTAAGAGAAACAAACTGGTCTAAATACGCCAAAGAAATAAACGAAGAAACTAAACTACCTAAAAACTTATCGGTTGGTTACAAGAAAAACTATTTTACTTTTTTTTATAATGCAATAGCTATTAATCAGAATAAGGAAATAAAATATAGTGTTTTATTGGAAGGGTTTGATCTAGAATGGTCTCCTCCAGTAAAGCAAAGTTCGGTTACCTATACAAACCTCCCTCATGGTAGCTATACCTTTAAAGTTAGAGCAACAAAAGATGCTATTAACTGGAGTGAAATTGAGTTGTTTTCTTTCGAGATTTTAAAGCCATTTTACCTCACTTCTTGGTTTTTTATGTTAATTTTTATCATTTTATTTATTACGGTGTTAATTTTTTGGAAATGGCAAGTAAGTATCTCAAAACGAAAGGCTTTAACTCAAAAATTATACTACAAGTCTAAACTGTTAGCGTTAGAGCAGCAGACTTTAAATGCAAGTATGAATAGGCACTTTATTTTTAATTCATTAAACTCAATTCAGTACTATATAAATACTAAAGATCGATTGTCAGCAAATAAGTACTTAACTAATTTTGCAAAATTAATTAGAAAAAACTTGGACAGCTCTGTTTCTGGCACAAACTTAGTCCCTTTGTCAGATGAATTAGAGCGTTTAGAATTATACTTGTCATTAGAAAACATGAGGTTTCAAAATAAGTTTACTTATGAAATTATTGTAGAAGATAATATAGACCCAAATGTAATTGATGTTCCTCCAATGTTTCTTCAACCTTATGTAGAAAATAGTATTTGGCATGGTATATTACCAGTAGAAAAAGAAGGCTTAATTAAGGTTATCCTTTCAAAAATAGCTAATAATGATTTCCTATTTGTAATAGAAGACAATGGAATTGGGATAGATGCAAGTATTGCTAATAAGTCTTCAAGTGATCACTCTTCTAAGGGAATGTCTATTAATTCAGGAAGGCTAGAGATTCTTAAAAAGACAACAAATCAGGAATTTATTATTACAGGACCTTTTCAAATAGAAGATTCTGATGGGATTATACTTGGTACAAGGGTAGAAATAAGATTAAAAAACGATAAAATGTAACTTTTTTATAAAAAAAGTCGTATTATACTTTGATATATAGAATAAAATGCCTTAATTTTGTTATAAATGAAATTGAATATTAAAATATTATTTTTTTTTAGCATACTGCTTACTTTTGTAGGGTGTAGTAAGTATGAACCTTTGCGACCTAACTCAGATGTTAGTGAGGAAGTAGAGTTAAAACCTATATCATCAAATACTAATCCTGTCGAAAAGAGTTTAATTACTCGTCCAGGGAATGATAATGATGCTTTAATTACCGATCCAGAGAATGAAGATGAGATTGATACTTCAATCACTGATCCAGAGAATGAAGACGACAAAGAATCTAATTAAAATATAATTACTGTTTAAAAGCGACTTCTAGTCGCTTTTTTTATGCCATAAAATGACGAAACAAAAATTGTTCTTTTTAGGTTTAATTACCCTTTTAGCATTTCCAATTCTAGCTTTTATTATTCATAGACTATTCTCAAGTAGTTCTTTCAATGCTATTTTTTTATCTGAAACACCTTTAGTTTATCAAATAATTATTGGGGCTCTTACAGGTTGTACAATAGCTATTTTAGGATGGGAAATTATGAAGGTAAAATATATTGAATCAGAATTGACGAAGTATACTCAACTATTTTCGAAAGAAGTTTTAACTTATCCTTTGATAATTTTTGTAAGTTTTTCTGCAGGTGTAGGAGAGGAAATATTTTTCAGAGGTGTAATACAGCCTTTTTTTGGAGTAATTATCACTTCAATTCTATTTGTGGCTATCCATGGTTATCTTAACCCTAAAAATTTTAAAATATCAATTTATGGAAGCTATATGGTTTTTGCTATTTGTATTGTTGGGGTCTTATCTATAAACTTAGGCCTAATAACAGCAATAACAGCACATATTTTTATAGATATAGTTTTATTAATTAAAACTAAGAACAGACTAAGAACAGACTAAGAATAGAGAATTAGAGTCCTTCTTGATGAGTTTCTTTTTTACGACTTTCTATTACTTCTTCTCGAGTCAATGTCTTGATGTAAACAACTGCTAAGTCATAATGTTCCATTGGGTTATAGTTAAAGTTTCTTACTTCAGATTTACTTAAGTAATAATCTTCATTGTACCATAAAGGCATTAATGGAGCATCTTCAATTAAGATTTTTTCAGCTTTAACAAAATACTCGTAACTAAGGTCTTTATCTATTGTAGACCTTCCTAAATTAAATAAAGAATCAAATTCTGAACTTTTATAACGCATCGTATTAGGGTAAGAAGGTTCTTCAATACTACTTGGAACTTCTGCGCCATAACAAATCATTAGAAAAGATTCTGGAGAAGGAAAGTCAGCTACCCAACCAGATCTAAATATTTCTGACTTTGCATATTTAGAGTGTTCTATTTTATCTTTAAAAGAAACCTGATCTAACTCTATATTTATTCCTAACGTGTTATTCACTTGGTTAATAATTTGACTAGCAACAGTACTATGTATTCCTCCATCGCTATTAACTTCTAGTCTAGTATAAGGAAACCCTTTTCCGTTTGGATAACCAGCTTCAGAAAGAAGTTTTCTAGCCCGCTCAGGATTATGACTGTACCCTTCTAAAAGGTTGAAGTTATAGCCATTGAATGTTGGGATTTTAGGAGTTATACCGTGCTTAGCGATACTTCCTTGGCCTCTAAGTATAGTAGACGAAATCTTACTTTTGTTGACAGCATAACAAAACGCTTGTCTAACTTTTTTATTATTAAATGGTGGTCGAGTCAAATTAAATTCATAATAATTGACTCCCATTTCTGGTTTACGGTCTAAAATAGTTTGTGGTGGAATTTCATTAAAGTTTGCAATGTTATCAGAGATTACAGAAGCAATCTTTGAAGCTGGTAAACCATGAATAACAGATAACTTATCTTCTTTAAATAATCTTAATTCTTCCACTTTATTAGTTATAAAGTTAAAAACAATAGAATCTAAATAAGGTAGTTGATTTCCTTCTTCATCTTTTAAAAAGTAGTTAGGATTGTAGGTCAGAATAAGCTTTTTGTTTATGTCCTTCGGCTTATGGTAAATAAATGGTCCAGCACCAACAGTTAGTTCTTCTCCATATTTAACATATGCTTCTTCAGCTATTACAGAAGTAGTTACTCGAGCTAGACTGTATATAAATGAGTTTTTTGGAGCTGATAAGGTTAGTTTTAATGTTGAATCATTCAATATTTTAATACCTTCAATTGTTTTAGAAGCTCCATCATAAAAAGAATTAGCTCCTTTTAATTTATTTTTAAAGATAGCTTTATAGTTTATTGAAAATGCTGGGCGACAAAATAACTCGAAAGTGTACTTAAAATCTTTTGCTGTAATTTTTCTTCCTTTTCCACCTTCGAAACAACTATCATCATGAAAATACGCATTATTTCTAAGGTTAAAAGTATACTCAGTTTGTGTCTCGTCAACTTTCCAATCTTTAGCAATTGAAGGAAGTATAGAGAGATCATTAGCATCAAACCTAACTAATCCGTTGTGTATTTGAGCCGCAATCTTTGTTGACGGTGCATCTAGAATTTTTGCAGGGAATAAAGAAGTGTATTTTTCCGATTCAGCAAGTTTTAATATTCCTCCGTACTTTATTGTAGATCCTTTAGAAACCCTAGATTTCTGTGCATTATCTTCTGCTGTTTCTGCATTACTACAGCTAAATGCCATAAACACAAAAAATAAAAGATAGAAAATAGTTTTCATAAAAGTTTACTTAAGACTTAGTATACAAGAATACATACAAAATTCCATTTAACAAAGAATCTTGTATGTAAACTTAATAACAATTACTGATTTTTAATTTTTCGGAAACCAGAGTCTTAATTGCTGTTTTCTAGTTCTTTAATGATTGCTGGTCTTCCTTTTTTTAGCCAATCTGGAGCTGTAGTTTCCTGTAAATAGAAGTCGAAAAATTGTTTCATTCTAATACTTAAGTCCAGCTTATTTGCTCTTTTTTTTAAGTTGTGAGCATCTTTATTATAATTTAATAGCCATACTGGTTTATTTAACCGTCTTAGGCCATTGAATAATTCAAGGCCTTGTGACCATGGGACAGCACCGTCTCCATCATTATGCATAATTAGTAATGGAGTTGTTACATTTTGTAAATGAAATAATGGAGAGTTCTCTATGTATAGTTCTGGAGCCTCCCATATTGTTTTTCCAATTCTACTTTGTCCTTTTTCATACTGGAACGCTCTGTTTAATCCAGATCCCCACCTAATGCCTCCATATGCACTAAACATATTGCTTACAGGTGCTCCTGCCATTGCACATTTATATTTGTTGGTCATGGTTATGAGTTGAGCAGTTTGATAACCGCCCCAACTTTGTCCTTGAAGTCCCAGTCTAGTACTGTCTATATAAGTATGTTTTCTTGTTAAAAAATCTGTTCCACTAACAATACAATCGTAAGCACCTTGTGCAGGCTTTCCAATTTCATATTTTATATCTGGAATAAACACGATGTACTCATTACTAACATATTCTGTCGGGTATACTATTGAAGCTGTTGGTTTTGGGGAATAGTACCTGTGGTAGTTCTGACTATTTCGCTCGTAAAAATAAATAATCATAGGATACGACTTTGTACTATCGAAGTTTTCAGGTTTATAGAGAAGTCCTGAAAGTGAATCTTTGTTATGGTAGCTTTCCCAAGACACTAACTCTACTTTTCCCCAATTGTAATCTTTTTGTTGAGGATTTATGTTTGAAAGCCGATCAAATGATGTAAAGTCAAGGTTAGTGAGCTGAAGGTCGGGATAGCTGATAAAGGACATTTCTCTGAGAATTAGGTGCTCTGATCTTTTTGCTTTTTTTAGCAATACTATTTTTTTATCATGCAAAAACAGTTGGGTTAATTTTTTGTTTTTTAAAATAGATACTCCTTCTTTTTTATTGACTTCATTATAGGTTTTAAAAAAGATAGCGCTATCTAAATTTAAAGTTTTGGTATTTTTATCATTTGTTCTCCAATAGTTATAGATTGTACTATTCTCTCTTCCAGAAGTTAGGAGTTTATTTTCGCTCCCATCTATAGCTATTTTCCAATAATCATATTGTCCTTTAATAACAACATAACTTCCGTTTTCAGCCCAAATAACGCTTCCTGCAGAACTTGGTAGCCCTGGAACATCATGGTGTTGGTTATGAAATCTTTTTAAATGAGTCAGTTGAGTAGTTTTGTTTATTGAAATGTCTTTACAAAACCATGCTGAATCTTTTCTAGCGTAAAAGGCAATCTTTTTCCCAGATTCTGACACTTTAATTACATCATTGTGTTTTTTTAATAAAAGTTGTCTTGAACCTGTTTTGATATCAACTAAATAATAATCATAATACCAGCCATCCCAAGTCATTTCTTTTAAATAAGGTGTTTGAGACCGAAAAAGAATGAAGTTTTTATTATTTGTTGGATCTCTGTCCATAATAACTTCATTGCTGCTTGCTAATTTTTTTATGCTGTTCGTTGCTGTCGAAAAAACATATAAGTCTGCTTTCTTCTTATCCTTCTCTAAGTTTTTTAATTGCTGCGTTTGAAGTCTGCTATCTGTCCAGCTCCAAAGGTCTAAACTGTACTTTTCGTCGTCAGTAAGTGTATCTTTTTTTTTAACTACGGGTTTTTCTCCTACTTTAAAAAATAAGTAGTTCCCATTATCAGAAAAATAAGAGCGGTGAAATTCACTTACAGATTTTGTGGAGTCAAACTGTGCTGAAAGGGTATCGACAATTAACTTGGAAGAATCTAAACTACTACTCCAGTAGTATAGTTGATACTGCTTCTCTTTTGTCGTGTCAGAAGAATATAGAAAAGAGAATTGATCTCCGGATTTTGAAGTGGTGAGTTGATTATAAAATCCTTCGTCTTTTTTAATAAGCTTTGTTAATCCATTTTTAGTGTCCCATCTGTATAGGAAGCAAGAGTCAATAGTATCGTTATATTTATAAGAGGTTGAGTAATAAATAGATTTTCCATTCTTACTCATTTCATAGTCCTTTACTGAGATAATATTTTTAGTAGTAAAAGTTAATGGATTATATAGTGTTAATATAGCTCCATTATTTTCTTTAATTGCCTTCTTTTTCTTCTTTTTAAAGAACCATTTTCTTTTCTTTTTTACTGTACTCTCTTTAAGTTTATAATCTTCACTTCTTAACATAGCAGTCCAATTACCACCTAGCTCTCCTTGCTTATAGCTTTCAACGGAGTTAAACTTAACTAAACTATCTTTCAGAACATTATAAAAACACAAAGAGTCTAATGGCCATTTTTTTTTCGAAATATTTTTTAATTTTAGTGATCGAATAGAGTCATGATAATTAACGATGGAAAAAGAGAGCCACTGTTCATCAGGAGAAATGAATACTTTTTCTCCTCTTTCTATAGAAAGTGTTTTATTTTTTAATCTGTTGTCAATGATTAATTCATCATCTCCCACCTGGGGAGAAATGAGGTAACTAATGAGGTTTCCTCTTTCAGATATTTGAGGCGCTGTAATTGTCTTCCATTTAGAATATGCCTTTGGAGTAATGTTTAGTTTTTGATTTTGTCCGAATAAGGCAAGTAGACTAAAAAAGAGAGAAGGGAATAGAAATATACTTTTCATGCCTTATAAAAGTAATAAAAATTGATCTGATACTCTATTATGAGTTAGAATAAAATTTTCATTGCTAAATTATAACTTCTTCCCATAGCACTTATTCCTGAGCTAAATGTCTTGTAGTGAATGTCCGTAAAATTTTGAATCCCAGCTTGAATAGAAATTTTAGTATTCAATTGATAACCGCCTCTTACATTTAAAGTATACCAACTTGGTGTTCCGTCCACAGTTGCTTCATCATCATTATCATTTCCATTTTGATCATAATCAGCTATTCTTTTCCATCCATTATAGATACTATAAAATTCCAAATCCCATTTTGCATGGTCAATTATAAAACTTGTTTTTCCAAATAGAGGAGGAATCTTTGCAAGTGGTTCGTCAGTGGTTGTTATTCTTCCCACAGTGTAATTAATTGTTGAGTTTAATTTTAGATTTCTATTAAAGGAAAGATTTACACCTCCAGTAAAGCCATAAATTACGCCCTCATTAAAATTTTGATTGGCTTGTATTTTTCGCATGCTTCCTTCATAGAGTAAAGAATCTTTTCCATTTAAGGTGTAGTCGGCTCTTACGATAAGGTTATCAAGTAAGGTATAGAAACCAGTTGCGCTAATCGTTGCAAAATGTAAGTTAGTTCTAGAGCTGTCTAGCTCCTTATATATTCTAGAAAAAGATTTAGAAAAACCTAACTCTCCAGTATAGACAAATTCAGGTTTAATTAAATTGTTTGGAATCACGACATTATTGTCATTTTCAAATACTTTTCCAAAATCATCTATGTTTGGAGTTCTAAACCCAGAGCTTATGTTAGTGTTAATTTTTAGGGAATTTGTTGGCATGAAAACAAACCCTAGACTACTAGAGAATGATTCCGAACTTGAAGAAATCTTATCAAAGGGTAATTGAATATAATTAGTGTCCTTAAAATTTGCTTCTAGTGTAGTAAATGTTAATCTATTCCCAAAATTCCATAAGAACTTATCATAGGTTTGAGTAATGTTAGCATAAATAGCAGCAGTACTCATCGTGCTTCCGTTATCTGGATACCTAGTACTTTGTTTAGAAATTTCTTCCGTTGAAATGTTAATAGACTCAGCCTTGGAATCAACAATGTTGTGAGTGGCTTCTGCTCCATAAAATAGTTTAGTCTTTGCTTTTAGCTCTTTCGAAAAATCAAGATTTAAGGCTGCTACTTTTACCTCTTCTTTTCGCTCAATTCTGTTGTAGTTTTTAAACCTTCTAGTAATTCTACTTTCTTCGACCTGCTGCACCGAAGCTATAATAGAAGCGTTATCATATACCTTATTACTCTTTTTAAAGTTTGCAGTTAAAGCTCCTAAAAATCTAGTTTGGGGGCCATAATACCACTCTGCGTATTTGAATTCTCCTCCACTATATTTGCCAAGTTGATCATAGCGGTTTATATTGGTAGAATTAGAGTACTGCATGTTTAGTGTATAGTCAACGTTTTCATTTGGTGCAAAAATTACTTTTTGTAAAAGGTCAATCTGTTCATATCCGGTGTTTAATTGAGTATTTGTATCAGTGTTTGTTATCATTGAATCCAAACCTTCAATAGTAATTCTTCTGTTGTATAACTTCCCCCATTCTTCATAGCCGTGTTGCCTATTCTTTCCCATTTTTAAGTCTCCAAATTGTTTATAAGAAATGGAACTAAGGCTTCCCCATTTACGCTTGCTTAATGTAAAGTCAGCGTGAGTAGTTAATCCATTGTTTCCGGTGGAATAAGAAGAGCTTAAGTTTCCTTTAAAATGTAAAGTTGAGTCATTTCTATTTAATGGGTTTTTGGTGTAGTAATGGATCACTCCTCCTAACGCGTCGCTTCCGTAATTTACAGATCCAGGCCCATAAGAGACATCAACTTGTTCTAAAATATTATTGTCCAAAGTTATGCTGTTTTGTAAGTGCCCTCCTCTATATATCGCATTATTCATTCTAACTCCATCAATAACCAAAAGTACTTTATTAGCTTCCATTCCTCTTATTATTGGGCTTCCTCCCCCGGCTTGACTTTTTTGAACTTGAACACCAGAAGCTTGTTCTAAGACATCTGCTGAAGTTTGAGCACCAATTTTATGTATTTTCTCACTATTTAACACATCTATTTTTATTGGATTTTTAGAAAATTGATTTTTTCTATTTCTTACCGTTACTGTAGCTTCAACTCCACCTAAAAAAATACTTTGGTATTGCATTAAAACTTTATTGTGAAGTAAAGATGTGATTTGTTTTATTGGAATATTTAGCGGGAGGTAATTATCGTTAAAAAAGTAAAGTGTATCGTTTTTGTCAAAGTTTTTTAAGCTAAAACTTCCTTTTTCATTAGTGAAAACACTTTTTTGAGTTTGAATAGAAATCACCTCTACATTTTCTATTGGCTCTAAATATTCATTATATACTTTTACTTGTTGTCCAATTAAGTTATAACTAACAGCTATAAATATCAATAGAATAAATTTCATAAAATTTTAATGGTGGAATATAGTTTCTAATATCTTATAAGATTGAATGCTTCCCTTTTTAATTTGGGTTTGAGTTTCTATATAGTTAATAAGATTTATTAATAGCTCTTGTTTCACTTTCTTAGTTAATTGAATGTCTCCTAACTCATCAAACTTCGTGCCTATAATTCGTTTAAATGCTAAGGAAGTTTCTAAGGAAAAGTAGTCTAAGTTTGGTTGAGGATTGTACTCGAAAATACCTTCACTTATCTTTAGTAAGTCTATGCTTTTATTTCTTCCGAAATTTGGCGCTATTCCAAGTGATATAATCAATTGAATGATAAAATAATGATGAAATATTGGTAGAAATTCAGATTCGTCATACAGCGTGATAAGTGAATCAATGATATGGTATAATTCTTCGTCTGGTGCAGTTTCTTTAAGCGTTTTGTTTAATACTTCTGTTAAGAACAGTGCAACAGTACTTTTTCTAATATCACTCGTTAAAGAGTAACTAGGTTTACTTAGTCTTACTTGATTACCAAAGTTTAAATCTTTTTCTGCTTTAAAATTAGATGATAGCTCCAAGTAATGGAAGGGTTGTAGTATTGCTTGTCCTCCTTTTTTTCTTTTAATTCCTTTAACAATAAAAGAAGTGGTACCATGTTGTAATGTAAATAATTTAAGAATTACACTCGTTTCTCCATAACTGATGTGACTTAGATATAAACCTGTTATTGTTTGTTGCATTTTGAAGCAAAAAAAAGGAAGCTATATTCGATATAGCCTCCTAAAATTAGAATCTTGTATTTTATTATTAATCAATAACAGCAGGGAATTCTAAAGAAAAGTTAGTTAGCTCAGCAAACTCATTAATTCGTTCGCTAATTTCATCCATTGTTAAGTCTCTTAAGCGTTCAATCCCAAATTTTTCTACAGTAAAAGAAGCCATTGCAGATCCCATTATTATAGCGTTTTTCATGTTCTCCCAAGATAAGTCACCTGTCGCAGCTAGGTGTCCAATGAATCCTCCTGCAAATGTATCTCCTGCTCCTGTCGGATCAAAAACTTCTTCTAAGGGTAATGCTGGGGCATAAAACACTTTATTTCCTTCAAATAATAAAGCCCCATGCTCTCCTTTTTTTATAATAAGAGTTCTTGGTCCCATATCTAAAATTTTTCTAGCAGCTTTTCTTAATGAATATTCACCAGATAGTAAACGAGCTTCTTCATCATTGATCGTTAAAACATCAATTTCTTTAATTACCTTTTTTAAATCAGGCATTGCGATTTCCATCCAAAAATTCATTGTATCTAATACAATTAATTTAGGTCTATTGGTTAATCTTTCTATTACTTTTAATTGCAAAGAAGGAGTTAAATTTCCTAGCATTAAGTATTCACAGTTTTGATAGCTTTCAGGAATAATAGGATCAAAAGATTCTAATACATTCAATTGCGTATCAATAGTATCTCTGCTGTTCATGTCGTTATGGTACTTTCCAGACCAGAAAAAGGTCTTTTCACCTTTTTTAACTTGTAGTCCTTCAGTAACAATTCCTTTATCTTTAAACATGTCTAACGTTTCTTTTGGGAAGTCCTCACCAACAACAGAAACTATTTTTGCATTTTTCGTAAAATACGATGCCGCTAAACTTATATAAGTACAAGCTCCTCCTATTATTTTATCAGTTTTTCCAAAAGGTGTTTCTATCGCATCAAATGCTACCGTTCCAACGTTTACTAAGCTCATTATCTATTGTGTTTTATGAAATATAATTTATTTTTTTTGCAAAGGTATTGTTTTCTTGTAAACAATCACTATATTTGCCGTCGAATTATTTGAAGCTTCTTTAGCTCAGCTGGTTAGAGCACCTGACTGTTAATCAGGGGGTCCAAGGTTCGAGTCCTTGAAGAAGCGCTAAGAAGAGCAATCAGAAATGATTGCTCTTCTTTTTTTATTTTTTAATTCTATTTGTTGGTGTATTAGTTTTTTAATATTACATTTGCAACCGCAAAACAAGAGCTTCTTTAGCTCAGCTGGTTAGAGCACCTGACTGTTAATCAGGGGGTCCAAGGTTCGAGTCCTTGAAGAAGCGCAAAACAAAAAAGCAATCAGAAATGATTGCTTTTTTTGTTTTAACTCAGTATTAACGTTAATTAGTTCACAAAATAGTAGGTAAGAGTTACAGATAAGAGAATGTTGGCTTATATTTAACTTCGTAGAATAGGAATTTACACACATAAGACTAATGTCGAGAGAAAACTTAAAGAACTTAAAGCCTAAGTCTAAGCAAAAATCAAAAGCTAAGTCCAAGCCAGTCCAAGCAAATTCAAAGGATTTAACAAAGAAGTCTAAAGTTAAGATTCTTCTTTATACTTGGTTGGCTGTTCTATCTCCTTTAATGATTGTGGCTCTGATGTTACTGACCACTTTTGAGTCGGATTTACCCTCAATAGAAGCCCTTGAAAACCCTAGAAGCGATGAATCCACGAACTTGTACGATGCGAATGGTAAGATATTAGGGACTTTCTTTGCCATGCATACGAATCGAACAAAAGTTACTTATCAAGAGTTACCTGAGGATTTAATAAATGCATTAAAGTCAACGGAGGATAAAAGGTTTGAAGAACACTCTGGAGTTGATGGTCATGGTTTAGTACGTGCCATTCTTGGTGCAATAGTTGGCTCAAATAAAGGCGGTGCAAGTACGGTAACACAGCAATTAGCTAAAATGATGTTTCATACTCCTGCTAAGTCCTCTTTTAAAAGGATAAGACAGAAATTTGCTGAATGGATTATTGCAAGTCGTTTAGAGACTAGGTATACGAAGAAAGAAATTATTGCAATGTACTTTAATGAATTTGACTTCACTAATAATGCTGTTGGTATTCATTCTGCTGCACGTATCTATTTTGGAAAAGAACCTAAAGAACTTAAAGTAGAGGAGTGCGCTGTATTAGTTGGAATGGCAAAAAATCCAAATACATACAACCCTAAGTCTAGACCAAAAAAAGCTTTGAAACGAAGAGAAGTAGTTCTTTATCTCATGAAAGAACAGGGTCACTTAACTCAATTAGAGTACGATTCTCTAAAGGTTTTACCAATTGGTTTAAATTTTAAAAAAGAGACTTATAACTCTGGTCTAGCTCCCTATCTTAGAGCTTATGTGAAAAATGAAACGAAAAGGATGATTAAAGAAAATAAATTGCAAAATGAATATGGAAAACCTTTTGATGTTGAAAGAGATGGATTAAAGATTTATACCACCATAGATGTTGCTATTCAAAAGCACGCTGAAAAAGCAGTAGCAGAATACATAGGAAAGTCGTTACAGCAAGAGTTTTCAAATGATGTGATAAAAAATTCGGAAAATTATCCTTTTGGAAGTGAAGTTTCTAAGTCAAGAAGTCAAAAGACATTACAAAGAGCAGTGGAGCAGTCTCCTCGGTATAAAAAATTAAAAGCGGCTGGAAAATCAAAGGCAGAGATAGACAAAGTGTTTTCAAAAGTTGTAAAGATGAAAGTGTTTAACTGGACAGAAAAAAACTATCGAAAGGAAGTTTCTTTATCCCCATTAGACTCTATAAAGTACTATAAACAACTACTGAGAGTAGGGCTCGTATCAATAGACCCTAATACTGGTTTTGTGAAAGCTTGGGTTGGAGGACCTAACTATGAGTCTTTTAAGTATGATAATGTCTACCAGTCCAAAAGGCAAGTAGGCTCTACCATGAAACCATTTGTTTATGCTGCAGCCATAGAATCTAGTAATGTGAGTGGTGTCTCTGGAAATTTAACGCCTTGTACATCGTTTCCAGATGTTCAATACTGTATAGAGGTTCCTAACGGAAACACAACCAAATTATGGTGTCCAGGAGGGCAAAAAGAATACTCTGGAGTATCAACTCCCTTGTTTTTTGCTTTGGCTAATTCTAAAAATAACATTACTGCAAAATTGACTGAAAATCCGATTGTAATACCTCGAGTTAATCAGTATTTTGAGACCATGAAGCTAAAAAATAAATCTTTTATAGATGGGCCTTCACTTGCCCTAGGAGTTTGTGACTTGTCTGTTATGGATATTACTTCTGCGCACACCATTTTTTCTAACGATGGAGCTTATATTAAACCTGTTGTTATTGCTCGAATTGAAGATAAACATGGGAAGGTGATCTATGAGTCTAAAACAGAAGTAACTCAAGTAATGGATGAGAATACTGCTTTTGATGTGTTGAAGATGATGAAAGGGGTAACAGGGGCTCGTCGTCCTTCTGATGGAAAGATTGGAGGTACAGCAAGAAGGATAAGAGACTCAAATAAGCCTTATTCTTTTCCTGGAATAGTGGCTGGAAAAACAGGAACAACTCAGGATAATTCCGATGGTTGGTTTGTTGGTCATACGCCAGACTTGGTAACTGGAATTTGGGTAGGTTGCGAAGACCGAACGGTACATTTTAAAAATACAGCTCAAGGGCAAGGAGCAAATACAGCTTTGCCGATTTGGGGATACTATATGAAATGGGTTTATAAAGACAAATCAATCAAAATCAATAAAGGAGATTTTTCTTCTCCTATAATTGGGGAGAAAACCGTAATTGAATGTGATGATGCTAAGCCATTAAACGCAAACAATATTTGGGGTTAACTTATTTTATATAAGTATTAATGTGTCGATCTTTTTTACTCTCATAAATATCACTTATTCTTACTAGAATTCCAGTTTCTTCAACACCTCCAAACTCTTCATTCATGGCAGTGCCAAATGTCTTCATAGAAGAGGAGAGCTGCATGTATTGGTTAATTAACGGAGGAACTGATTCGCCTCTTTCTTTTACATACTTACCTAACTCCTTTAATCCTTCTTTAAAATCAAGGTCTTCTGTCTTGGCTAATATTTCCTTATTTGTATAGTTACTAATCGAGTGTATTGGTTTAACCAAATTCTGAGAATCTGGAAAGTACTTGTGCATAAAAGTCAAGACTGCATTCCTAGCTTCTTTATTATATGAAGTATACATGGTAACTTTTCCAAAAAAGTAATCAATATGTTTGTAGTCAACTGCAATTGCCCCTAAACCATCCCATAGATTATCTAAAGCAAAAAGTCCTTTTCGTGGGTTTTGACTTGGTTGAAAAGCTGGCTGGATCCAAGACCTCCCCAGTTCTATTGTTCTAGGTAAAAAACGTTGAACAAATTCTTCAGAGAACTTAAAATAGTGCTGTGTAGATAATTCTATTTTAGAGTAATCTTTTACCGTATTACAGTCAATAAATCTGTATCCGCCAATAATTTCTTTATCCTCAGGAGAAAAAACGATTAATTGTTGGTAGCAGTTTTCAGCTGTATCGTGTTCGTCAATGTCTATTTCTAAACCCGTACCTCCTCCAGCGGAAGCAAAAGTGACTTCCCTCAAACGAGCAACTTCTCTCATTACATTTGGAGAGTTATGGTAGTTAATAATGTATATTTCATTATTCCCCTTGTTGGTATTTCTTACAAAGGTTTTACTATTCAATTCTTTTCTAAGTAACTCTTTAGAAACTGGCTTTGCTATATAGTCTAGGTTTAATGGCATACCTTATTTTTTTAAATCTTTTAGTATATAAACTTGTTCTTTTAGCCATTGGGCTATTTCAAAGTTGCTTTTTGAGGAGTCAAAGTTATTTGGGTGGATTGGTTTTCCAACATTAATGGTGATGGTAGAGCCCTTTAGTTTAAACTGTTCGTTAGCTAAATATAACATTTCAATATTGGTTTTTATTCCAATTTTTTCTCTAATGTTTGATAGGTTATAAAAAAAGTTTGACAAATTACCATCGATATAAATTGGAATAACAGGTGTTTGATGTTCTTTTGATTTTAAGACAAATGTTCGTTTCCATTCTAAATCATTAATTTTTCCTTTACTTTTTCGACTGACAAGACCAGCTGGAAAAATAAATATAGCTTTATCTGAAGCAAAAAGCTCATTTATGTTGTTAAAAGATTCTTTTGAACTTTTCCCATGTTTGTTTACTCCAATAAATAAGCCTTTGAGGTTATTCATGTTAAGTAAAATATCATTAACAATAAAGCGAATGTCTTTCCTCCTTTTAGAGAGTCCACTAACTATCGCCATCGCATCCATTCCTCCAAGAGAATGATTGGCAGCTAATATAATTGGGCCTTTTACTGGTATGTTTTCTATTCCATTAACAACAATTTTTAGTTTGAAACGATCTACAATTTCGTTACAAAAATCTTCATCAAACAAATCTTTGTTTTC
>JAGXIB010000167.1 GCA_024635865.1 Flavobacteriales bacterium
GAGTTGAGAGACTGTTTCGAAGCTCCATTTTATACATTAGGACCACTAACACAAGATATTGCTCCTGGTTACGATCATATTACCTCTGCAATTGGAGCAGCTAATATTGGTTGGTATGGTACAGCAATGTTATGTTATGTTACACCTAAAGAACATTTAGGGCTACCTAATAGAGATGACGTTAAAGAAGGTGTAATCACATATAAAATAGCAGCTCATGCAGCCGATTTAGCTAAAGGGTTTCCAGGGGCTCAAGTCAGAGATAATGCAATGAGTTTAGCTCGTTTTGAATTTAGATGGGAAGATCAGTTTAACTTATCCTTAGACCCTGATACTGCTAGAGCTTATCATGATGAAACTTTACCTAGTGATAATGCAAAAGTAGCCCATTTTTGTTCTATGTGTGGGCCACATTTTTGTTCTATGAAAATTACACAAGACGTAAGAGAGTATGCTAAGAAGCATGGCTTAAACGATCAGGAAGCATTAGAAGAGGGAATGAAAGATAAAATGGATGAGTTTAAAGCTAAAGGTGGAGATGTCTATCTTGAGCCTGAGAAATTAGTAAAATAAAATCATTTTAAAATTGATAAAAAACGACATCATTTTGATGTCGTTTTTTTTTGATGTTAACTTAACACAAACATAAAAATTACTTAATCTCAATATCCATTTATAATACTGATTTTTGCAGAAAAAATAGATGGAGTTATTTATTTATATATTTGGAGCATTGTTTTCGGTTATGAATCCGCTAGGGACAGTCCCTATATTTGTTGGTCTTACGAAAGAGAATTCAATTAAAGAAAAAGGTCAAATTTCTTTTTGGACTTCATTTAATGTGCTTATTATTTTATTGATTTCTTTTTTTGCAGGAAACTATGTGCTCTCTTTTTTTGGAATTAGTATTAATTCTTTAAAAATTGCAGGAGGATTAATTATAGCTTCTTCTGGGTTTGCTTTGTTAACAGGTAAATTTACAGAGCATAAAGGAATGAAACGAGAACGGGTCCAAAAAGATATAAAAACGAGATCTGAAATATCATTAACCCCATTGGCTATACCAATGTTAGCAGGACCAGGAACCATTTCATTATTAATTACTTTTAATCAAGAGTACAGTAAAATAGGTGATTTGATAACTATTCTAAGTGCAATAGTGTTTACAGTTAGTAGTATTTATTTAATCTTAAAAAGTTCTCATTTTATAGTCAAGATATTAGGAGCTTCCGGTATTAACGCCTTGTCAAGAATAATTGGTTTTATAGTTATAGCAATAGGTGTTGAATATATTAGTTCTTCAGTAATGGAGCTCATTCGTAATCTACAATAGTATGTTAGTCATTTTGTTAATATATAATTTTTTTTAATTCTTAAAATAATCATTTCAAAAATGAGTTTGTCAATTAAAATAATACTACCCCAAGTATTTATCTTAATTTTTAGTTTAGGAAGTATATTTTCTCAGACCAATATAGCTAAACAAAGTTTTGAGGCCTCAGGTGATACTTGGGCTCCTATAACGTTTTCAACTCCCCCATGTACAAATGGTGATGATGTTTGGGATTTTTCCACAAGTATTGGAATTGTTTCTCCTGATGAAGGGTCTCAATTTTGGGGTATTGCAGATTTAAATGGTAATTGTGGAGGAACTGAATTTGAAACAATTATTTTACCAAATGTAGATATTTCAGTATATACAAGTGTAATTTTTTCTTTTTCTTATAATGCTTTTGAATTTGATAACGGAGATGATTTAAAATATGAGTTATTCTATGACAATGTGAGTCAAGGAGAGGTTCCATTTTTTAATGGTAATAGTAATTTTTCGTCTAGTGATTGGGATACAGTTACTGTTTCTATTCCAGGAACAACTTCAAATGTAAGTGTTGTTTTATATGCTAAGCAAAATGGAGAAGGAGATTATGGTGGCTTTGACAATGTTTTTCTAGAAGGAATAAGTACATGTACTCCAGCAACGATATCAAGTGTTTCTCCTTCTACGGGCTCTGAAGGTACTACTGTTACAATAACTGCTTCTTCTGGAGATTTAACCGGTGGATCAGTTTCTTTTAATGGGGTTGCAGCAAAAATTGCCTCTAGTAACGCAACTACAATAGTTTGTACTGTCCCTGCAGGAGCAACAAGTGGGGATTTAACGATTGGTGATAATCAACCGTGTACAACTATTTTTTCAAGCTTTACTGTAACTTGTGGGCCAACAACAGAACCAACATCTGATGCAACAACATTAAATTTTTCTGATGTTCAATGTCAAGATTTAACTTTTGACTGGGCGAATGGAGATGGAGCGAATAGAATTGTAGTGATGTCGACTTCTGCTATTGGTGGAACTCCTTCAGATCAAACTAGCTATATAGCAAATTCAGTATATGGAACAGGTAGCCCAATAGCAGCGGGTGAGTTTGTGGTTTATAATGGAAGCTCAAATACTGTAAATGTAACTGGACTATCTGCTAGTACAAACTATTTTGTCAATATCTTTGAATATAATGGGGCAACAGTCAATTGTACAGAAAACTATTTAACCAGTAGTCCTCTTTCAGGTAGCCAAACTACTTTGTCTGTCTGTGCTACTTGCCCTCAGGTAAAAAGTGTATTAGTTAATGCTTGTAATGTTAATGGGGGAGCTGAAGAAGGGTTAAACGAATATGTAGTTTTTAAAAATGGTTCTTCTGCTTTAAGTGTAGATGATATTCAAATAGATTTTGATACTCAAGGGTCTTATTGTAATACTTTATGCGGAACGAACACTATAGGAAATAATGCAACATATATTTCAAATTTAAATGCTACGGCTAGTTGTTCTAAATTTGTTTATTTAGATCCGATTCCAGCAAATGCTACTGTCATACTATTTACAGGACAATCACCTTCTCTTGCTTATAATTTTTCTTCTTTATGTCCAAGTAATGAGCAAGTTGTCGCATTATTTTGTGATAATGTAGCCGACGGTAATGGTAGGTTTACAAATGGTAGTGGAGTAAAACAAACTGATTTAACTTGGGGAAGTTGTACTCAATCGTTATTTATAGAAGGTAGCTTAGCTGGAGGAGATGGAGGGTTTGCAAATTTTGATGCTTCAGGGGCAGTTACTTATAGTAATGATGGTGCATGTATAGCAACAGCATTGCCTGTAGAATTACTTTATTTTGACAGTGAGGTACAAAATAAGAGTGTTAAGTTAATGTGGGAGTCTTATAGCGAAATTGATGCGTTGGATTATGTATTGTTAAAAAGTAGAGACGGATTAAATTATAGTTATTTAGGTACAATAAAGGCAGCTGGAAATAGTAATCAAATCACAGAATATTCATTTACAGATCTTAAGCCTAATGAGGGATATAACTATTATCAATTAAAATTAATCAATATCGATTTTAAAGAAGAGGTTTTAGGGGCTACTTCATCTGTTTTTAATAATGGAGATATTGTAATAAAAAGTCTAGCGAATGAATGGAAAATAAACACTCCATTTGATTCTGCTACAGTAGATTTATATGCTGTTAATGGTCGTTTAATAAGAAGCTATTCAATGCATAACAAATCGCTAATAATTACAAATTCAGATTTAGAAAAAGGTATTTATATGTTAGTGATTAAGTCGAATAAAGAAATTATTTCTAAAAAAATAATGAAATAATCATGCTCTAGATAATAAATCTTTATTTTTTAACATGAAATATTAGAAAGAGATGCAATTAAAATTGTATTTTTAGACCGAAATAAAACGATATATTATGTCATTCTATAAACAAGTAAGAACATTTCTATTAAAAAATGATCCAGGAAGAGTTCGTCTATCCAAAAGAATAGCTTCAAAGTTTACAAAAAAGCTAGATCAGCAAATAGTAATGAAAAGGTTAATTGAAGTCTATAAAAATGGAGGACCATCCAATATTAAAATTATTCCAGCTATGGCAACACCTATAGTTAGTGTGAATAATAGTGAAGAAGAATAAGTATAAATGTATTTTAAACTAAACCAGTTGGATTAATCTTACTGGTTTTTTTATGCCCAAATTATTATGAAAGGAATATTTTCGATTATAGTTCTATTAATTATTTTTAGTTTTCTAAGTTGCAAAAATGAAGCTAAAAAAGAGTCTACTAATCATCAGGAGACTACTAATAAAGAAGAAAACTTTTTATTTCAGAAGAAAATAAAAGAAAATAAAGTAAAGTCTAAAGCAGCGATAGCTGTTCAATATAAGTTTGGAGAGCCAAGTGATAGACGCCTATATATTTATACCACTCATTATAATAAAGAAGGTTATTTAGAAGATTCAATTGTATTTAAAAATAATGTTAGAATAGCTAAAGAATCATTTGAGTACAATGAGAATAATAACATTATAAAAAGACTTTTATATGATAGTTCTGAACAATTAATTAATTTGTTAGAAAGAGAGTTTGATGAAGATGGGAAAGAAATCACTTTCAAGGCTTTTAAATATGACACTTTAAGGTATAGTCAGAAAAAAAAGTATAATGAGATGAATCAATTAGAGAAAATTACTGATTATTATAATGATGGAGGGGTTAAAAATGTTTCAACTTATACTTATAATTCAAATGGAGCTATTATTAGTAAGTCCGACATGAATGGAAGAGGTGAAATTATTAGAAAACAAAACATTAGTTATGACAGCGAAGGGAGAAAAGTAAGTGAAACAGATTATGACAGTACCGGGATAGCAATTGGAAAAACACTAATAAAAAAATACAGTGAAAATAATCAGATTCAGTTAATAGAGAAGTATGATGCTGCAGATAGTCTGTTTGCTCGATATAAGTTTGAGTACAATAAGGAAGGAAAGGAAGTGAAAAACACGATCTATAATGGGTTAAATCAAATTTTAAGGCAGTCTTTTACTTCTTATAATGAAAAAGGAAAGAAGACCTCTTTTATAATTTATGAAGGGCAGAGAGGTTTATTAGGAACAGATTACTATTCTTATAACGATAAAGGTCAAGAAATAGAAACTAAAGTTCTAAATGATCAAAACGAACAGGAACTCAGAAAAGTATATGTTTATAATAAAAAAGGATTGTTAAGTAAAAGTATAAACTATGATAAACTAGATGAACCTAAGTTTGAATTTATATATGAATATACTTATTATGAATAAAAAATAATCTAAAACATTATTATTTAGCCAACCTATTTTTTTTACATTCTTAATGTATTTATATTCATTTATACTGGATATTAGCACGTTTGTCAATTAGGTGTTTATACTTACTTATTCGTGCGTATTTTTACTTAAAAAAAACAAAAAGATGAAAAACTTAATGACTCCCGCCAATGAAAGCTTAATTGAAAAAAGAACTAAATTATTTGAATTAAAGAGTTTAATGATTGTCTTTATAATAAGTTTGTTAACACTTAATACTAATGCACAAATAATAAGTCAATTTTCTTGGAATACTTCAGATGTCTCTCTAGCGGATATAGGCCCTAATTTTTCAACAGTGAGTACAAGTGCTGTTACCTCTGTTAATGGTGCAGGTGGTACTTTAGGATTAAACGCTGGATTACCAAAGCGTGATTTAAATTTCAGGTTATTAGATAATCCCATTTTCAACGTTAAAGGAATTGATGTTTCATTTGATTACCAAAGAGATGAGTCTGCTGGAACAATTTTGAGAAGAGGAAGTAGTTTGATTTTTGGAAGTGCTAGTCAAATTTCTGTATCTTATAGAGTCTATGATGCGGCAGGAACAGGATTTGTAACAGTTTCTTCAGGTAATCAATATGGAATACCTGATGATAATACTTTTAGAAATTACAGGTTTGTTTATTTACCTTCAACAGGTGTTGGTTCCTTAATGGTTAATGGATCCGTAATTTGGATTAATGATGGTCCTGACAATAGAGATATGTATTGGGTTGGAGCAGGTAATATAGAATTTGGAAATCAAATGGACGGAAGTGGACGTAATACAGCTTTTTTTGACAACCTTATTATTGGTTCAGTTACAACTTCTCCTTTACCAGTAGAGTTAATCAGTTTTAATGCTGATTTGACAAAAGATAATAACGTCGATTTTAATTGGAAAACAGCTTCAGAAATTAACAATAACTATTTCACAATCGAGCGTTCGTCAGATGGAATAAGCTGGGAGCTATTTAAAGAAGTCAAAGGAATAGGAAACTCATCTATTACAACAGCGTACAAAGAAGTTGATGAGACTCCTTATAAAGGGGTCTCTTATTACAGATTAAAACAAACTGATTTTGATGGAACAGTAACTAAGTTGGGGTTAGTCGTAATAGAAGTTAAGAATAATGAAGAGGGAATAATTAAAATATATCCTAACCCAGCTAAAAATAGTGTAACTATTGAGCTAAAAGAAGGTGATCAGTTGTTAAGTGTTTACGATTTGTCGGGAAGAGAAGTAAGTAAACTTATGAATTTTACTTCAAATTCTAGTTCTGTGCAAACTTTATCAATCGAAAACCTACCCAAAGGAGTTTACATCATCATTACTCAAAATGGTCAAGCTAAATTAATTAAGGAATAATTTCTTTATTATCTACTGATCGATAGATCGAGAGTAATCCCTTATTTTTAGTACCTTGATCATAATTCACATTTAATGCATTGAGCAGTTTTTTTGCCTCAGCCCTTAACAGTTGATTAGCATTAATGTTGTCTCTATAAAAATGAACAAATTTTAGAACCCAAAAAGCATCGAAAACAAAGAAAAAACGCTGGATATATGTCGCTAATGTTTTAGTGTTTTTCTTCATCTCATTAATCTTTTTTGAATAACCATCACTCGAAATAAAATGTCGAACAGAAGAGGGAATTGCCTCATAATTATTAGAAGTGTAACTCATTTCTATTTGACTAAAGAAGTCTTTTAAATCAATAAAAGCTTCAAAGGAATAAGTTTTATAGTTTGTTATGCTTGCTGTTAGTATATCCCCGACTGCTTTCCCTGTTCCAAATGGAACTCGATTAGAAACTCTTGGAGAAGGAATTACTTTGGTATTGCTTATTTCAGTAAAATTTCCTAATTGAATAATTTTTGATAGAAAGTAAAAATCTTCACCAGCTTTTCGCTTGTTCATTCCACCTTGTTTAGCATATGCACTTGCTCTAACGGCCATGCTAGATCCGATGGTGTGAATTCCGTAAGGAGCTCCAGTAAATTTTATAGCATTTTTATAATACCTTAAATGCAATTCATAATCAATGATTGCATTATAAATTTCCTCTTTAAACCCATTTCCTTCTATTGGATGTTCAAAATGGATAGAAGCGCCATTTGTTTTTGGATTTGAAAAGTGATGAAGAATAGATTCGAAGTAATTTTCTTCGCAGTTAGAATCAGCATCAAAACAAATTATCACACCATCTTTATCGATGGATTGAAAACGCTGTAAAGCTTCATCCATTCCTATTTTTCGAGCTAAACCAACGCCAGCATGCTTTTTTGGTAAATCAAAAGCTTTGATGGTTAAAAATTGAATTTGATCAGTGTTATAATTAACGGCAAAATTTTCAGCATCTTTATACGTCTTTGAATTCAGGTTTTTAGTTTCGTTATCAGCTATTTCACTATGATTAATAACTGTAATCACCTCTATACTAGTTTCTTCAGGAATAGAGCAGACTGATAAACAACTGAGAGATTCAATAAGAGCTGTCTCGTTATAACAAGGAATTACCACAATCAATTTAGTATTTCGACTTGTTTTTTGATGTAGTTGAGCGGGTAGATAAGAAAAGCGATTAAAATACTTCTGTGTCAAGGAGACAAACGGACTATTTTCCATTGATTTTCTATTTTTTCAAATACAATACGATCATGCAATCTGCTTGGTCTACCTTGCCAGAATTCTATTTTAGTCGGGTTTAATTGATAACCTCCCCAAAAATCGGGTCTGGGAATTTCATCAGTATCTTTATACTCTTCCTTTAAGTCATTTACTTTCTGTTCTAATTGATTTCGATCAACCAATTCTTTACTTTGTTTAGAGGCCCAAGCTCCAATTTTACTTTCTTTAGGTCTTGCATTAAAATATGCGTCAGAAACAGAATCTTCAACTTTACTTACTACACCTTCAATTCTAATTTGACGTTCAAGTTCTGCCCAATGGATATTTAATGCAGCATGTGGGTTTTCAGCCAATTCTAGACCTTTCTGACTTTTGTAATTGGTATAAAAAATAAATTGTTCTTCAATGATGTCTCGCATATATACGATTCTTGATGAAGGGACCCCTTTTTTAGATGCTGTAGACAAGCACATAGCAAAAGGATCTAGTATTTGAGAACTTACTGCTTCTTCAAACCAACTAGAATACTGTTCAAATGGATTTACTTTTACGTCAGTCTCATTTAGCGGTCTATCGGCAAAATCTCTTCTTATGGAATTAATATAATTCTTGACTTCTTCTAAACTCATGCTACAAATGTAAGAAATATGTGATTTATGTTTCTATTATACCCATAAAAGGTATTATATTTTTATTATCTTGTAGACAAACAAACAAATATGAGACCTCTTTTACTTTTACTATTGATTGGCTTACTGAGTTCTGGTTACTTTTCTCAAATGAATGTTGAGGTCGTGCAAGAAAATTATTTTTATGAATCAAAAATCCCACAATACATTAAATTCTCTGAGAATAGCCAATTGAGTATTGAAGACTTAAGTCTCTTTTTTAATGAAACTTATAAGTTAAACCTTGATTTAAGACGAATAAATCAAGTAAAAGACGAATTAGGATATATACACTATAAATATCAACAGTTTTATAATAAGAACAAGGTAGAGCTAGGAATTCTAAATGTTCATGTAAAAAATGGAAAAATAAAGTCTATGAATGGGGCTTTAATAGATTATATCCCTTTTTCCTCTAGTAGTTTACCTAATGAAGAAACAAGTTTGTCAAAAGCCATAGAGTTTGTAGGAGCTAATAAATATAAATGGGAAGACGAAAAAGAAGAAAAGTGGTTAAAAGTCTCTACTAAAAATAGGTATGCAACATTTTATCCTAAGGGAGAGTTAGTTTGGTGTTCTGAGAATTTAACTCCAACAGGTACTTTAAAGCTAGCTTATAAGTTTGAAATTTACGCTAAAGAGCCATTGTCAAAGTCAGCAGTTTATATAGACATAGAAACAAATAAAATTCTAGCTCAAAATGACATCATACACCATGTTGATGCTATAGGAACTGGAACAACTGGTTATAGTGGGCAACAAACAATAACTACAGATTTTAACAATAACGAATACAGGTTGAGAGAAACAGGTAGGGGAAATGGAATAGAAACTTATGATTTGCAAAATGGAACTTCATATGCCAATGCTATTGATTTCACCAATACTACAAATAATTGGAATGCCGGAACAGCACAAGACTATTTGTTTGCTTTAGATGCGCATTGGGGTTCAGAAATGGTTTATGATTATTTTTTAACACAACACAACAGAAATAGTATTGATGGAAATGGGTTTAAATTGAAAAGTTATATTCATTATGATGTGAATTTTGGAAATGCTTTTTGGGATGGTACTGCTATGACCTATGGAGACGGAGCTACAGGAAGCAACCCATACACTTCTTTAGACATTGTAGCGCATGAGATTACGCATGGGCTAACTACCAATACAGCTGGTTTAATTTATTCTTATGAGTCTGGAGCTTTAAACGAATCCTTTAGCGATATATTTGGAACTTCAACAGAATGGTTTGCTAAACCCAATCAAGCAAATTGGACGATAGGAGAAGATGCAGGAAGTGCTTTTAGAAATATGGCAAATCCTAATTCTGTAGGTGATCCTGATACTTACAAAGGAGATAATTGGGTTTTCAGTTCTGCAGATAATGGAGGAGTTCATACAAATAGTAGCGTACAAAATTTTTGGTTTTATTTAATAGTAAATGGAGGGTCTGGAACTAACGATAATGGAGATGCTTATACTGTTAGTTCAATTGGTCAACAAAAAGCAGCTAAAATAGCATTTAGAAATTTAACCAATTACTTAACTAATTCATCTAACTATTTAGAAGCTCGTTTTTATTCAATTCAAAGTGCGATAGACCTCTATGGAGTTTGCTCTCCTGAAGTCAAGTCAGTAACTGAAGCTTGGTATGCAGTTGGAGTTGGAAGTCCTTTTTCGCCTGGGGTAACGGCTAATTTCAGCTCTAATACAACTATAGGCTGTGAAGCACCCTTTTCTGTCAACTTTCAAAACCTGTCAGTAAATGGAACTACATTTACATGGGACTTTGGAGACGGAACAACTTCTAATGACAATTTCCCTTCTCATACTTATAACACTATAGGTACTTTTAATGTTAGTTTATTAGCAGATGGACAAGCTTGTGGAACGAATCAAGAAGTTAAAAATGCATTTATTACAATAGATAATACATTACCATGTACAGACATGATTGCTAATTCTACAGTAACTAAATCTTCATGTACAGGAGAGTTATTTGATAGTGGAGGAGAAAATGGAAATTACGGACCAAACGAAAATAGTTACGCAGTAATCTCCCCTAATTCAGGACTACCTTTTGATTTAAATATAGATTTTATAGACATTGAAGAGGAAGCAAGTTGTGGTTACGATGTTTTAAAAATATATGATGGAACAAGTGCTTCAGGAAATCTAATAGGAACCATCTGCAATAACTCTAATTACTCACCTGTTGTTTCAAGCAGTACAGGAAGCTTATACTTGCACTTTTATACAGATCCATTAGTAGATCAAGGAGGATTTAAAGTAAGCTGGAACTGTAATAATAGTAGTTCTCTCATTCAATCAGACGATAATTGTAGTGGAGAAAAAACAGACACTGGAGGAGAAAATGGAAACTATGGAAATAATGAAGTATCAATTGTGGTAATTGAGCCCTTAGGAGCAACACAAATAGATTTACAATTTAGTGAGTTTGATGTAGAAAGTCATCCTAGCTGTATTTATGATTATGTTGAAGTTTTTGATGGGGGGAGTGTAAATGCTCCTTTAATTGGAAGGTATTGTAATGCAACAGCTCCTCCAGCAGTCATTCAGTCGACAGGAGGGTCATTAACTATAAAGTTTTATTCAGACAGTTATGTTACAAAAAATGGCTACGTTTATAACTGGTCATGTCAGTCAAGTGGAGTAGGAGTAGAAGAAGAAGAGGTATTTTCTTTTAATTTATATCCAAACCCAAGCAATGGTGTTTTATTTTTAGACTACAATAATAATCGCTTTTCTGTTATTTCATTAAAAGATTTACTAGGTAAAGAAGTTTTTAGAGATGAACAATACTATGCTAAAAAAGGTCTTGATCTGTCGAGTTTATCGAAAGGAGCTTATTTAATAGAGGTTTATCAAGAAAGTAACTTAGTTGGAATAAAAAAAGTAATTATTGAGTAAAAAAGAAGTGAAAATTAACTAATAAATAAAAATCTATTATTACATTAGTCAAAGAAATTTTTAACCCATATAAAATATAATAAAATGAGTAAAAGAGACGATTTAATCACATTATACGCAAAAGAATTAAAAGAGAAAGCTGGAGTTACAGCAGATATGGATTTATTAACAAAAGTAACAATAGGTTGCGGTCCTTCTATCTACAATAATGATGCTTCTACTGTATCTGGAACTGACGATGCTGAATTAGCTACAGTAAAAAATAATTACTTAATTAAGAAGCTGGGATTAAAAGATTCTCCAAAATTAGATGAAGCTATTGCTGAAGTTATTGAGCAATTAGGTAAATCTAATAGGCATAAATACAGAGCTTGTTTCTATTATTTACTATGTGTCAAATTTGATAAAGCTTCTGTTTACAACAAGTAATTAAGCGACTCTAAATTAGCTTTAAAAAGGCGTTCTTAATTTAATTTAAGAACGCCTTTTTAGTTAACAAATAAGCATGAAAATGGTTTAAAACTTTTTTTATTTTAACTATAAATAGATATGTTCTTTTCAAGATCAATTATTATCTTTGTTGATTATAAGTTGAATTCAAAAAAAATAAAACATAATGAGTGTATTAGTAAACAAAGATTCTAAAGTAATAGTACAAGGATTCACTGGTGGTGAAGGAACTTTTCATGCTGGACAAATGATGGAATACGGAACTAACGTAGTTGGTGGTGTTACTCCAGGTAAAGGAGGTCAAGTTCATTTAGATCGTCCTGTTTTTAATACAGTTTCTGAAGCAGTTGAAAAAGCAAAAGCAGATGTTTCTATTATTTTTGTGCCACCAGCATTTGCTGCTGATGCAATTATGGAAGCAGCAGAAGCTGGAATTAAAGTTATTGTTTGTATTACTGAAGGAATTCCTACAAAAGATATGATTGCTGTAAAAGAATATTTATCTCACAGAGAAGCTAGATTAATTGGTCCAAATTGCCCAGGTGTAATGACTCCAGGTGCTGCTAAGGTTGGAATTATGCCTGCTTTTATTTTTAGAGAAGGAAGAATTGGTATTGTTTCAAAATCGGGTACTTTAACGTACGAGGC
>JAGXIB010000168.1 GCA_024635865.1 Flavobacteriales bacterium
ACACTCGCTTTAATTTTAATTATTACGACCTGTATCACTTTTATTTACGGTCAAAAAGAACCAGGAAAAAAAATAAATTTATCTGGAAAAATATCTCCTGCGAAAGGCAAAACCATTTACATTAATTCTTTTATGAGTAATAAAATGGTTCCACTTGACTCTGCAGTTATAGACAAAAAAGGAAAGTTTAAACTTGACTTTAATATCAGTGATCCAAAAGAATTTTACAGCCTTTCACTATCGACTAAAAACTACGCTTTATTAATATTAGATAGTACTAACACAGATAATAAACTTGTTTTTAATGTTGATTCTTCAATCATTACGAAAGACTATACTGTATCTGGATCTAAAGAATCGATGGATATTCTAGAGTTTACAACAATTGTCAATAAGTTTCAGGAACAATTAAATAATTTAAAAAAAGATTATAGTCATCCTGACTCTGCGGAGGTTGCTCAAATAAAACAACAACAACTTTATAAAGAGTTTGCTGAGAATAGGAATGCTTTTGTAGACAATCATTTAAACTCTCTTTCTTTATTGATTACGACTTCTTATTTTAACCCACAAGCTGAATTAGAATGGTTTAAAAAAATTGAAAAAGCGCTCTCTAAATCAGTTCCAAACTCTAACTATCACCTAGCAATAAAAGGTCAGATTGAACAAATTGAAGCTGCTAGTAAACCTCAAAAGCAACAAATGGCTCCCCAACAAGACATCAATGTTGGAAAACAAGTAACTGAGCTAAACTTTACAGACCCTACTGGAAAAGTAATCACTCTAGAATCATTAAAAGGTAGTTATGTATTAGTTGACTTTTGGGCTTCTTGGTGTAAACCTTGTAGAATGGAAAACCCTAATGTTGTAAACTTGTATAACAAATACAAAGATAAAGGCTTTACAGTTTATAGTGTTTCATTAGACACTGACAAAAACCGTTGGATAAATGCGATACAGCAAGACCAATTAACCTGGCCAAACCATGTTAGTGATCTAAAAGGATGGAAAACAGAAGCTACTAAAATATACCAATTTAGAGGAATACCTTATACCATGTTAGTTGATCCAGAAGGAAAGATACTAGCAACTAAGTTAAGAGGACAACAGTTAGAAGCGCAATTGAAAACTATTTACGGATTTTAATCGCTCCTTTTAATGACTTATAATGAAGTTTTAGAAAAGCTTAAATACTACTGTGCTTATCAAGAAAGAGCACAAAGTGATGTTTATCAAAAACTATGGGATTTTAAATTAGACGAAGAGGAACGCAATAATATTATTGCCTCCTTAATTGGAGAAAACTATCTTAATGAAGAACGTTTTGCCATTGCTTATTCTGAAGGAAAGTTTAGGATGAAGAAATGGGGTAAAACTAAAATTAAGATGAAATTAAAAGAAAAAAAAGTTTCACCTTATTGTCTCGAAAAAGGTTTAAATGCAATTGAAGAAGAAGAGTACTTAGAGACCTTAACAAGTTTAGTCAATAAAAAATTCAGTTCTATTAATGAATCTAATATTTACAAAAAAAAGTTGAAAACGGTTAATTATTGCTATCAAAAAGGGTTTGAAACAGAGTTAATTTGGAAAGCTATTAACGAAATAACACAAGAATAATCCTTATCTTTAATACCGATTATTATTACAACACATTATTATGATAAAAGACGCTTATATTATAGATGCTATAAGAACTCCAATTGGTAATTTTGGAGGAACACTTTCTACTATTAGAACTGACGATTTAGGGGCTTTAGTAATGAAAGAATTAATCAATAGAAACCCAACTTTAAATCCAACAGAAATAGAAGACGTTTTATTTGGATGTGCTAACCAAGCAGGAGAAGACAATAGGAACGTTGCACGTATGTCTTCATTATTGGCAGGATTACCTCATACTTTAGGAGGAGAAACAGTCAATCGACTATGTGCATCTGGAATGGCGTCTACTATAAATGCAAGTAGGGCAATAAAAATTGGCGATGGAGACCTTTATATTACTGGAGGAGTTGAAAACATGACAAGAGGTCCCTGGGTAATTTCTAAGGTTTCAAAACCTTTTGGAAGAGATGCTCAAATGCATGATTCTAGTTTTGGTTGGCGTTTTATCAATCCTAAAATGAAAGAACTATTTGGAGTTGATGGAATGGGACAAACTGCCGAAAACTTAGTTGACATATATAAGATTAGTAGAGAAGATCAAGATCAGTTTGCTTACTGGAGTCAAATGAAAGCTACAAAAGCGCAAAAAGATGGTGTTTTAGCACAAGAAATTATTCCAGTAATTATACCTCAACGCAAGAAAGATGACCTTATTTTTGATCAAGATGAGTTTATTAGACCTACAACTAGCTTAGATGGCTTAGGTAAATTAAGGCCAGCTTTTAGAAAAGAAGGAGGAACAGTTACGGCTGGAAATTCTTCTGGGTTAAATGATGGAGCTGGAGCAATTTTAATAGCCTCTGAAGAAGCAGCATTAAGAAATGGGTTAACTCCTAAAGCTAGAATAGTTTCATCTGCAGTAGCAGGTGTAGAACCTAGAATAATGGGAATAGGTCCTGTCTATGCTAGTCAAAAGGCATTAAAAAGAGCTGGATTAACGCTAGCTGATATGGATATCATTGAAATAAATGAAGCTTTTGCTGCTCAAAGTCTTGCATGCACAAGAGAATTAGGATTGGCAGATAATGACCCTAGAATAAATCCTAATGGTGGAGCAATTGCATTAGGTCATCCTCTTGGAATGACTGGTTCAAGAATATTACAAACAGCTATGTTAGAGCTACATCGCACCAAAAAAAAATATGCATTAGTTACTTTATGTATTGGCGTTGGACAAGGTTATGCTACAATTATTGAAAGAGTATAATTGGAAAATGGAAGAGTTAAAGACAAGACCAGTAAAAGAAGCTGAATTGACATTAATTCAGTTTCTTTTAGCTCATATAAAAACAGATGAGCATAAATTCCCTATAAGTGATACTGCCTTTGAATATGAAGGAGGAAAAATGGGAAGTATAAACCTTGTGAATAAAAATCAAGGAGAATATAAAGGAGATATTGCAATTGCACAATATATAGACAGTGATGGAATTATTGTCATGATAACCTTAACAATTGACACTAACGATAATTTATTAGATTTAGATTTTTGGAAAGTAAATTTTAAAAAACTAATAACTTACCCAAAACCTAATGATTTAGTATTTGATAACTTTAAAGAGATTAAGTAGATTAAAATGGTGGTGGTTCTTTTATCGATGATAATACTCAACTAACAGAAGCTCAAGCATATCCAAACACCAGTATTTAATAGAGGGTTATTCATTAGAATTGTTGGATATTATTAACAAAGTAATAAGACTTATTCCATAAATGTAACTTTTAGCATAATTTATGTTATACTAGCGTAAAGATAATTTTACATGATTCATAAACTAATCCTCTTGCTTTTATTAAATGGCATTTTACTAAACTTATTTGGCCAAAAAGTAATGCTCTCTTCTGAGGAAAGAGCTTATTTGTATCATGTTGCTGAGAAAAGTCCTACTTTACAAAGAAATATTGGAGACTTATTCAATTACAAAGGAGATACTATTTTTTTTAAGTTTAAAGATAGAAAAAAGCTAGACTCAATTATAGATTATGACTCCATAGAACAAAACATCATTTACGAACCTTCTTTATTGGAAATAAACTCCTACGAGTTTTCTTCTATTGAAAATGGTTTACTCGCAGAATTAGCCTCTAAATTAGCTTTACAATCTTTATATAGAGAATTAAAAAGAAAAGATGAAATAAAGACAGAAGGCATCTCGAATAAAGTCTACTCGCACTTCTTAGAAAAATTAACAGCTGAATTACCAAGCATGGCTGTTAGGAATAGAAATGATAAAGATGAACCGATACCTAAAGTAATAGAACTGCTCTCCCCTAACCTCTCTTTTTTCGAACGAGCAAGTCAATTAAAAGAATTAGACAACTTTAAACTGGTAGAACAACAAAAAATAATGGATGCTATTTTTAAAGCTACTCAGCTTTACATTCAAGAAAAAGGAGAAGAGTATTATCGAAAAATTGGAGGACAGAAATCGTTTTATAGTTATTTACAAGCCGTTGGTGACGGAAGTTCTACCTCAGGATTATTAAATGAAAGAGAGTTAATCAGGATTGGAAAAAAAGAAATTGGAAAGCCTAAAGGAATAGGGTTATTCACTTATGAAACAGGATTTAAAACGCTAAAAGCAAACAATCAAATTCTTTCTCCTAAACAATCCGTTTCGAACGATTTCGATGCAATAGAAAAAGACCTGACTAACATTCACTTTAGCATGTGGGGATTTAATAAAAAACTACAGACTACGGTAGTCATAAGAAATAAAGATTCTGTTTACTTATTGTATGCCTCTAAAATAAACAAAGAGTTAAGTCCAGATACTACTTTTGGATCTGGAAGTACCGTACACAGCATTATTCAAAAATTAGAAGATAAGAGCATTCCAGATTTAGACGAAGAAATCAATGGGAAAACTGGTTTAAAATTTAAGCTAGAAGAAGCGAAAGAAGCTAAAGCATTGAACCTATTGAAAATAAAAGAAACTGAATACGAATTGAAATCTGGATCTCAAAAGAACCATAAATTAAAGAAGAAAAACAAGATTGTAACTCGTGAAAACGGAGGAGCAATGACCGCAAATACTAGAGGAGAAATTAAGCGTTTACAAAATAAGTTAGCTTATTTAATGAATAGACAAGTACAAATAGAAAAAATACTAGCGAATGCAGAAGCTGACTTAAAAGAAGAAGAAGCAAGAATGCAGCGTTTTAGAGCTCGATTAAATGAACTTAAAGGCTTTATTGAAGGAAAACAATTAACCTATAATAAATTTGGATACATATACACATTTGCTGACGGTTGTACTTTTAACAGTTATACTCAGAACTTTAAAATTCCACACCATTTAAAAATTAAAGATTTTTCTATTCGTTTAATTAGTATAGGTCCAGACGCTATGAGTGAGAGAGTCGATGAAATTCAATTATTATCTAATGTCACTACTGGAATTGCTGAAGATATTGTTCCTCACCCATTTAAATTGAGTTTTAATGATGTTTTTGATACTGATCAATACCGTTTGAAAACATTTTACATCAAAGAAACTGAACGTTTTGAACTTAGTAAGTTGTTGTATCAGTCTTTAGTACTTAAAAAACCACTCTTATTTGATATTAAAGGAAACGGTGTAGGAAAATTAGAAAATGGAAAAATAATACCGAATACTGAGAAAGAATTAAATACATACCCTGGAGAAACTAAAGAACAAAAAGCAATTTCAAAACAGACAGAACAGTTTAAAATGCTAAGAAGTACACGACTAAACTTTTCAGAAAGTGAAGAAAACATCGTCTTAAACATCGAAAGCTATACAGATCCAGTAAAGTCAAATTTCTCTAAAAAAACAATTACTGTTCAACCTATAAAAGAGAAATATAGTTTGACAGAAAATCAATTATTAAGTGTTTTTCGTTCTTATACCGTTTTAGAGAAATTCTATGGCGAACTATTAAGAGCTGCTAACTTTCATTTTGAAGATAAAGAGAAAGAGAAGTTACTCAATAACTTAAGAAAAACTTTTGAAAAATCTACCATAATAGCTGGAACAACAGAAGTTAACACTAAGGATATAGAAGCCCTCCTACATATAGAGTCTTCTTTTTATGAAATAAAAATGAAACAACTTAAAATTGAAGAAGATAAGATTAAAGCATTATTAGAATTTTAATTCACTCCTTAAATAAAATAGGTTTTATTTAAATCAGTAGTCACTAATATAGATTCATAGTCTTTTTTAACTTATCACGCATACAAGTACCGTTTATTAAATAAAGCTTCTCTTTAGATAAATATATTGACTAGATTAGTGAATGAAAATAAAGAAGTTTTCTAAAAAAGATTACTTGTAATCAAATAAATAGGCACTAACTAAGTGCCTTCTCTTTTGTTGAACTCTTTATCTGATTGTTAGTAACTCATTCATTTTCTTTAGCTTAAATAATGAGATTAAGTCATATTTTCGCCAAGAAATTAACAATCCACTATGAAAAAGAAAATTACATTTTTTACATTCTTGCTCTTTGCACTTTTTACGTTTAACTCGAATGTAGCAATTTCTTTAATGTTACCTGACTCTTTTACTGATGATAAAACTGATGAGGTACAAGTTACTAATTGGCTTTCTGTTAGCTCTCATAACTCTAGTTATACTTCTGAAGTTTATTCAATTGTTAAAGGAGCAGCTGCTTGTACAGCCCCAGATATACCAACAATTACAGCAACACCTTCAATAATTTGTCCAGGAGGTAGTTCAACCTTAACATGGATAGGAAATTTAAATGATGCCACATTATGGCATGTGTATACTACTTCATGTGGTGTAACTCAACTTACAACAACAGCAGCTAATTCTTTAGTAGTTTCTCCAGGAGCTACAACAACATATTATATCAGAGGAGAAGATGGAGCAGGTTGTGTAGATGAAACAACAGGTGTTTGTGGAACTGCAACAGTAACTGTTCAGGATTTTACACCACCTACAATTACATGTCCCGGAAATCAAGTTGGAATTGTAAATGGAGCATGTACCTTCTCATTACCGGACTATAGATCATTGGCTACAGTATCTGACAATTGTACTATTTCTCCAGCAGTTACACAATCACCAGCACCAGGTACAAATGTTGGAGCAGGAACAACAGTTGTTACATTAACTGTTACAGATGGATCTTCGAATACAGCCAATTGTAATTTCAACGTTGTTGTTTCTGATATTACAAATCCAGATGCTGTTTGTCAAAGCATTAATGTGTATTTAAACGGAGCAGGTAATGCTTCTATAGTAGCCGCCGATATTGACGGAGGTTCTACTGATAATTGTGGGACTGTTAACTTGTCTGCTTCAATTACAGCATTTACATGTACTGATCTAGGATCAAGCAATGTAATACTTTCAGTTAATGACGGAAATGGAAACACAGCAAACTGTATATCAGTTGTAACAGTTATTGATACAATCTCACCAACTGCAGTTTGTCAAAACATCAATGTTTATTTGAATGGAGCAGGAAACGCAACAATCGTTGCTGCCGATATAGATGGTGGATCTACCGACAATTGTGGAGCGGTTACCTTATCTGCATCAACAACAGCGTTTACATGTGCTGAGGTTGGAGCCAACAATGTCACTTTAACAGCCACAGATGGATCAGGAAACTCTTCAACTTGTGTCGCAGTCGTAACAGTTTTAGACACGATAGCACCAGTAGCTATATGTCAGAATATTACGGCATATCTTGACGGTTCTGGAACTGCGATTGTGTTTGCTGGAGATGTTGACGGTGGTTCGTCAGATAATTGTGGAATTGCTGGATTAAGTTCTTCACCAGCTGTATTCAACTGTTCAAACATCGGGCCTAACAACGTTAACTTAACTGTGACAGATGTGAATGGAAACACTTCTAGTTGTACATCAGTCGTTACTATTGTAGATACCATTGCACCAACTGCAGTTTGTCAAAACATCACTGTCTTTTTAGATGGAGCTGGAACAGCTTCAATTGTAGCTGCTGATATAGATGGTGGATCTATTGACAACTGTGGAGCGGTTACCTTATCTGCGTCAACAACAACATTTACTTGTGCTGAGGTTGGAGCGAACAACGTTACACTTACAGTAACTGATGGATCTGGAAATACATCTACCTGTACTTCAACAGTAACTGTTGCTGATACAATTTCGCCAACTGCTTCTTGTCAAAACATCACTGTCTTTTTAGATGGAGCTGGAACAGCTTCAATTGTTGCTGCTGATCTTGATAATGGATCAACTGATAATTGTTCAACAGTTACATTAGCTGCATCAACAACAGCATTTACTTGTGCTGAGGTTGGACCAAACGCAGTGACTTTAACAGTAACTGATGGAGCTGGAAACACTTCAACTTGTTCTTCAACAGTAACAGTTGCTGATACAGTTTCACCAACTGC
>JAGXIB010000169.1 GCA_024635865.1 Flavobacteriales bacterium
CTATAGAAGTACAATGCATTACGCCGAACGCAAATATTCTTACACCAAATCAAGATGGGATGGACGATGTAGTTTTAATTGCTTGTAATGAAGTAAAGATTTATAACAGAAATGGCGGATTAGTCACAACGTTATTTAACCAGTCTACTTGGGATGGAACAAATAGTAATGGTAGTTTAGTCCCTATGGGAGAGTACGTTTTACTATGCGTAAGCAATGGAGTGGTAACCAATGTGACAGTAATCAGATAATAAAGGTTTAAATTGGTTAGCTATCACAAGTTGATAGCTGGCCATTAATTCATCTTAATGTTTAAGAGAGTAAAGAAATATACAGATTTAGAGTTACTTGAAATAGTACAAAAAGGAGACAGTAACGAGGCTTTGACTTATTTGTATAAGAATGTACAACCTAAAGTAACAAAGTGGATTTCACAGAATAATGGATCAATAGAAGAGGCTCAGGATATTTTTCAAGACAGTGTCATTGTTTTTTATAAGTATGTTACCCAACAGAAGTTTAAAGAGAATGAAAGCATAGAAGGTTTTATTTTTTCAGTTGCCAAAAATAAATGGATCAATAGAGCTAAGCAAAGACAAAAAACCACTCATTTACCTGCAACTTTTTCTATAGCAGACGAAGGTATTTCTTACAAAGAGAGTGATTTAAAAAACATTGAGCTTCTACTAGAAAAATTAGGTCAAGCATGTAAAGAGTTATTGACGTATAGTGTTTTTTATAAAATGTCGATGGAAGATATAGCACTAAGAATGAATTATAGTAACGCAAATGCTGTTAAAACTAAAAACTATAAATGTAAACAACGGTTAGTAAAGTTGGTGAAAGACAAGAAAAGTTTAATGAATTTTTTATATCATGAGTAAAGAAAATTCCACATATCATTTAATAGAAGCTTACCTCGATGGTGAGTTATCTAAAGAGGAAGTTCATGTTTTAGAAAAGCGAATGGACCAAGATTCTAATTTCAAAAATTACGTTGAGGACCATAAAGTAGCTAATCAATTGATTGTAGAAGCTGAATTAATAAATATAAAATCAACTCTTCAACACTTACATACTCAAGAAAAAAAGTCTTTTTTTAATAAAAAAGTACTACTAATTATTTCAGTTATAGCCTTGTTTTTAATAGGGTTAATTGTTTTTAAACTAAATAAAACTAAAGAATTTGAAGGAGAAAAATCTCCTGCAGTAATCAATTTACCTAGTAAAGTAGATAAAAAAGACATTTTAATTAAGACTAATGTAGAGAGAGAAGTCGAGAAGCCTCTTTCAGTAAAATCAGATAGCTCAAAAGTTAAAAATCAAACTAAAGGATTACCATTAGCAGACTCTTCAAGTAATACATTCATCGACGCAGTTTTATTAGACACTATTGATAATGTAGTAGAGGTTAATGTAAGTGATCAGAAAAATTCAAATATCGTGAAAACCAATAAAGTGGATAGCCTTTTAGCTTTTGATGAGCCCATTGATAATGAAGTCCCTTGTATTGATTTTAAAATTGAATCTGACGTGGAGGTTTCTTCATCATGTGAAAATACATATGAAGGGCAAATTGAGTTGACATCGGTTGTGGGAGATTATACTTATTCAATTAATGGTGGTTACTCATCTTCTAAAAGTGGACTTTTCAAACAGCTAAAGCCAGCTTGGTACACTATTTATGCAATAGACGATAAAGGGTGTAAAAGTAGCCCTTTGGTCATTCAAGTAGAAGCTGAGATATGTGACTTTATTATACAGCCTAGTCAACAAGTTTTTTGGGATATACCTCTAAGTAGTTTTGATGAGGATAGGGTAACATTAGAAATTTATGACGGTAAAAGTGGTCAAAAAGTAGATAGCAGACTACTTGATAAATTTTCTATTCAGACGTGGAAAGGAGAGTCAATTAACGGAGAACTATTACCTATGGGAAGTTATGTGTATCTGCTTATCAGCAAATCAAAACAGATGAAAGGAAACATCACTATCGTCAGGTAAATCTGCTTATTTAACATTTTATGGGTATAATTAGGCTATTTTAGGCTTATCTTTATTAATCATAAAGAGATTTATATGGAAACAATTAGTTTTAATAATAAAGATAATACTGAATTCGTAAAAGTTTTGAGGAAGCGTGTAAACCGATATTTTAAAGAAAATAAAATAACTAAGTATGCAAACTTCAGTATGAAATTAAAGACAGTAGTTATGCTGTTAATTTATTTCACTCCACTTGTTTTAATGCTAACAGGAGTTATTCAAAACTTATGGTTGGTTTTATTGCTGTGGGGTTTCATGGGGCTAGGAATGGCTGGTATAGGGTTTTCTGTTATGCATGATGCAAATCACGGAACTTATTCTAAAAACCAAAAAGTAAATAAAACGATTGCTTTTGTAATCAGTCTAATAGGAGGTACTTCAATCAATTGGAAAATTCAGCATAATGTTTTGCATCATTCTTATACGAACATCGAGGGACATGATGAAGACATTAGTTTAGAACCTCTCTTACGTTTGTCTCCTTCCCAGAAACGTTATAAAATACATCGTTTTCAGGCCTTTTATATTTGGGCTTTATATAGTATTATGACGTTATATTGGTTTTCAATAAAAGATTTTGATCAAATAAAACGGTACAAGAATAAAGATTTACTTAAAGGACAAGGGATTACATTTAATAAAGCATTGCTCGGAATTATTGTAAATAAGGTGCTTTATATAGGAGTATTAATTGCTTTACCTTTAATTTTTGTTCAATTGCCTTGGTGGCAAATAATGATTGGTTTTGTAATTATGCACGTCATTTGTGGCTTGTTATTATCTACTGTATTTCAATGTGCTCATGTTGTAGGAGAAACTGAGTTTTTTGAGTCAGATAAAAATTTAAGTATGGAAAATAACTGGGCGGTACATCAGATGAAAACAACTTTAAATTTTGCCCAAAAAAATAGAATACTTTCTTGGTTTGTAGGCGGGTTAAATTTTCAGATAGAACATCATCTATTTCCAAACATTTGTCATATACATTACAGAAAAATATCTAAAATAGTTAAAGAGACAGCCTTAGAGTATAAGTTGCCATATCATAGCCATCCTTCTTTTTTTAAGGCATTAAAGAGCCATATTCAGTTAATTAATAAGTTGGGGGTTGGGAAGGTTTGATGTGTTTGCAATGGAATTAAATATACGGTGTTGTGTTTTCGTGCTTTATTCCGTCCAGATAGTCGCGTTGGCAAATGCATACTCTTTTGCAATTTTTGACTTGTGTGATGGCTGTAGCGAATTGTAAATGTGTATTGCTTCTAGCGTTTGCTTATTTCTATATTTCCTGTATTTGACTTTTAAATTTCTCAGCTAAGTTGTAAGTTCCTGTTCTTGATGAACCTTTAAAAATCACAAATTTATGAGCTTTTAATAATGCCATATCTCTTTGCATTGTTGCTCTTGCAACATCAAAAGAAGCCATTAAATCTTTTAGACCTTTACCTCCTTCTACTAATAAAAGAAGAACTTCTTGTATTAAGCGATTAATTACAGCATCACTTGCCGCATCATTTACAGCATCATTTACAGCATCATTTATAAATTGTTTTACAGCATCATTTACAGCATCATTTACAGCATCATTTACAGCATCATTTCTCTCTTTCTTTTCAGAAAGACTTTTAGGTCCATTAAAAGTTAGAACAACACCACTAGAAGTTTCTTTCCAGGAAGGAACTCTTAAACCTGCATCTTTACATTCTTCAACAACTCTAATTGTTCCTCTACCTAATTTGTCAATTAATCCATTAAGAAAAACTATGTGAGCTATATCTGGGTTAACAGGATGTGAATCGTGATTCTTTTTTAAATCTTTAATCTCAATATCGTCCGGAAGTTTTCCACTATTAGAAATAATAAACTTATCAGGATAAACACTTATAGTTACACTACTAGAAAAACTACTATAATCACGATGCATTAAAGCATTAATTATCCCTTCTTGTAGTGCTCTTTTAGGAAATGTAAAATCTAATCTTTTCCATTGTTTTTTATCAAATACACTTCTAACGCCTAAGCCGTTAACATACCTTTCCAGCTCATCTCTAATACTAAAAAGGTTTCCTTCTAAAATTTCATTTCTAATCAATGATTCATCTGTTTTTCCTTCAGCGTATTCAGTAAGTCTAACTCTAATTTGAGGAATGAATTTACTTGGGTTTTTAGAAAATAATACAACACAAGCATTTGTAAAAGATCCGTTAACATATAATCCATAATGAGTCAAAAAGGAAAGCAAATCATCACTTTCAAAGCTACTACGATGATTTTTACGAGACTCTGTGATTGTTTTACTTATTAGTTTTTTATCTAAATCGTCAAAATAAACACCTAATGCTATTTGACGTTCCCAATGTTGTTCTGATAATTGTCTATCGTGAATTAGTTCTGATATTTCTTTTGAAGTTGCTTTTTGAGTTTTACTTCCTCTACGATAGTAAATACTACTATCAAAAATATAAGGTTGTTTGCTGCCTCCCCAAACTTTGAAAATAAGTAATTCTTTTTGGTCAACAATCTCTACAGAAATTGTAATAGGTACATCTGGAACTATATTGTTAATTAAATAACTTTGTATTTCATCTTTGTAAGTAACTGCATTGTTAATACCAACAATGTTTCCATTATCAGCGACGCCAACAATTACTCTTCCACCATCAGCATTTAAAAACGCACAAAGATTTTTAGCAATACTTTCTTTTTGAACAACAGTTTTGAACTCTAGTTGTTCACTTTCACCTTCTTTTATAAGGTCTTTAATTAGTCGTTCGTTACTCATTTTGTTAATTTATCTAAATCTGTTTTAAATCGTTCGATGTCCCCAAATAATGCTTCAACAAAAACTAATGCATCACCACTGCTATGTCCAAATTCTTGAGCCCATTTACGCTCTTCTATTGGTTCTCCATCTTTTATGGCTTCATTATACATATCAATTATACGAGCATCCTGAAAAATGGGGGTTGGCTTAAACTTAAAGTCTAAATTTCTTTCTCTAGTTTTTATATCAAGATACATATATTGAGCTAGTATATCTCTTGCTATCCTTACTGTGTAGTGAGACAAATAACCTCTAGGTTTATCAAGTTCTATGGCTTTGTCAAATTCGTCTTTTGTTATACCAGAACCATATCTTGGCAAAATTACTCCAAAAAAATAATCGCAATCTTCAACTGCTCTTAAACAGGAATCGGCATTAGATAAACCAGGTATAGGTGGAATTGAGCCAATATGACTATTCAAAGTTTTATATTCATACTTTGAATTACTATAGCTGTTTATTACAGTACAGATTTGCTGTATTTCGTTTTCATAACCATATACAGCAGAAGAAACCATAATTTTAATTACCTCTTTAGCCATTTTTTTACTCGTTTCTTTTCTGCTTTGATTTTTAGTATTTATTCAGATTCACAATTTACATATTCTCGTCTAATGAAATGTAGAGACTTGGTAAAAAAAAATAGCTCTTTTGATTTTTAGCCTTGGATTTAGAATCAGCAAAAAAAGTGAAAGTGCTATTTGTGTGTTGATTTTTCGGTATAAAACAAAATAAAAGAATATATTCCATTAATCTATTCCTACTTACTTTTTAAGTGAATAATAGGAATTAGAACTTCTTCTAAACTTATCCCTCCATGTTGAAAAGTGTCTTTATAGTATTTTAAAAAGTGGTTGTAATTATTTGGGTAAACAAAAAACTTACTGTCTTTTGCAAAAATAAAAGTTGAGCTAACATTTTGTTTTGGTAAGAAAGCTTCTTCTGGTTTTTTTACTTCAAAAACATCTTTCTTTTCGTAGGTTAAATTCTTCCCTTGTTTATACCTTAAGTTTGTATTTGTGTTTCTATCTCCTACAACTTTACTAGGCTCATCTACTTTTATTGTTCCATGATCTGTTGTGATGATGACGTCACAGTTGTTTTGAGCAATTAATTTAAAAATATCGAACAATGCAGAATGTTCAAACCAACTTAAAGTCAAAGAACGATAGGCAGCTTCATCATCCGCTAACTCTCTTATTACCTCCATATCTGTTCTTGCATGCGAAAGCATATCTACAAAATTGTAGACAATAGCATTAAAATCATTTTGCAATAAGTTAGAGAAGTTATCTACTAGCCTCTTGCCTGCATCTAAGTTGGTGATTTTATTGTAAGAGTATTTTTTATTAATGTGGTTTCTCTTTAAGTTTTCACCAAGTAGTTCTTTTTCAAAAAGATTTTTTCCTCCTTCATCTTCATCATTTTTCCAATACTGAGGAAATTTCTTAGCAATATCAGAAGGCATTAATCCAGCAAACAAAGCATTTCTAGCGTATTGAGTTGCAGTAGGTAATATTCCATAATAAAGTTTTTCAGCATCAATGGTAAAATATTCTCTTAATAGCGGTCGAAGTACTTGCCATTGGTCATACCTCAAGTTATCAATAACAACAAGAAAAGTTGTTTTGTCTTTTATGTCAGGGAACACTTCTTTTTGTAATAACTGATGAGACATTAATGGAGTATCTATGCCATTTGCCCAGTTTAAATAATTCTTTTCTACAAATTTTGAAAATTGATCATTGGCTTCTTTTTTCTGCATGATTAAGATCTCTTTCATGCTCTCATCATTACTCTTGGCAAGTTCCAGATCCCAATAGACTATTTTTTTATATAGTTCTACCCATTCCTCTTCATCAAGACGCTCCTGTAAATCCATAGAGATTTGTCGAAACTCTTGCTGATAATTAGAAGAAGTTTTTTCACTAACAAGACGCTTTCCTTCTAGATTCTTTTTTATTGCTAATAAAATCTGATTAGGATTGACAGGTTTGATTAAATAGTCAGAAATTCTCCCTCCAATAGCTTCTTCCATTATGGATTCTTCTTCACTCTTTGTAATCATTACAATAGGAATACTCGGGTGTTTAGCTTTTATTTTTTCTAAAGTTTCCAGGCCAGTTAATCCGGGCATATTTTCATCCAAGAAGACAATGTCAAAGTTATTTACATTTGTTTTATCTACAGCATCATTACCACTGTTTACAGTTGTTAAATCATGCCCTTTACTCTCTAAGAAGAGAATGTGTGGTTTTAATAAATCGATCTCATCGTCAGCCCAAAGAATTTTTGCCATAATTATAGTTGTAGTTTAAAATTAAAGTGTGTAACCTAATAACATGAACTAATAGAAATTATTGTTAATCTTTATAGTTATTATCGATTAAACGCTGCTTTATAATAGCTAAGTGTTTTAATTTTTCAGCTCGTCTTAACTTTATTGCAGAATCAGTAAAATATTTATGCATAGTTAAGAATTTTACCTGAATTTCATCCCATGTCCTATCACTATCAATTTTCCCATGCTCCCTCAATTCTCTTCGTAAGGTATCCGATATTTCGAAAAAATCATCACGACCTAAATAGTCTAAATCTGCATCACAAATAATTTGTTCTAATAAATTACTTGGGTTATGAGGAATACGAGTTGCATAAATTAACGCTTCTACTTGTTTTACTTGTTCTGGAGTATAACCATATTTAGGTAATATTTCAGTAGCCATTCTTGCTCCAACGGGTTCATTCGCATCATACTGTTCAACAAAGCCTGCGTCATGATAAGTAGCTGCAGATTTTAGAACGAAAATATCTTCATCTAATACTCCTTCCATAATAGCAATACGTTCTATAGAATCAACTACATCAAGTGTGTGGTGAATTCCATGATAGAATAAACCTGGAGAAAGCTTTTTTTCAAGCAGTCTCATGATATGACGTTCAGCTTTTCTGTAATTAATACTACTGTAGATATGAAGGTTGACATAGTCTTTAAACTTTTGATTTGGAATAGTCCCTTCTTCATCTTTTGATAAGTGTGGTTTTATTCTGTCGACAAAGTACATGTCTATTTCACCTTTATTTTTCGCCGCTATTTTTCCACGATAGGTACATTCATATTTATCCTTTACTATATTATATAAATCTGCGGATATGTTTACATGACCGGGTTCACCATTACTTTCCATC
>JAGXIB010000170.1 GCA_024635865.1 Flavobacteriales bacterium
GGCATACGAGATTCATGAGCGTCTCGTGGGCTCGGAGATGTGTATAAGAGACAGCTTTTACACAGTGAATCATTAATGGCTTTTCATACTTTTCAGCAAGAGCTATTTGAGCTTTAAATATAATTTCTTGGTCTTTGTAATCCACTGCTACAAAATTATCTAAGCCACACTCTCCTATAAAAACTAGACTAGAGTTTCCTTGGTTTAATGTTTTTTCCAGAACAATAAGGCTATCTTCAAAGCCCTCAATATACCAAGGATGAATCCCTAAAGAAAACCACCCGTGTTTAGATATAGTATCTTTACCTAGAATAACATTAGCTACACTATTCTTATTTGGTATTGTATTATGAGTATGAACATCTATAAACACAGTTGCAAAACTAATTCCTAGAATTTAAACCACAAAGTTTATAGTATATTTGTACCACTATGTATAAATTAATAGCATTACTTATTATTTTTTTACTGTTGTCTTGTAAAACAGATCAAAAAAAAACCAAAGAACAACGTTCTACTTGTGAAGAAAAAAACGTAGCTCTAGCTACTCCATTAAATTATGCAAATTGTTTTGAAATAACCGAACATAATAACATTAGAAAATTAATCATTAAAAGCCCCTTTAAAGAATACAAAGCCGAACAGACATTTGTGTTATTAAAAAAAGGTCAAGAGTATACAAAAAAAAGTAATGAGGTTATTTTAAACATCCCTCTAAAAAGCATTATTCCTTTTTCAACCTCTTACCTGAGTATGATAGATACGTTAGGAGAACTTAATTCTATTATTGCAGTAGAGAACGAAAACTATATTTACAACCCAAAACTACTAAAAAGAATAGCTTCAAAAAAAGTAATTACGATTGGTAGTTCTAGTCAATTAAATTTAGAAGCAATTCTTCTTTCTTCTCCTGACGCAATAATAACAATAGGAACTCCAGGTGAAACCGCAAAACAAATTCAGAAACTATCCACTGCTGGAATACCTTTTATTAAGAACTATGATTGGCAAGAATCCCACCCTCTTGGAAAAGCAGAATGGATCAAATTTTTTGGAGCGCTATACGATAAAAATGAGGAAGCAAATACAATTTTCAACTCCATTAAATCTAACTATAACCAACTAAAGCATAAAAAGGGCAAAGAAAAGCCTAGTATTTTATTTTCTTCGCTTTATAATGGTGTTTGGTATATTCCTGGCGGCAATAGTTATGCTAGTCAATACATAAAAGATGCAGGAGGGACTTACCCTTGGATTAATGATTCTACCAAAGGAAGTTTACCCCTAAGTTTTGAAACCATTGCAAATAAGCAAATTGACCCTAACATTTGGCTAAACCCAAATTACAGTAACCTAAAAGAGATGACAAGTGATGATGATCGCTATTTTTCATTTTTGAATGCGGTTGAAGGAAGGGTTTACAACCAAAATAAAAGATTAAATAAGCTTGGAGGAAATGATTATTGGGAAAAAGGATCTTTGCGCCCTGACTTAATCCTGAAAGATTACATTGAGCTATTTAAACTTGAAGCTTGCAAAGAAGACTCTTTACTTTTCTTTTCTAAATTATACCCATAAATACCTTGTCGAAGCAATTAAGAAATATATTAATCCTTTTTGGGATGTTAACTCTAATCTCTTTTGGAGCACTATTTATTGGATCCGAAAGTCTTCCCTTTGAAACAATATTAGAGACGCTTTGGGGAGAACAAACTAATAAAACACATCGTTTTATTATTATAGATATTCGACTTCCAAGAATTCTTACCGCTTTATTAACTGGCATTGGACTATCCATTGCTGGATTAATGATGCAAACCTACTTTAGAAATAGTTTAGCTGGACCCTCTATACTGGGAGTTACTTCAGGAGCAAGCCTTGGAGTTGCTCTTATAACGATGTCTTCTACATTATTTGGTTTATCTTTTTTTAATAATGGGTTTTCAATTGCGTTGGCCTCTGTAATAGGATCTATCTCTGTCTTGTTTCTTATTTTAATCATTGCTTCTAGAATCGGCAATGGAATTATCTTATTAATTCTTGGAGTTATTCTAAGCAGTTTTATTGGAGCTACAGTTACTATTCTACAATATTTTACAGATGCAGAAAGTATTCAAAAATATATTCTTTGGACCATGGGAAGTACAAATTCTACCACGCTATTTGACACCGGAATTCTTTTTATAATAGTAGTTACTGGTGTTTTCCTTACCCTATTTCTCATCAAACCGCTAAACGCTTTATTAATTGGGGAAGAATATGCGGAGTCTTTAGGCGTAAATGTTAAAAAATCTCGTTACTTAATAATTTTTAGCACAGGGATTTTAACTGGAGGAATAACCGCTTTTTGTGGACCTATAGCTTTTATTGGCTTAGCTGTTCCACATTTGGTAAAAATAAAAACAAAAACCTCTAACCATAATTTTCTTATTCCTTTAACAGGGTTAACTGGGGGGATAATTATGGTAATTGCCGATAGTATTGCTCAGTTTCCTTTTTCCGAATTACAACTTCCTATAAATGCTGTAACTTCTTTAATCGCTGCACCTATTATCATTTATGTAATCCTTAAACAACGTAACTTTCATGGAGCATAAAATGTTAGCTATATCAAACCTATCTATTGGCTATAAAAAATCTATCGTTAAAAACATAAATAGTTCTTTAGCCCCAGGAGATTTTGTTGTTTTATTAGCTTCAAATGGAGCTGGAAAATCAACGCTGATTAAAACGTTAACTCAAAAGATAGAAAGTAAAGAGGGAGAAGTAAAGCTAGAAAGTAAGCTTCTTAGTCATTATTCAAAATATCAACTATCAAAAAAAATTGCAATCGTCTCAACTAATCATCGGTTTGATTTAAACTTAACTGTTTATGACATCTTAGCTTTAGGAAGACTTCCATATTTAAATTTACTTGGTCAACTGAAAGCAAAAGACATTGAAATCATCAATCAATATATAGACAAATTAGAGGTTGGCCAATTATTAAAAAAATACTTTCACCAACTTTCAGATGGCCAAAAACAGAAAGTCTTAATTGCTAGAGCATTGATACAAGATGCTCCAATAATAATACTTGATGAACCTACTGCTCACCTAGATATAAAAAATAAATTCTTTATTTTTCAACTATTGAAAGAAATAGCGATAAAAGAGAGAAAGTCTATTCTCTGTGCTACACATGAAGTTGACGTTGCTTTAAAACACTGCTCTAAAGTATGGTTAATAGATAAGGAACAACGTTTCATTGCTACTACTCCAAATGAAATTAATATCAATAAAGTTTATTCTACCCTATTCTAAATTATTTTTTAATTACATTTGCATCGCTTTTTGGTTTTCGATTTTCGAAATTAAAAGGGAATCAAGTGAAATTCTTGAACTATTCCCGTAGCTGTAAGTTTTGTATACGCTGGTTTATTTATCCACTGTTTTTTTAAGCGGGAAGGAAAACCAGTAATGAAACGAGTCAGAAGACCTGCCAATTTGCAAACTTAACGCTTTCGGGATAAAGGCATTAGAGTAGCTAATTGGTAGATTAAACAACCTATAGTTATATATTCTCTGTTTTTATCTTTTTTATTAACTCACATAAACAAAAAAAGATGAAAAAATTTTACACATTAATAGCAATAGCATTTGCTAATTTTTCTAATGCACAAACAGTTGACTTTGAGTCTGTCACGCTAGCTCCAAATTCAGCTTATGACGGATCTGATCTTTCAGGAACTCCAAATTCGGACACAACAGCTTATGATAGTACCTTTGTGTTTTCTGGATTAGTCATGACTAATCAATGGAACTCTCAGTATGGATACTTCTCTGATGGCTGGGCTTTCTCTAATAAGACCGATGACACCACTCCATCTTTACCTGGAGCTTACAATAGTTACGCAGGAGGTGGAGCTAATGGCTCTGATAACTATGCCATAGCATACATTAGTCCTGGCAAAGAAATACAACTAGAAAATAACGCTACTGCAACCTTTGGAAGCATAAGTGTCACAAATAATAATTATGCTGCCTACTCTATGTTAAATGGAGATAACGTTGCTAAGAAGTTTGGAGGGGTAACTGGAGACGATGAAGATTGGTTTTTATTGGACATAATTGGATACGATGCTGCTGGAAACTCGGTGGATACGATAAAATTTTACTTAGCGGATTATCGTTTTAACGATAATGCACAGGACTATATTATAAAAGACTGGACTTCGATAGATTTAACAAGCTTTGGGGAGATAAATAAAATAAGGTTTGAACAGTCTTCTAGTGACAATGGTAATTTTGGAATGAATACTCCTTCTTACTTAGCAATAGATAATATTAATTTTGGATTTACATCTGTTAAGGAGGTCAATACTAATAACCTATCAGTATACCCCAACCCAGCTAGCTCAATCCTATCGTTCAGTACAGTTATAGATTCTGGAACCCTCTATATTTATAGCCTTTCAGGACAAAAAGTAGTTGAAAGAGAAATTAGCTCTTCATTAAGTTCTATAAATGTTTCAGAGCTTTCAACTGGAGTTTATACCTTATTATTAAATCAAAACGGTAATATTTCAACAACTAGGTTAATTAAACAATAGCACCACTTATTTATAATAACATGAAGAAATTAACTAGTCTATTTTTAATTCTTACCAACAGTATTCTTCTATTAGCTCAAGGTAGTTACGCTCCTAATGCATCATCTATGGGGACAACTGCTATTCATAAAGATTCAGCTATTTTTATAAATTGGGCAACAAACTGTACTGTAAATAGAGGTTGGCAAAATATTTTAGACACAACTTTAGGAAAAGCTAGTGTAGGAAATGGAAATAGCGCAATAGGTAAGTCAGGAATTAACGGAACTGTTAGCTTAGGTGATAAAGGAGAAGCAATCTTAACTTTTGAACACCCAATATTTAATGGCATAGGAAATGACTTTGCTATTTTTGAAAATGCATTTAACGATACCTATTTAGAACTAGCATTTGTAGAAGTAAGCTCAGACGGAGTTAACTATGTTCGATTTCCTAATTATTCTGAAACTCAAAATATAACTCAAATTGATGGCTTTGGAGCACTCGACGCGTCCAACATTTACAACCTTGCTGGTAAATATAAAGCTGGGTTTGGAACCCCATTTGACTTAGAGGAACTTGTTGATTCATCATCGATTGACATTAATAATATTAACTACATAAAAATTATAGATGTTATTGGAGTTATTAATAACTTCAATACAAGTTTTGACAATTCTCAAAATCAAATTAACGACCCATTCCCCACCCCTTACCCATCCTCTGGGTTTGATTTAGATGCTGTAGGAGTTATTCATCAGTTTGTGGGGATAAAAGAAGAAAGATTATTTACACAAACGATTTACCCTAACCCTTCATCTGGAAGGTTTACTCTTAGCTTCAGCTCAAAAGGTGAAAAAACAGTCTACTTAATAGATAACACAGGGAAAACTATTAAAAAAATTAAAACAAATTTAATGGAATATAAGTATGAAGAATCACTTAATATTGGATTTTACCTTATGAAAACTGAATTTAAAAATAGGGTTATCATCAATAAATTAATCGTACAATAATTTCCTTTTCTACATTCAGAGCTTCCTTTTATCTATTTTACTTTAGGTTTGCCTCCTTAAATTTTGTTAATTTAGTAAACGTTTGTTCAGAACAAACTGAATTTAATCTGATTATATGAGGAAATTAAAAGCAATAGTTGTTGATGATGAATTTAATGCAAGAAGTAATCTTAAGTTACTGCTTGACGAGTTTTGTCCAGAAATAGAAGGTTTAGAAACTGCTGAAAGCGCAGCTGATGCAAGACTAAAGATTGCAAATCTAAACCCCGACGTAGTGTTTTTAGATATAGCAATGCCAAATGAAGATGGTTTTATGCTATTAAAGTCCATCCCAAACCCAACCTTTTCCGTTGTATTTACAACTGCATACAATGAGTTTGCCTTAAAAGCTTTTAAGGCAAATGCGATTGACTATCTTGAAAAGCCGATTAGTATCGAAGACTTGCAAAATGCTACTAAAAAAACACTAAAAATGCATGGTACTACTGAGCAAAGAACTACTAAAGAGCTAAATGAATTCATAGAAGAGGTTATAGAGCCAAAAGCAATAGACAGAATTAGTATTCCTACAAGGGACGGTTATATCATATTAAAAAATAAAGAGATAATGCACCTAGAGGCAAGTGATAACTATACCATGATCTATTTAAACAACGGAAAAAGGCACTTAAGTAGTAAAAACATTAAAATATATGAACTAAACTTAGATGTTTCTGTTTTTTACAGGGTTCATAAATCACATATAATTAATGTTAAAGATCATCTAAAAGAGTTTTCTAGATCAGAAGGAAATGTTGCAATTTTAAGTTCCGGAAAATTAGTACCTGTATCAAGAAGAAAACTAACTGACTTTTTAAACCATATAAATACTTTTTAAATTACCGTTTATGCATTATTCACAACCTAAAACTAATTAAACTAAAGAAAATACAATAAAATAAAATAGCTTTGAAAACAAGTTGAATTAATTTAAAATTGTTTTATTTTAAAAAAAGTGTTAATTATTCATAAAGAATTATTTTCTTTGTGGGTTGTATATTAGGCCAAAAATGCTGAAAATTAGCATAAAAAAAAACCTAAAACACTGTAGTTAAAGAACTTAAACAACATACTATGTTAAATAAAATTACATTATCATTTGTCTTAATACTGCTAAGTATTGGGTTATCCTATTCACAAAATGGTACAGGAACGATAAAAGGAACTATTTTAGATGAATCTGGAGAGCCTTTACCATTTGTAAATGTTACCTTAAAACAAAATGGAAACTTAAAAACTGGGGCAACTACAGATTTTGATGGAAACTTTA
>JAGXIB010000171.1 GCA_024635865.1 Flavobacteriales bacterium
CATTACATTTTTAGACTGCGCTAACATGGTAGCTGCATTCATTTTATCTCTAAATGGTCCTGCTAACAAATCAGCTGCTTTTAAAAAGATAGCCGCTCGGTGTTCCCAAGGTAAATTGGCCCAATCTTTTTTAGCTTTCAATGCAGCATCAATTGCATCTTCAACATGTTTCGCTGTACCATAATTAAAATGTCCTAATACATGCTTATGATCATGCGGAGGACTCATTGGTTTCTTATCGTTAGTTCTCACTTCCTCTCCTCCAATGTGCATTGGAACATCAATTGGAGACTGGTTATACATTTCGTTATATTTTGCTATTAATGACTCTTTTTCTGGAGTATTAGGAGCATAAGAATTAATTGGTTCGTTGATAGGATACGGAACGTTATAAATTGCTTTTGGCATTGTATAAAATTTTTTAATTTATGATTTTTACAAAAATACGATTTATTTACTTCCTACCATTTTTTAAACAGCTTAAATAAGAAAAGCGAGTTTCTAACTAAAGAAACTCGCTTTTAAAATTAATTATAATTTCTACTTTAATGATTTAACATCACCGGCATTACTAACATCAAAATATCTTCTCCTGCATCTTCAGGATTTTCTGGTAAAAGAATACCTGCTCTATTTGGAGCACTTAGTTCTAGTACCACAAATTCAGTATCAATATTATTTAACATCTCTAATATAAAACGAGAGTTAAAACCTATTTCCATTTCATCTCCTTCATAAGAACAAGTTAAGCGTTCATTCGCGGCATTTGCAAAATCTAAATCCTCTGCATTTAAAACTAACTTACTATTGTCTAATTGTAAACGAACTTGATGTGTTGTTTTATTCGCAAAAATAGCAACCCTTTTGATAGAACTTAACAAAGACTTTCTGTCTATTGTCATTCTATTTGGATTTTCATTTGGAATTACTGCTTCATAGTTAGGGTATTTACCATCTATTAAACGACAAACTAATTTAAAACTTCCAAATTCAAATTGAGCATTACTTTCATTGTATTGTAATACCACCTCTTCGTCAGAACCACTTAATAAGTTCTTCACTAAAGTCATTGGCTTTTTTGGTATAATGAAAGAGGCAGCTTTCTCAGCTTTAACATCTGTTCTTCTATAACGAACCAACTTATGAGCATCTGTAGCTACAAAAGTAATGCTATCCGTGTCTAGTTGACAAAATATACCACTCATTACGGGTCTTAAGTCATCATTCCCAGCAGCAAAAATAGACTTCTCTATTGCTCTAAATAAAATATTTGAATTTATAGTAATCTTAGAAGGGTCTTCTATCACTGGAACTTTAGGAAATTCATCCCCATTGTAACCACTTAACTTATACTTTCCATAGTCTGAGGCAATTTCAATTGCAAAACTATTGTCATCAATTAAAAAAGTTAATGGATGGTCTGGAAAAGTCTTCAAGATATCCATTAATAATTTTGCCGGAACAGCAACACTTCCAGTTTCCTTCGCTTCAATTTCTAACTGTGTAGTCATTGTCGTCTCTAAATCAGAAGCAGATACTGTTAATTCTTTCTCGTTTATTTCAAACAAAAAATTATCTAATATCGGTAATGTATTAGAGCTATTTAATACTCCTCCAACTGCTTGCAATTGCTTTAATAGAGCTGTGCTTGATACTATAAATTTCATTTCTTTTCTTAATAAAAATTAATTTAGCCTATGTTAATCTTAAGTAATAATAGACTAGAATACAAATTTAAGTCAAATGATTTTAAGCCACTAGTTCTTAAAGAAGAGTTATTAATCATTTTATTAACAATTTTAATAAAATGAAATCTTGTTTGTTATTAAATTAACGAATTTTCTTTAATTTGGAGGAAAATATTAAAACATTACTAAAAAGATGAGTGAAGAAATTTTTGAAGATGATTTTAACTACAATGATAATAACGAAAATCAAAGACCTCCATTTTTAACAGTATTAATTATACTTACTTGGATCGCTGTAGCCATGACTACGCTAAGCAGTGTGATTTCAATCACTAGTAGTGGGAACTCTGCCGACCAACTTGAAGAGAGCATGGCTGTTTTTGAACAAATGCCTAATGACAATCCCATCTTGAGAGAATACATGAAAGATTATAAAGAGTACACCATTTTTATTTTAGACAACATCGTTTCAATAAATCTTTTTACTTTAATCTTTTATTTAGTTGAAGGTTTTGCAGCTTTACTTATGTTCAATCTTAAAAAGGTTGGATTTTGGCTTTATTTAGGATGTCAAGTGGCTTTTTTCTTAATTGTATTTATTTATTACCCCTCTGAAAACGCTATGACCACATTAACTATGATTTCAAACCTGATTTTCTCCACTATTTTTAGCATATTGTACGGAGTTAATTTAAAATATTTAAGAAATTAAAAATGGATAATCAAAAGTTTTACGATGAATTTCCTGCATGGAAAGAGTTTCAAAGTTACTACCCTGAAGAGTTTAGAATATCGGAACAAACAAAACCTTCTGAGGAATATTGGGAGTGGGATGAATATTCCGTTCACTTAGACCGATACATTCCTAAAGAAAACAATAAAAAAGTAAAGGTATTACTTGTTCATGGAGGAGGTGGAAACGGAAGGTTAATGGCTCCTATGGGCGTTGTATTAAGTGGACTAGGATATGAATGTGTTTCTCCAGACATGCCTGGTTTTGGATTAACAGAAATAAGAAAGCCAAATAGTTATGATACTTGGGTTAAACTTGTAGATGCCTTAGTCAATGCTGAAATGAAAAAAGACGGACGCCCTATTGTTTTATGTGGAATAAGTTTAGGAGGAATGCTTGCTTATCATGCCGCTTGTTTAAATAAAAATATAAAAGGAATCATGGTCTCTAGCTTAGCAGATACTTCTGACCCTATTGTGCAGGTTCAACTTTCTAGAAATGCATTTATAGGAAAAACAGGAGCTAAAACCTTAGGTTCATTAAAAAGACTTACTGATAACCTAAAAGTTCCTATAAAAATAACGACTAAAATGTGGGCAATGGCTAACGATCAGACTTTTGTAAATAAACTTAAAAAAGATAAAGTTGGTTCTGGATCTTGGGTCTATTTGAAGTTTTTAAGAACTTTATTTGAAGCTAAGCCAGCTGTAGAACCAGAAAACTTTAATCACTGTCCGCTATTCTTTTTTCAGCCTGAAAAAGACTACATTATACCTTGGGAAATTTCTAAACCTTTTTATGATCGGCTAGCCTGCAATAAAGAAATGATCTATTTAGAAAACTGTGGACACATTCCAATGGAAGAACCTGGAGTCTTCCAACTGAAAGACAAAGCCTTAGCATTTATAGAAAGAATTGAAGATCATTTGTAACTAATTTTTCTTACTTTTTTTATGAATTTAGTTTGGTTAACTAAAAAACAATTCTATCTTTGCCATCGCTAAACTAAAACGGATAGTTGGCAGAGTGGTCGAATGCGCTGGTCTTGAAAACCAGTGTACCGTAAGGTACCGGGGGTTCGAATCCCTCACTGTCCGCAAAAGGTCGTATAATTATAATTATACGACCTTTTTTTATTCATCAGTTTATGTACTAAGAGGATTAATCAACTTGACACAAAAAAGGCTCTTATACAATTTGTATAAGAGCCTTTTTTAATACTTTATAATAGATTTATTCCTTTGCTTTTAAGACATCAATTTTAACAAACTGAAAGTTCTCGTAGGTAGCTCTATTCTTCTCAAAGTCTCCTTTGTAATCAGGACCTTGAACTTTACTTTGTTCTTTAAAAGTAATAGCGTTAGTAATGTCTATATTTTTAGCTTTAAAATAATCCTCAATCGCATTTCTTGATACTGAAGCCCTTTTCTCTGCTAACCTCGTATTTGTTCTAAATGTCCTTGTTGGAACTTTAGATGCACTAGCTTCTATCTCGATTGTAATGTTCTTTTCTATCTCGATGGCCTTTTCTATACTCTTTAAGAATGTATTAAACCTTTCTAAGTTAGAAACCTCATTTTGATTATAACCAAAGAACCTTTCAAACTTAGCATCAGCAATATTAAATACTTCAATATCAATTTTAGAGCTTACCTCGTTATACAACTCTTTAGTAGTATCAAATTTACCTTTACTAGCTATTGTATTATCTGAATTATTATTATCAAAATCAGATTTTATAGTTAATACGTTTGCATTATTTTGACCATTTTCATCCATTAAAGACTTCAATTCTATTACTTGTATTGATTGAATGTCTCTATCTTGTTCTGGCACTAATATCTCAGCTGAAAAATCTTGATTTTTTTCAGTCCCATTTACATTGAAAATATATGTTTTATTATTTTCTAACTTAACATTATACTTACCCGTTTTAGCATCTGGAGTTATTCTTTTTATCTCCTTATTTGTTTCTTTATCAATAATAATAATTTCGGCAGAAGCAGGAGATTGATCATTTTCATAAATCGCTAAACCTTCAAACTGAGTTTCGTAGGCTTTAAAGAAGACCTCAAATATATCCATACCACCGACAGAACCATTTCTGTTGGAAGAGACAAAACCATGCCTACCATCATTACTGATATCAATAAAAATATCATCAGCTAAAGAATTGTATGGTTCTGGCAATCTTTCTGGCTTAGAATTTGGATCAGTTAAATTTAATTTAAAGAAATCAAATCCTCCCATACTATTGTGTCCTTTAGAAGAAAAATATAATGTTTTACCATCTTTAGAAACAAATGGTCCATCATCATCAAATCTAGTATTAACAACTTTAAGGCTTACAGGCTTAGCCCATTTACCATCCGCTTGTAATTCGGCTTTATAAATGTCTTTTCCTCCCTCTCCTAGTTTTTGCTTATGTGAAAAATACAATGTTTTACCATCAGGAGAAAAAGCAGCACTTGTTGTATGCTTTGATTTATCATTAACAACTTCAAACTCTTCTAGTTCAGTCCACTCTCCATTTTCAAATTTAGTTTGGAAAATTTTATTTTCTCTGTAAACAAACATATCTTTCTTACTCTCGTATGTTATGTAAGAATCATGTCCTTTGGTGTTTTCTACATTGAATATAAAATCACTTTCCTCTTCTGTTAACAAAACCCATTCATCATCTTTTCTTTTACAAAAATAAATATCTTCAAAATATTGACTATCAAAAGCCAATTCGTTAGAAACTCCCGGTCTTCTCGAAGTAAAAGCTAATACATCTAACTCTTCGATGTAAACAGGTGCATAGTCTCCATAAACACTATTAAGCTTATTGCTCATTCCTTCTACTCGAAGTCCATTTTTTAATTTTGCCTCATAAGCTATTGCATTATCAACCCACAAGTACTCCATTTCTATTTCGGTCTTTAAAGCATTTCCTGTCTCATTTTTCTTTAAAAACCTTTCAAAAGTTTGAAAAGTAGATTTCGCCTTTTTAAAATCACCTTTTTCTCTGTATGAGCGACCAAGGTAATAATAAGCTTCCGCAATAGTATCTCCATCAAAAGTTTCAATAGTATTATTGAATGATGTTACTGCTTTAGATAAGTCTTTACGAGACTTGTAATAAGATAGTCCTGTTAAAAAATGATACTCACTATTGGTACCATTTAATTCAGTTAATTCCTCATACTTTTTTATAGCTTCTTCGTAATTTCCTTTTTCAAAGGCAGAATTAGCTTGTTTATATAATTGTTTTTCATTATCATCAACATCGCCTAGAAACGACGTCATTAGCAATAAACTTAAAGCAACTATTTTCATTTTTTTGTTATTAGCTATTTGAATCAACCTTTTTTCAGGTTAAAACACATAATTTCAAGGGCAAATATATATCTTTTTATTGTGAACAATAACTAAAAACTACTATATTTCAGTAGATTACATCTTTTAACTATGTCTAAACTGAAGAAATTACTTAAGTCTTTATATTTTGAACTTGATAATCAACTCCCAGGAGAAACCTCTCATTTAAAAATGGCTCCCTACAAAAGAGCTAATGCAAAAGAGGTTTTAAGCACTGAAATAACTCCTAGATTAGCTTCAACACTACTACTATTGCATGAAAAAAATAATAGCATAAATTTTACATTAATTAAAAGGCCTAATTATAATGGAACACACGGCGGGCAAATTTCTTTCCCAGGTGGAAAACTAGAAAAAAATGAAACAATAAAGGAAGCTGCCATAAGAGAAACAGAAGAAGAAATAGGAATAAGTAAAGAAAGAATTAACCTTTTAGGACAATTAACCCAAGTTTATATTCCGCCAAGTAATTTCTTAATCACTCCTTTTATTGGCTTTTTAGATGCTGAGCCTAACTATTTTCCAGACCCTAGAGAAGTTGAGAGAATAATAGATATTCCAATTTCTGAACTTTTAGATGAGTCTCTTGTCAAGACCAAGAAAATTTCTGTAAATAACTACAGTAAGGATAAGTTTTACATCGACGCTCCTTATTATGAACTTCAGAACAGTATAGTATGGGGAGCAACTGCTTTGATATTAAGTGAATTTAAAGATATTTTAACTAAAATAAGTTAATCCAAACTTTCAATAATTTCTTTTAGTAATTGATTAAAATCTACAGGCCCTTTGCTAGATAATCCAAACCGAACAACAACTAAATTTTCTGAAGGAATAATAAATACTCGCTGACCTTGAAATCCATCTGCAAAATACAAATCTGAAGGAACGTCTGGAAATTCTATTTCTGTATGCAACCAAAACTGTGCACCATAAACA
>JAGXIB010000172.1 GCA_024635865.1 Flavobacteriales bacterium
ACCTTGGAAACAGTAGTTCTGGTAGATCAAATGCCAAATATAGAGGTTTCCCCTTCTGAAGTTGAAATTTGCTTAGGACAAGAGTTTGATTTAATTGCTTCCGGGGCGACTGATTATTTATGGAGTAATGGTGAAACGACTGGACAGGTTACTATATTTGCTGATGCAAATCAGTCTTTAACGGTAGAGGGCATAAATGGACTTTGTAATCAAGTTAGAACAGTGCCGATTACAGTTCTTCCATCTCCTGAAGTAGAAATCACCTCTAGTGCCACGTCAATAAATACAGGAAGCGGTATTCAATTTGGTGTTGGAAATTCAAATGCTGGATCTTATGCGTGGGATTTTGCAGATGGTGGAACTGCTAACTTTGCAATTCCTTATCATGAATTTATGTTTGCTGGAGCATATTCTGTTATTTTAAACGGAAGTATCGGTAGTTGTTTAGATTCAGATACCTTGTTGGTATATGTCGGTACAGTGGGGATAGAGAGTGTTAACATGAACCAAATAAGTATTTACCCAAATCCAACTAGCGACTATTTATATTTTAATTCTGATCATACAGTAGTGTTTGATCTTACTATTTATGATTCCCAAGGTAAAATGATTAAAAAGTTTTTAAATAATTCAGATTATCTAGAAGTCTCTTTAAGGAGCTATTCAAGAGGAGTTTATTTTGTGCGTTTAACCGTTGATGGAAAAAGTCAAGTTTCTAAAGTGATTAAAGAATAGTTTATTGAAAAAAGCTTATTTTGCCTTTTTGAGTTAAAAAAAGTATATTTGTACAAAAGCATGGCTTATGTTTAAAAATAATAACGATACTAAAATGAGTAAAAATAATAACTCAAATTCTCCAGAGAGATTAAATAGAATAGTTGAAGGAACGACAATCGAAGGGAATATAAGTTCAGAAAGTAACATCCGAATTGATGGTTTTGTTAAAGGAGTAATTTCGACTAAAGGTCGTTTAGTAGTTGGGGTTTCTGGTTCAATTTCTGGAGATGTAATTTGCCAAAATGCAGAAATAGAAGGTAAGGTAAATGGATCAATGAAAGTCGGAGAATTGTTGTCGTTAAAATCAACATCTAAAATAGAAGGGGAAGTAACCACTGGGAAATTATCCGTTGAGCCAGGAGCAGTATTTGCTGTTAAATGTAGTATGGGAGGAGTAAATCCTTCAAACACAAAAGACTTATCAAAAAAAGATAAAGAAACTATTGTTGCATAAATTAAAAGTAATAATAAGTTCCTGAAGTTTATCTCTGCTGGTTTTCAAATGATTTTTATAATAGCAGGAGGAGCTCTACTTAGATGGTGAGAATAAAAGCTCAAAAACTTATACAATATTATTTTCCTTGCCTTTACGTTATAAACCAGTACAAAAAGGACAATGAGAAACTATGGATAGGATACATAACGGTAGTCTCAGTTAAGTTTTTTGTAATATTAGGTTTTATTTATTTGATGACGGAACTATTTGATATCTCAAAAATAGAAGCTCTAAATCATGTTTTGTATGGGTTTTTATTTATTTATACTTAGAAGTTAAATTTATAATAAATGGTGTCAAAAGTGTTAAAAATGACTAAAAGATAGAAAAATTATCATGTTTTGATTATCTTCTAAAAGCAAGCCTTGCACAAACCAATAAAAATAATTAATATTACGCTAGAAAACATATTTTTAGAAAAATAGAAATAAAAAACAATGAGTGTAAAACCAATATTAGTGCCAACAGATTTTACGGAAGTTGCTCATACAGCGATTAATCATGCTGTTGAATTAGCAAAAACAATCCATTCTTCTGTCGTTATTTTACATGTTGTTAAAAATAGTGCGGAAATTACAGAAGCGACTAAGAAACTTGAACAAGAAGTTCTTTTTGCAAAAAGCATTGAAGGGAGTGTAGAAGTTACTTCTATGATTAAAGTTGGAAATATTTTCGATGATATAGGGGATGCTGCTGATGAAGTAAGTGCAACGCTTATTGTTATGGGGACTCATGGAGCAAGTGGTTGGCAGAAAATAACAGGTAGTAATGCTTTAAAAGTAATAACCAATTCTAAAGTTCCTTTTATTATTGTTCAGACACAAGCAATTAAAGAGTCTGGTTATGATTGTATAGTAGTTCCTTTAGATTTACATAATGAGACAAAGCAAAAACTTCAAGTAGTTGCTGATATGGCTAAGTACTTCGATTCTGAAGTGCATATTGTTACTCCAAAAGAATCAGATGAGTTTTTGATTCATAAATTAAATGGAAACATAGCTTGGGCAAAAAGATACTTAACAGAAAAAGGAATCAGAAATACAACACATGTTGTAAAAAAGAAAGGAGATTTTGTGAGTCAGATGATTGAAGTTGCGAATGAAGTAGATGGAGATTTAATTTCTATCATGAACTTACAAAAAAACTCTTTAATCGGAATGTTGAGTAATTACGAGCAAGACATTATCACAAATGAGAGTCAAATCCCTGTTTTGTGTGTTAACCCAATCGATATAGGTCGTTCAGGGTCAGTTTTCACAAGGTAGACCTATATTAGAGTTTAAATAATAAACATGGAAGCACAAAGTATATTAGACATATTTAATTTAATGACAGATGGAAAGGTTATTTACGTCTTTCATGGTGAGTTTAATTATAAGCTAGTCAATACTTTGTTAACCGATATTAAAAAAGAGCTTTCTTTATATGAAGAGAAAAAGAGAGCAGCAAAGAAGACATATAAGGTATTAGTTGAGTGTCTAGAGAATATTCATAGACATACCAGTAAGCCAACGATAATGGATGAACATCTGAATGAGGGTGTATTTACTTTACTGCAAAATGAGACTGGTTTTTCAGTCGTTGTAGGGAATGTAATTCAATCATCAGAAGTAGAGTCAATTAAATCTCGAATAGAAGAAGTCAACTTAATGGATGCAGATATGTTAAAGTTAAGATACCGAGAGATGATAAAAAGAGCTACTATTTCAGATAAAGGAGGGGCAGGATTAGGATTGATTGATATGGCGATGAAGTCAGGAAGTCAATTAAAGTATAATTTTGATAAACATATAAACGAAAAACATTTTTTTACTCTTAGAGTAGATATTCTAGCATAAAAAATAATAGAAATGGAAGTATTAAATTTAGAATTAACAGATAACACGCCTAAAGTAGTTTTAGACCCTGTGAACCATGCATTAGAATTTGAAGGAGACTCAAGGCCTGAAGATGTGCAAAAGTTTTTTCAACCAATAATGGATTGGTTAAATGATTATGAAGCATATTCTAAATCAGCTGGAGATATTAGTCTTAATGCTAATTTTAAATTAGAGTATTTTAACTCATCGTCTGCTAAGTATATCATGGATATTATTCTTAAATTAGGAAAAATAGCAGAGCCACCTAATGTTACTTTAAACATTAATTGGCATTACGATGAGATGGATGAGGATATGTTAGATGCTGGAGAAGAGTTTGAAGATATGTTAGATGTTGAGTTTAACTTTGTTGTCATCCCTGATTAATAAAATAATTAATTTAAATAATTAATAAAAACTCGAAGTTAAATTAGCTTCGAGTTTTTCTGTTTATGGAAACCGTATGAAAAGTTCAGATCCATTTGGTAATGCATGTCTCTCTTTTCTGTCTGGTAATAGAGGAGAAGAAATAAATGTGTTTTGTAATGTCACAGAACCCGACATAATTCCAGTTGACTATTTGTTTCGAAGTTTTAATCAAATGCCAGAAATAGAACAAGAAGCGCTAAGACTATGTAGAGGTAAAACTTTAGTAGTTGGAGCAGGAGCTGGTTGTCATTCTCTTTGGTTACAAGATCATGGTTTTGATGTTACCTCAATTGATACATCCCAAGGCGCAGTAGAGACAATGAAGCAGTTTGGTTTAATGAAGGTAAGACTAGAAGATATATATGCTTATAGTCCTTTAGAGAAATTTGATACCATTATTTCTCTAATGAATGGAGTAGGTCTAGCCGGTGACTTAACAACTTTACCAAGGTTTTTAAATAAGTGCATGAGTTTATTAAATGTAAATGGTCAATTTATTTTCGATTCAACAGACTTGATTTATCTAATAGAAGAAGAGGAAGTAGAATATAGCTTGAATCCTAATAATTATATAGGAGAGTTAGAATATCAAATGAGTTATGAAGCTGCTGAAACAGATTGGTTTAAATGGCTCTATATTGATAAACAAAGGTTAAAGGAGGTTTGTGAAAAGGAAGGGTTTATTTTGTCAATCCTATTTGAAGGAGGAGATTATAACACTTTATATAGATTAAAAAGATGAAATTAAAATATAGATGTTTATTCGTTTTCATTTTAGTTATTTTAATTAATAACGCACAACAGATACCCTCTTTTCGTACTTATGAATGGGAAAGAGCAGGGAATAATCAACAAGTAGAGTATTTTGATTCTGTAAATGTTTTGGATTATGGAGCATTAGGTGATGGGCAAACTGAAAACTCTCAAGCGTTTCAACAATCCTTATTTGCTTTAAGTGTCAATGGAGGAATCCTATATGTTCCAAATGGCAATTATTATTTTTCAGATCCTTTACAATTGTCAGATAACATCCTGTTGAAAGGTAATGGGGCCGAAAATACGACACTTGTTTTTGACTTAGATGCAAACGAAACCGATTTAATCAATGTTGAAGGAACGATAGAAAACACGAATTATGAGGTTAGGTATTCAAGTTTTTTGCAAGACTCTATTCTTATTTTGAATCAAGGGTTGGGCAGTGTTTTTACAGAGTCTGATTACATTCAAATTTATAAAAATGACTCTAGTTTTATAACAAGTAGTTGGGCTTTAAAAACAGTTGGGCAAATATTAAAAATAAAAGAAGTAATAGGAGATACCATATACTTAGAGAGTAAATTGAGAACTGATTATCCAATAAATAAAGAGCCTTTTATAAGGAGGATTAACCCTATAAAAAATGTAGGGATCGAATGCCTTAAAATTAGTCGTCTAGACACTCAGCAGGTACATTGTGCAAACATTAAGTTTGAGTATGCTGTAAATAGTTATGTAAAAGGAGTAG
>JAGXIB010000015.1 GCA_024635865.1 Flavobacteriales bacterium
AGGTACAATCTGTAACATGGGAGCTGAAATAGGAGCTACAACTTCTACTTTTGGTTACGATGATTCAATGCGTAGATACTTAACAGCTACTGGTAGAGCAGATGTTGTTGAAGCAGCAGATAAGGTTGCTGAACACTTAACAGGTGATCCTGAAGTTTATGCAAATCCAGAAAAATATTTTGATGAGGTTATTGAAATAGACTTAGATACTTTAATGCCTTACTTAAATGGTCCTTTTTCACCAGACATTGCTACTCAAGTAGGAACAATGAACGAAGAAGCAACTAAAAACGGTTGGCCGTTAGAAGTAGAGTGGGGATTAATCGGTTCTTGTACAAATTCTTCTTATGAAGATTTAGCTAGAGCGTCATCCATTGCAAAACAAGCCAAAGATAAAGGATTGGTGACGAAAGCACAATTTGGAATTAATCCAGGTTCTGAACAAGTTAGATACACTGCAGATAGAGATGGAATCATTAAAGCTTTTGAAGATTTAGACGCTACCATTTTTACCAATGCATGTGGTCCTTGTATTGGTCAGTGGGGTAGGTATTCTGATCCAAAGAATGCACCTAAAAACTCAATTGTTCACTCATTTAACAGAAACTTTGCGAAACGAGCAGATGGAAATCCAAATACTCACGCATTTGTAGCTTCTCCTGAAATGGTAGCTGCAATAGCAATATCTGGGAGGTTAGATTTTAATCCAATTACAGATACATTGACGAATGAAAAAGGTGAACAAGTAAAATTAGATCCACCAGTTGGGGACGAATTGCCTTCTAAAGGTTTTGCAGTTGAAGACAATGGGTTTATTGCTCCAGCAAAAGACGGAAGTGGTATTGAAGTAAAGGTTAATCCAGATTCGGATCGTATACAATTATTAACTCCTTTTACTCCTTGGGATGGTAGGAACATTGCAGGAATGAAGTTGTTGATTAAGGCAGATGGAAAGTGTACAACAGATCATATCTCTATGGCTGGTCCATGGTTAAGATATAGAGGGCATTTAGATAATATTTCTAATAACTGTTTAATTGGAGCTGTAAACTCATTTGGAGGAGCAACAAACGCTGTGAAAAATCAATTGACTGGTGCAGTTGGAGAAGTTCCCGCTACGCAAAGAGCTTACAAAGCTGCTGGAATACCTACAATAGTTGTTGGAGATCATAACTACGGAGAAGGTTCATCTAGAGAGCATGCTGCAATGGAACCTAGGCATTTAGGTGTTTATGTTGTATTAGTGAAGTCATTTGCTAGAATTCATGAAACAAACTTGAAAAAACAAGGAATGTTAGGATTAACTTTTGCAAATGAAAGTGATTATGATTTAATTCAAGAAGACGATACCTTTAACTTTTTAGACTTAAATGAATTTGCACCAGGAAAGACATTAACGTTGGAAGTTGTTCATGCAGATGGAAGTAAAGATAACATCGTGTGTAATCATACTTATAATGCTGGTCAAATAGATTGGTATAGAGCAGGTTCTGCATTAAACATGATTAGGGAAAAAGCAGCAGCTAAGGCTTAATTCTAAATCAATAAAACAATTTTAAAAGTCCCTTTACAAATCTTGTAAAGGGACTTTTTTTATTTTAAATAAGCAATAGTGTTATTATTATAAACGATGAGCTATATAACTTTTCGGTTGTGTTAGGTTGAATTTTACTATAGTTAATTTTTCTTGAGAGAATGAGGTACGTTTTTTTATGACGTATTATTCTAATTAAGACTATAGTTGTGGAGTATAATTTGTGTTAGCAGTTGTTTTTCAAAGTTTTAGCTATATTTGTTTTATGCAAAATTATTTAAAAACAATTGAGGAGCTTTCAAAGAGCCCAAACTTACATAATGGTGAAATAATAAATTTTGCTAAAGAAATTCTGGCCAATTCATCAAGAACTTTAGGTTGTAGCCGTTGCAATGCTTGGCTATTTAAAAATAATCAAGCCAAATTAGTATCTCTTCTTTCTTATAAAAAAGTGAATAACTTGTTTAGTAATGAGAGTTCCTTATTTAAAAATAAAATCCCTAATTACTTTAAGTTTCTTAAAAAAAATCAATTAATTGTATCTAATAATGCTAAAATTGAACCTATAAATGCTGAATTATTAGAGAGTTATATCATTCCTAATGATATAACTTCTATGATTGATGTCCCACTGCGATCTGATGGGAAAATGATCGGGGTAATATGTTTTGAACATGTAAAAACTCATCATTTATGGTCTAACGATGAAAAGAAATTCACTCAGTCTGTAGCTCAATTGCTGTCCTTGGCTTTAGAAACAAAAAAGAAAAGAGAATATAGAGTTGAGCTTGAAAAAATAATTAAACAAAAAGAAGTTTTGATTTCTGAGATTAACCATAGAGTGAAAAATAATATGGCGATAATTATTAGTTTAATGAACTTGCAGCAATCAAAAATGAAAGATGTTTATCATTCAGAATTGCTAGAAGACATTAAAGGCAAAGTATTTTCGATGTCTATGATTCAAGAGCAGTTGCACTCCAATGAGAATGTTGACAGCATTAGCTTAGGAAAGTATTTAGAAGATTTAGTTAGAAAGCTAAGTACATCCTATTCGAAAGAAAGGAGTGTTGAAATAGATTTTGAAATGGAAGAAATTATAATTGACGTTTCTAAAGCGATTCCTTGTGGGTTAATTGCTAATGAAATTTTGACTAATTCATTTAAATATGCTTTTAATGATGAAAATCAATTTCCTAAGCTGGTAATTAGTTTAAAAAAAATAGGTAATTCTGCAGAGTTAATCTTTCATGATAATGGACCGGGTTTTGATTTAGATTCATCAAAGAAAGGCATGGGGCTGGAATTAATTAAAGACCTTTCTGACCAAATCGATGCTTCAACTACCTTTAGTATTCAAAAAGGAGTTTTGATAAAATTACTTTTCCCAATTTCTTGATTTTACCTAACTCTGTTTCAGCTAAGATTAAAATTTATAGTATTTTTTAGAACTAGTTATGATAAATTAATTTAGCATAACTTTGTTTAAAGTCATGTGCTTTACTTTATTATGTTGACATGATTTCAATCACTTCTTTAAGTCCCCCTAAAGAAAAAGGTTTTTGTAAAACATAGTCAATTCCGTGTTTTTCTTTAACTTTCTCTTCAATTATCCATCCGGTTACTGCTACTATTTTTACTTTATTACCATACTTACTTCTAATAGCATCAGCTAATTCCCATCCATTCATTTTAGGCATGCCAATATCTGTAAACACTATGTCATAGGTGTTATTACTAAAATGTTCTAAGGCCTTCTTCCCACTGTTTACACTGGTACACTTGTAACCAATAGACTTTACCATCATACAAGCAGATTTTGTTATGATAAGGTCATCGTCAACCCACAGAATACTAAGTGGTTTTATTTCTTTTGGTTCATTATGCCTATAAACTTTAACTTCATCTTGGTTACAGATTGGGAAAACAACCTCAAAGGAAGTCCCTTTACCTAGCTCAGAGGATTTGACAATTATATCCCCTCCGTATTTTTTTATTATGCTGTAGGCGCCACTCATTCCTAAGCCCCTTCCTAATTTGAACCCTTTAGTAGTGAAAAATGGTTCAAAGACTTTTAGTTTAGCCTCTTCATCCATACCTAAACCTGTGTCAGAAAAAGTGGCGAATACACCTTTAGCATTTACACTTGTTTTAATGGTGAGATTACCACCTTTTGGCATTGCTTCAATACTATTCTTAATTAAATTATAGATGACTGACTTTAGTTCCCCACTATTAGTCTTAATTTTTGGAATTTCTTCGAAATGGGTTATCATATTGACTCTCAAGCCTTCTTTTTCCATGTTGTCTTTCCAAAGTGGACGAGATTGTCTTAAGCTATCTTCAATTAGCTGATTAAAGTCGATGAGGTTAGCATTTTTATTCTCATTTTCTGTGTCTCCAAATTTTTGCAATGCGCTAACTCTCCCAGCTGCATCATTTATTATAGAACTAATGTTATTTAAACGTTCAAGAGTACTTTCCGATAGCTCTTTTTGAAATTTTACTACTTCTAAATTACCCATCATTTCCTGTAATGAATTATTAAAATCATGAGCGATAGAAGAAGACATTTCTCCAATTGCTTTAAGTCTTTGATGTTTAACTTGAGCCTCTTCAAATAGTTTTTGCTCTGTGATATCGATAAAAATGGTTACTATTTCGGTTATTTCTCCGGTGTTGTTTAGTACAGGGAAACCATTTACAGTTATCCAAATAATGTCATCTTTACCTGGTTGAAAAAGGGCTAAATGTTGATCTTTTATTGAAGTTTTACTACTTGCAATCCTGTTAACAGGATATTCTTCAAAAGGTAGAGGAGACTTATCTGGGTTAACAACTTTCCAATCGTTGTTGACGGCTTTTTTTCCTTTCAAATGGTCCTGGCTTAGTCCCAATATTTCAGAAGCTCGAATATTACTTTGTATAATAGAAGTGTCTGGAGCGTGAACAATAACTCCAGCTTCCATGTTTAGCATTAAAATGCGAAACCTTTCTTCGTTTTTTTCAGCATGCTCTTTAGCTATTTTTAGCTCATTTTCTGCCTTATAACGCTCAGTAATATCACGAATCACTCCAACAAGAAAAGTTTTTCCTTCTGAATTTATAAATCGTGTCTTTCTAGTAGATACTTTTCGGGTTTCACCACCACGTATGGTAAGTGATTCTTCGCTAACATTTTCTATTCCATTAAGTATTACCTGTTTGTCAATTTTTAAAAAATTTTCTTGCTCATCAAGTGGTACTTCCTCAGCGAGTGTTTTCCCAATTATATTAGCCCTTGTAAGGCCAAATATTTTACAGAAAGCATCATTAACAACAACTAACTTACTTTGATTATCTTTTACAAACATTGGGTCACCAATGTTGTTTATTATATTATCGAGATAACTTTCTCCTTCTTCCGCTTTTTCTTTGACTCTTATTAATTCTTTCTCTTCATTTTTACGTGCAGTTATATCATCAGATATAGAAATAAAATAGCCCTTTTTTGGTGAAAATATTTTGGCAGAAATCCATTTACCCAAAGCGTTTATATAATACTCTACATGTTCAGGTACTCCCGATGTTGCAACACGCCCGACTATTGTAAACATTTTAGGATCTGAAATTTGTACTCCAGGACGAACTTCAGATTCTTTTTTACCAATGACATTTTTAAGTCCTGTTTTTTCATTAAACGCTCTATTCACTTCGATAAATTGAAAATCAATAGGCTTGTCATTTTCATAAATAACTTTTGCGTAGATAAATGCACTTGGCATATTTTCAAACAGAAGTTTAGAATTTAGTTTATTCTCTGATAAATTACGATCTATATTTTCAGGGAAAGTAGTTTTACTATTTATTTTTTCTTCTTGTATAGAAGAAAGCAGTTTTAGTTTAGAGATTTCATCTTCTAATTCTTTATATGTAGGCTTTTTGTTTAATTTCATAGCCAAGTTTATTTATGTTCATTAGCTTGTTTTGAACCTAGAGTTTTTATTCCAAAAGCTATAATAATTCCACCGGTAAAGAACATAATAAGACTATAAACAGCAGGAGCAATTGCATAGTTATCATTCATTAAAATTCCTGAAGCAATAGCAATTGCCATAGTCCCATTTTGAATTCCAGACTCTATCGAAATCGTAAGCGATTGTGCTAAATTTAATTTTGCAATTTTCGCAGTTCCTAAACCAACGAGCATAGTTGTAATATTTAATGCTAATGTGATTAACCCCGCTTGTTTTAAATAGGGGATAAGGTCTTCTTTTTTCTTTAAAACTAATCCAGTTATGACTAAAAACAAGACAGCACCAGAAGCAATTTTAACAGGTTGGTTCATCTTATCTGCAAAAGTAGGTCTAGCACTCTTCAACGCCATACCAAGAGAAACTGGAATGATAACGATTGCGAAAATCTGAATTATTGTTTGCAATTTGTTAATTTGCACCATATCATCAACATCTAAAAACTGAGTTAATGCAAAGTCTACAACGAAGGGAATGGTGAATATTGTAATTAGACTATTGGCAGTTGTTAATGAAATGGACAAACCAGTATCTCCTTTTGCCAAATGGGTAATCAGGTTAGAGGTTGGTCCACCTGGACAAGCAGCTAAAATCATTACACCAATTGCTATATCAGTTCCAACATTAAATATGGAGATTAATACAAAGGCTATAATTGGTAATAAAATAATCTGATTCAATAACCCAATTATTATTGCTTTTGGGTTTTGAAATAATCGAATAAAATCATTCTTAACTAGAGACAAACCCATGCCAAACATGATGATTATTAATGATATTGCTAGAATAATTGTACCTATATCCATCGTTATTAAGTTTATTATAAATTTAATCTTAAATCTTTGACGAATAAATATAGTTCAATTTGAGATAACCTCTTCAATTATCTCTATTTCATTTTTTAACTGTCTATAACCCTAATTATTCGTTTGTTAATGTAGGGTATATTAAAATGATTATGTTTGTTTCAATGTTTTAAACAAGTTTACTTACATTCCTCGTTTGGAATACAGACTCCTTCTTGTCCTCCATTTTTCGAAGGTTTTATATTTTTTAAGGCAGCAGCAAGAATATTTTCAAATACGCTATCGTTTTGAGCACCAGATATAGTAGCTTTATCGTTGAGTATAAAATAAGGAACACCTCTAATTCCTAATTCTTGAGATCGGAAAATGTCATGTTCTACTGCTTCTTTATAATCATTGGAATCCAGTATTTGTTTGGCTTTTTCAATATCTAACCCCACTTTTTCTAATACAGTCATCAGGTTGTTAGTTATAGATAAATCAAGGCCTTCTGTAAAATAGTTTAACATCAACGCTTCTTTCAGTTCATTAGACTTTCCAAAGTTTTTAGCCCATTGAATTAGTCGATGAGCATTCAAAGTATTGAACGATCGAGCTTTTTTAAATTGAAAATTAATCCCATATTCTTTTCCTTGATCCGTTAGTTGTGCTGTCATCGTGCTGACTTGTTCTTTTGGGTATCCCTTCCTTTGAACAAGATATTCGTTTGTAGAGATAGAGCTGTCCATAGGAAAGTCTGGATCCAATTGAAAACTACGCCAAATAATTTCGACCTTGTCTTCCGCTTTTAGCTTTGCAATCGCAAGCTCCATTTTTTTCTTACCTATAAAACAGAACGGACATACAATGTCACTCCAGATTTCAATTGTTACTTTTTTAGGTTGCATAGCTTTTTTAGTTGATTGCGCAATAGTCATAATATTTATTAAAATGAATAGGATTAAAATAATTTGCTTCATTTTAACTGTTATATAGTATAATGTTGATTATTAAGAGTAAATACATGTCTCGTTTTACTGGCTTTTAGTTTTTATTTGAAAGCAATCTTCTGTTAGCGAAAACCTATTAAAGTCAAAAAAGTGAGTAAATTTTATATTAGACGATAATACACTTTTCAGAAGAATTAAAAATAATTTTCTTGAAAGCACCTTTCTTTATGTTGTTTTCTTTTTGGGACTATAAAGAATTATAAACTGTAAAATAAGACCCAAGAAAACTAACATGTAAATTTCAATTTTTGAGAATAATTTCATTGTATCTACTGCATCACTTGCATGAAGCTTTTGGTTTTTCCCTTCTTTTACTTGTTCGGTAGACAATTCGACAATGTTATTATTAATGGCAGAAAAAAGATCAACACACTCAGAACTATAAAGGTTTTCTTTTAATCGAGTGCTAGATTCTAATTCAATTAACTTTTGATGATTTAAATTGAGTTCATTTAGGATAACACTTTCTTGTCTTGTTTTTTGAGCCCGATTAAATAGTTGGAGTAACTCACTTATTTTCGCATTAACTTCTTTATTCTTAGATTGTAAGTAGGTACTATCATTTAAGGCATAAGCTAATTCTTTTTTATGGAACTGAATGCTCACATCTAAAAGTAACTCTTTAGCTAATAACCTTTCGTTAAAGATACTTTCAACTGATTTTTCCACTTTTAGAAAATTCTTTTTGTCGATTAGATTAGTTGCAAGAATAATCAAGAAAATAGCTAGTACAGCTAAAAACCATTGTATCTTTTTAAATAAATTCATAGTTTATTTTTTATGTTAAACAATGTTGTTGTTTATCACCTAGCCAAATATAACCATTTTAATTTTTAATATCTAACAGCCAAATGTTAATTTTTGTTGCTATAAGAATAGGTTTTAATCATCGAATTTGAGTATTAATATTCAAAAGGAGAAGTCAAGACTAATATTAATACAAGTCAACAAGTACAGTATACTTTTCGTTTATAGAAGATATTTAAAGTTGCAATTTATTAAATTGATTTATTTTCTCAATAGCAGTAGTTAAAAGTGTCTTGAAAAGTATTTTATTATAATTTATTAGTAAAAACTTAATAATAGTAAACTGTTTGATAAGACATTCACCCTAATACTAATGAAAAATATGAATTTTTCTAGCTTAACAATCTGTTAGTCAGATTTTATGATAAGGTCTTTAGATCGAGATGATTACTTTGCTTTTTCGCTTTTAATTTTATCTAAGTGTTTCTCTAACTTTTCACCTTCTAATATTTTATCGTTATAGTAATAAGCTTTAATCTCTATATCACCTTCTGGGTCGTAGGTTATCCAAAAACCGTTTTTTACATTGTGCTTGTACCAGCCAGAGCTTTCTAGTTTTCCATTAGGGTAGTAGTATTTTACTTGTCCGTCAAAATAACCATTTTTATAAACTCCATGAGCTTTCACTTTTCCATTTTTAAAGTACTGTGTCCATTCGCCGTGGTAGACACCATTGTCATAGTTCGTGACTTCAAACTTTAGTACTTTTTCTTCCTTTGGGTTAGCTGGGTAATAAACAATTGATTCACCATGTAGTTTGTCATTTTTATAGTGCTCTTGTCGCATTACTTGTTTTCTGTCATTAAAACTCCACCAAGTACTGTCTTTCTTTTGGTTAATGTAATTTCCCATGGCCATTAACTCACTATTTTTATGATACATTTTACAAAAAGCTTTAGTTCCCGAATCAGAAAACTCCATTACACTAGAAGCTTCACCAGTAGGGTAGTAGTATGTAAATATACCTATAGGGTTCCCATTTCTAAACTGTCCTTTATACCTTACCGATGACCCATCGTCATAGTTTACAACCCATGGACCTTGTTTTCCTTTACTGTCGGTTTTGTTCTGAGCTAAGTAGGAGAAAGAAGTTCCTAAAATAAGTAGATAGATAAAAAATAATTTCATAATAAAGTGTATTTTTCAATGTAGTAAAAATGTAAAAATTATTACAATAATTACACTACTAAATCAAAAACAATGCTAAAAATAGCTAATTTCTACTATTTAATGGAGAAAGCCTTTTTTTTATTGATACATCCAAAGTAATAATGGTGTTTTTTCTTTGATTAAATATTTATCTAATTTTTTCATAACGTTATTATTAATGGCAGGACAACCCCATCCTTCAGGTGTTCCTCTTGGATAGATTTCTGTTTCTTCAATTGCTTCCCAAGAGTGCAAAACGATCACTCTCTTATTCGCATTAGTGTTAGTTTTTTCTAACCCATGTAATTTATAATTTATATGCACTCCCCAATTGCTCCAACCACGTTTTCCAAGTTTATATTTCCCAATAGAAGACAAATGACTATCTGCTAAATTACTAAAAGTAGGAGTGTCTTTAGATTCATCACTGCCCCATAATAAATTTCCACATCCATGGCTAGAAAGCCCAGACAAGATTATTTTACTTTGTTTAAAATCCCATAGAAATAATCTTTTCCTTCCAGAATGAATCTTCATATCTATTAGAATGCAGAAGTGAGTATTTAAGTTGTTTTTTTTACTAAATTCTAATGCCTCATTTGCCTTGATGGATAGTCGAACTGTATCTAAAGTATAGGGTTCAATTTCTTTATTTTTTTTCTTTAGAACTTCGGGTTTTACTTTATTAACGGAGTTTTTTTCATTGTTAGCACATGCAAATAGGCTGAGAAAAGTAATGCTGAGAATTAATTTGACAATCATAGCTATTAATTAAAGATCCACATTAAAACTGGTTGCTCTGTTTTCGATAGTCGTTGGTCTACTCTGGTCAATAGTTGGTTTGAAATTGCAGGACAACCCCAACTTTCGATGGCTTTAGCAGGGTAAATTTCTTCATTTTGAAGTTTATCAAAAGAATGTAGTACAATAACTCTATTGAAAGCATTACTATTGGTTTGTTCTAATCCGTGTAATTTATAATTGATATGAACTCCATAATTACTCCAACCTCTTTTGCCAATCTTATACTTTCCTAATGAGGAACAAAGAGAATTTGGCTGGTTGGTAAAATAAGGAAGTTCTTTCCCTTCAGGTAAGTCTATGTTACCACAACTACCATGAGAGCAAAGACCTTGATCGAGGATTGTACTTGTCTTGAAACTCCAAACAAAAAAGCGAAATTTACCAGAAGGTATTTGCATATCTATAAGGATACAGTAAGTGGTATCGAAGTTATTTTCTATGCAATATTTTTTTGCTTCAACAGCCTTATTGGTAAGACTTCTCTTGGTTGTGAAGGGAGCTATTTTTTTAGCATTAGAATTACATCCCGATAAAAATAAAAGTATAGATATAAAAATTCCCATTAGTGTTGTTTCTAATGGGAATGTGTTTTTATTAAAATGGTACAAAATTATTAACTTTCTATAGCCTCTACACCTATGATTTCAGGAGCTACATTTTTTAATGCTTCTTCTAATCCTGCTTTTAACGTCATTGGACTCATAGAGCAATTCTTGCAAGCGCCAATTAATTTTACACGAACGAGTTTTTCGGTGGTTATTTCTACTAACTCCATGTCTCCACCATCGCTAATTAAGTAAGGTCTTAGACCTTCTATAGCAGCATTTACTTTAGTTGTTAAATCATCCATCATGTCGAACATCCAGCTTTTTCAGTTTGAACTTCAACAATTTTTGTTGGGTCTAAATTTTTCTTTGTCCACTCTATCTGTTCCACTATTTTTTTCGCAGTTTCTTTTAATGCGATAGCAACAGGAGTAGACTCTTGCAGCACAGCTGGTCTACCCACGTCTCCACTTTCTCTTATGCTTTGCACTAAAGGAATTTGACCTAAAAGAGGTACTTGTAATCGGTCTGCTAAATCCTTAGCTCCTTCTTTACCGAAAATAAAGTATTTATTGTCTGGTAATTCCTCTGGAGTAAACCAAGCCATATTTTCAATTATTCCTAGAACAGGAACATTAATGGTGTCTAACTTAAACATGTTGACTCCTTTTCTAGCATCTGCCAAAGCAATATTTTGAGGAGTACTAACAATAACAGCACCTGTAAGAGGTAATGCTTGTACCAAGGTTAAGTGGATGTCTCCTGTTCCAGGAGGTAAGTCAATTAATAAATAATCTAACTCACCCCAATCTGCATCAAAAATCATTTGTTGCAATGCTTTGGTTGCCATTGGCCCTCTCCATATTACTGCTTGATTAACATCAGCAAAAAATCCAATAGACAACATTTTTACCCCGTAACTTTCTACAGGAACAATTTTTTGTTTTCCATCTACTTCTCTTCCTTGTGGTTTTTCTTGTTGAACATCAAACATTAGTGGCATCGACGGTCCATAAATGTCAGCATCAACTAAACCAACTTTATATCCTTCTTTTGCTAAAGCAACAGCTATATTGGCAGTCATAGTAGATTTTCCTACTCCACCTTTACCAGAAGCAATTGCCACAAAGTTTTTTATGTTTGGTAATTTATTATTGCTTGGGTTTTCCACTTCCTCTGGCTTTTGCATAACTTCAATTTCACAATTGACTTTTATATCACCAGAAACAGTTCTATTGATTGCAAACTCACAAGCTTCAATCATTCTTTTCTTTGCATGCATAGCTGCATTGGCTATGGCTACTTTAAAAGAAACGGTTTTACCTTCAATTTTAAGTGCTGTAACAGCGCCTAAAGAAATAATGTCCTGATTTTTATCTGGGTCTGCTACTTTAGAGAGTGCAGCTAATATGTCTTTTTCTAGAATTTTCATATTTTATAATGATTATAAATAGTGTTATAATCTTTACAAAAATACGACATTTTGATTAAGTAGGCAAGCTTCTATTTTTTTATAGAAAACAAAATAAGTTGTTCGGGAATAAATAGTAATTTTGCCTTTACTAAAAAGAAAACTATGTACGGAAAACTAAAAGAACATTTACAAAAAGAATTAACGGATATAAAAGAGGCTGGGTTATATAAGTCAGAACGTATTATTACGACACCACAGGGAGCAGAAGTGCATGTAAGTACTGGAGAAGATGTAGTCATTATGTGTGCTAATAATTATTTGGGTCTGTCGGATAATCCGGAAATAATACAAGCTTCTAAAGACGCTTTAGATTCTCATGGATTTGGAATGTCTTCCGTTCGTTTTATTTGCGGTACGCAAGACATTCATAAAGAATTAGAAGAAAGAATCGCTAATTTCTATGGAACAGAAGATACCATTCTTTATGCCGCAGCATTTGATGCAAATGGAGGAGTGTTTGAACCTCTTTTTACTGCTGAAGATGCTATTATTTCGGACGAATTAAATCATGCTTCAATTATTGATGGAGTACGTTTATGTAAAGCACAACGTTACCGTTACAAGCACAGTGATATGGCTGATTTAGAGGAACAACTGAAAAAAGCTCAAGCACAACGCCATGTTATTATAGTGACAGACGGTGTTTTTTCTATGGATGGAGATATTGCCAAGATGGATGAAATTTGTGACTTAGCAGATAAATATGGAGCTTTAGTAATGACAGATGAATGTCATTCTGCTGGTTTTATTGGAAAAACTGGTCGAGGAGTTCCAGAATATCATAATGTATTAGACAGGGTAGACATTATAACAGGAACTTTAGGAAAAGCGCTTGGTGGCGCAATGGGAGGTTACACTACAGGTAAAAAAGAAGTAATAGAGATGTTACGTCAACGATCTAGGCCTTATTTATTTTCTAACTCTTTAGCCCCAAGTTTAGTAGGAGCATCAATTAAAGTGTTTGACATTTTAAGTAATGATACTTCACTAAGAGATAAATTAGAAGAAAACACTAAATATTTTAAAGCTAAAATTGTAGCAGCAGGCTTTGATGTGGTAAAAGGAGACTCTCCAATTGTTCCAATAATGCTTTATGATGCAGCTTTATCGCAAGAGTTTGCAAACGAACTCTTAAAAGAAGGTGTTTATGCGATTGGTTTCTTTTACCCAGTAGTCCCAAAAGATAAAGCAAGAATTAGAACTCAAATATCTGCAGCTCATGAAAAAGAGCATTTAGACAAAGCAATTAACGCTTTTATAAAGGTAGGAAAGAAACTAAATGTAATTGACTAAAAACAAAAAAGGCTCCTGATTAGGAGCCTTTTTTGTGTTATAATTAGTTTAAAACTTTTCTACTCTAATACGGAGAGCTGCATTGGTTTTCGGCTTTCCTAGTTTATCAGTGTAAGTTTTATTAATTGTATATCCCTCAGGATTTTCAAGTTGCCATGATTGTTCTCCATTAGGTTTATAGTTAAGGTTATATTTTAACTGTAAAAGGTTATCAATCTCCATTAATTCAGGAATATTTTCAATTGAAACTTCAAAATTCATATTCATAGCTTTAACCTTGTTCATTTCATCAAGTGTTAGGCTAATGAAAATATAATTATAAAAGTCCCATTTTTTTGTTAACCCACCATCTTCTGACACTTCCCAGTCTTTTGCATAGTTTTTCTTGATTTCATTCCAGTCATCACCAATACTTATTCCAGCAAAATAACCTTTTCCCCCATTATAGTCTATGACTAAATTATTCATTTCAGCAGAAGTAAGTTCTGCATTTCCACAAGAGTTAAATAATAATGCAGTTATAATAGTTAGCGTAATAATTGTTACTTTTTTCATTGTTTTAGATTTATGTTGATATGATTAATAAGACTGTTTTAGTTTTTGATTTTTAGAGGCTTTTACATAGAATACAATTCCTACTATTAAAGCTATTGCTAGAAGTGAAATTCCTAAAATTGGTCGGTGAAAAACCCATGCAATAGCAATAGTAATAAATGCTAAGATAAATGCAATGACTCCCGCAAATAAAGAAATTCCCATATCTAATAGTTTTCCTAAAATAGGAATAATTTCTGCCAGAACAACTAAGGGGTTAAATATGTTTTTAATTCCAAAATATAACATCAGAAGACCTCCTAACCTGTATAGCCAAGTCACTATATTATTGCTGCTGTGTTCAGCTCCAAACATTTCATCAGAAGAAGGTATGCCTTTTGTAATGACTTCAATGGTTGTTCCCGAAGCTGTTTTAAATGGAGTAAAGGATTTTTTCTGTTGTTGGGCGATGATGCTATAGTCATCATCGACTGGCACAACATCAAACGAAACGATAATATCTCCTATTTTTGGTTTGTTAATTTCACCATCACCTAAGTAGACAGTAGGGGAGTTATTTTTATCATAAATTAGTTTAGCATTTTTATAATTCACAGAATCTAAGTTTATATTTTCATAGGCTTTATAATGATTAACTCCCGTAATAAGGGAAGGCGAAAGTTGATAAACTCCAATATTTACTTTTCTGGACTGAATATTATATTCATTGAAAGGAATAACCTTAGGGTTTTTATGTTTTTTTCGCTTTTCAAATTGATCTGAGTCTATTAATTTTTTTTCCCATTGTTTTTCGTAAGAATAAGTCGTCTTAGTTTCTTCACTACCTCCAATTTTTGTATTTTTCTTTACTGATTTCTTTTCAATCCATTGAAACATTTCAACAGATCTTCTGAGTTTTATTGCGTTTACACTAAAATGAAAATCATGATCAGTCAATAGTTCTCCGGAGGAGACTTTTCCAGAAAGGTGTACTAGTTTTCCATTATTATTTGGGTCTATTTCATTAAGGTTAGCTTCAACCATTACGTTTAACCCTTGTTCTATACCTAAGGTCGTTTTTATCGCTCTGCCTTCGTTCCACCAAATTAAGAAAAAAGCACCTGTAAATAAAATAAAACCTAGAAAAACAGTTTTAAAAGATTCCATTAGCCTAGAAAACCAGTTTTCTGAACTTGAGTTTGAGTAAGAATTATTTCTAGACATACTTGAACAATAGTTATTTTGAATTGGCTGTAAAACTATCTTTAAATTTGTAAATTTTTGTCATCCTAAAGGGTGATTTTTTATAATTTATCTCTTAAAATAGTGGGGGATGAATGTGTTACTTGTTTAAGTATTTTATATTTTTGTAAAATAATACAAATGAAAAATTATTTACTTCTATACCTTACTTTTTTATTAAATTCGATTGTTTTTGGAGCTTCTATTCAAGTTGAAGTGTTAAAAGATAGTTTTGATTTAGATGTTGCTACAGCATTAAACTCCAAAGGCTATATTTTATCTGAAACTGACGCGATACACAGCATGCCAACTCATTTCACCTATTGGGTTAAATTGACTGGAGCTTGGACAGATGATGACTATTTACTGTTAGGGAATAACATTAATAATTATGAAGATATTTATTGCATAGGGGGTAACTCTGAAATATTAAAGCATAATACAGTAGGAACAGATCAATTTTTTGAAAGTAATACCTATCTACCAAGTTTAAAGTTGGATCAAAATTATTCAACAATTATTATAAAAATAAGGTCAAATAGTTTTCTAAAGGAATCATTTAAGTTTAAAAGTATAAAGAAGGTAAACATTGGAAGCGTTAAGTACTTGTTACTCTATCTTATTGTATTTGTTATCTTATTTGTATTAGCTGTTTATTTGGTTCTTTTATTCTTTAAAAGTAAGAAGAAAGTGATGCTTCATTACTTACTTTATATCTTATCTGTAATCATAGCTACTTTTTTTATCTCTAATTATGGACGCTATTTTTTATGGGATCAATTGCCGTTTTCTAACACTTATTTAGAGGGAACAATGACAATGCTTATGGTTGTTTTTTATAATTTATTTGCTTCTAAAGCAACTTATCTTAGTTCATGGTCAATTACTTTACATAGAGTTAATCTAGTTTTTATAATTGTTTATCCAATTCTATTTATTTTTTCGATAATAATTCAATCACCCCATTTAATAGCAATCATCTCTGGAGTATTTCCAGTCATAGCTTTAGTCTTATTAATTATTATGGTTATTCAGAACTTAAAAAATAACAACCCTAATTCTTATTATTTTTTGTTTGGTTTTTTATTC
>JAGXIB010000173.1 GCA_024635865.1 Flavobacteriales bacterium
ATATTTTTGCTTTATTCTGGTTCGACCATTAGATCCTACAAACTCAGGATGCGCAACTCTTGAGTATTTAGCTACTTCACAAAAAATATTTTGACAGTCAATTAGTTGAAGTTCACGCCCATAAAGAGTCTTAAAACCAAGTTCCAATTTGGAGAAAAAATGATTTTGATTTTCTGTGGTATATTTAATTATATCCTCATAAGAGTAGTTCCCCATGTCTAGGAAGCACTTGTCTATACCCTCAATCGCTCCAGGACCTGCCTTAACAAACTCCATCTCACTATAGTTTGTTAAATTACTATAGTTTATATCAGTGATTAACTGATAAGCTAGAAAAGTTCCAATTGAAGGATAACTAAGTAACAAGTTATAACCTTCTTCCATAGATTGAGTTTCACTTAATTTTAAATGTAAATTATCATCAATCATTTTATTAATTAATAATAAATGATTTTGATGTTTTCTCAACTTTCCAAAATTAGACTTAGCAGATGCCATTATATAAGCTGCTGAGTAAATAGGCTTTTTATTATTTAATAAACTTGAAAGAATAAAATCATAATCATCAAATTGAAAACTATCAAAATTAATTTCACCTAACTCCATTTCTAATATTTTCCAAGTTTCTATTTTATTGAAAATTTTAAATAATAGAATTCTAAAAAGAGTGTTTTTCTTATCATAGTCTCTGCTATAAATTACATCGGAGATTAAATATTGACTAACTCTATCAGAGGCTCTATATACATTAGTAAACTTATACTTATTTAATATTTCATCTGGAGATGAAATATTAAATTGACTAGAGTTTATTTTATTAAAAAATATATCTTGACGTGAAGAAGCAAATTTCCAATAAGTATCGAATACAATTGAAGATTTGGGCTTTTTACCCTTAATTATTGTTATATATTTTTTTTCTTTAATCATTGTCTGTATAGTCTCGAAACTTATTTGTTAATCCTTTTATTATTAAAAATATAATTTCATTAATATGTGGCGTTTTTGATAACCTCTTATTGTCGATTAGTGAAAGTCCATTTAACTTACTTAAACCCTCCCAACCTTTATTCAAAATATCTTGATTTATCTTTTTATAATCAATCCTTAGACTTATGTTTTTTTTTGAATAAATCTCTTTCAATTCATTGTAGACTTCATCAGTACTTAAATAATTTTCATTAAAAACTGATTGTTTTGTTCCGTTTAATACTTCTGTAATTTCTTTTGTTACTCCTCCAAAAGCTCCAATTAAATAAATAGGATGTTTTTTTTCCAATGCTATTCCTAGCTCTTCTAATACTCCTGGATATTTCCCTTTAAAACTAGAAAATTTACCACCTAAAAATATTCTTGCATCACACTCATTTTCCATCTTCATTCTCATGTGTGATAGGCTTCTTGACCATTTGTAATGATTATCACCTTTTGTTGGAGGTAAAAACTCTTCTAAATTCTCAATATATACGTCCTCAGGAGGGTTTACCTTAATGAAGGTAACTTTATTTATAAGTTGAGCTTCCTTTTCCTTTGTCAAACTTAAGTGTAATGGCCAAGCCAAATAACTGTAGAACCTGTTGTTATTTTCCTCAGGTAGATTATAATAATTTAATAAATCAAAAAATATCTCTGTAAAACCTCCATTTCTAAGATCTCCTCCATAAGAGAGAGAGCCACCTAATGATAGAATATATTTTGCTGTTTCAACCATTACGTCTTTAAGGTGATTAATATCAAAGCCTAACTCCTCTAAATTTTCACATTCAGAAATTGATATACCAATTCTTCTATTTTTTAAAATAAATCGTCTCAACAATAGATTATTTTGAGTTTTAACAATATCTATCTTAGATGATCCAGTATCCTCTGATTGGTTAGTTATGTTTATGTTATTTTTCATTTAATAAAAACTAATGAAGGTAAAGTCGTTGGGGTAACAAAGAAATAACTGCTATCCATTTGTTTAAGCAAGTCCGTTTCTTCAGTACCCAATGGAGGATCAGGATATATAACTAGCTTAGCCCCCTCCTCATTTAAAGCAACAGGGATTCTTTCCTTTAACTGAATAAAACTATAGAGTTCAGGGTAAGAGGAAAGTATAGAGTCCGTCTTAATATCATACAAATCTGTTGTTTGATCTAGCAATCTTCTCGTATAGTTATTGTATAGAACTTGTTCAATTGTAAGACAAATAATTTCTTTGAAGTTATTATTTAGCCTAATGGAAGGATAATTACCCATGTAAGGAAAAGTTCTTTTTTCTCCATTTTCAATAGCATTTACAATTACAACTGGACATCCAAATTGTTTTGCTGTAAGTAGCTCTATCCTGCACCATTCTCGATCTGAATAACTATCGGACTGGAAAGCAACAAGAGCTGATCCATTGACTCCTTTTTTTATCTCATCACCAAAACAAGATCCATAAGAAATATCATTTGCATCAAAAAATGTTTTTAATTGAGTTTCAGAATTGATGTAGTCTCTAAATTTTATAGCTTCATACTTAAAATCATCATGCTTTGAATGACTAATAAATAGTTTTATTGGTGGAGCATTGTATGATAATTTTTCATTTTCATCAACTGCTTTTTTCATTTCTAATAACAACCTACATAATTCATGAGTTAAATTTAGCCTGAGGAAACTAAATAAATCTTGTTTAGTTTTCATCTCATCATAAGCCCTTAAAAAATTTATTTTTGATAACTTTTCAGAAGAACTATATGCAGATTTACTAATTGCAACTGGATAGACTTTAGCTTTGTTTCTTCCTGTGTCAGTTTCTTCCAAAATTTTTTCAATATATTCATTATAACCTTTGTCTAAAACAAAATCATCATTTATTAGAGGTATTACTGCTGTGTATTCAGACTCATCAAAATCAATCATTAAAGGATGATTCTGATCTTGAAAATTTATTTTTCGAAAATAAACAGGTATACCTAAAGTTTTATTCAAAGGTTTTTTAGTGTCTCGACAAAATACAGAATATAGGTAGTCTGCAATAACTTGACCTTCTGAATAATTCGGATGCCAAATTATATATATTGCTAATGGGCTTGTAAATTTCATTCGTTACTTAAAAAGTTTTGTAATGGGTTGGAATAGCGACTAAAACTTTTAATTTTTCTCTTATTCTCCAAAGACTCATAAATGAAAAAATTATGTCTCACTTTTTTTAAAAAATTATTTAATGAAATGAAGCCATTTAATAACTCCTGTGTTTTTAGATAGTCAGGTAAACCTCTGGAAGGTAAATTCTTGTTTCTTAGTATTTTAATTTTATCGTTCATTTTATCATATGCATATCCAATTTCAAATGGAACCCATGGCGATGTATACGTTGTTGATGATATAATAACAAGCATATAGTCTGACTTATTAAGACCTACTTTAATAGCATTTGTTACTAAGCTGGGGTTATTTTCCTTCTTTAAATTAATATCATCTAAATCGAAAAAAACATCAATTTGGTATTCTTTTATGTATTCAGCAACTTCTTTTGCAAAAACCTCATCTCTTCTCTGATAAGAAATAAAGATGCAAGGAACATCCTCGCTTTTCTGTTCAGAAAGAAGCCTAAAATGTTTTTCTAGTTTACCAGCTCTATTATAACCTACCATATTAGTTTTTACCTAAATAAATTAACTTTCTATTTTTAACACTAACTAAAACTCTTCCGCCATTATTTTGTCTTAATTCATCATAAACTTTATATGAATTAATAATAGCAGTTTCCCATTGCTTTTGTGTGCAACTACGTACTTCAATTCCACTTACAAGTTTTTGAATAGTTTTAAGAATCTCAGTATCAACACTACTGCTGTATTTAAATAGCTGATGATCAAAACTATGATTATAGATATATAAACTTATGAGTTCTTCAGTAATTGTTGCTCGTGCACCATCTTCAACTTCATCAACTTCATCAACACTTTTCCTTTTTAAATTCATCAATTTTCTAATAACAGGAGACCACCCTAAAAATGCAACATACCCAAAATGGAATATATCATGAAATCTATAACCATCATCTTCATGTGAATTATCTGTTATCACATCACCAAGTTGCTCACCAGATTCTTTATTCAAGATCCTAACCTTTTCTTTTTCGCCTTCATTGATAACTTCAAATATTATTTCAAATTCTCTAGGAAATCTTTCTTCTGGAGGATAATTCTGATCATAAGTAATAAAATTACTAGAAGTAGAATTATCAAACCGATCCATTATTTTATCTAGATTTTCTTTGGCGATATCTTCAAGATCTAAGTTATATTGTGTAGCAATAGTCGAAACATACCATAGTACATCTCCGAGCTCTTCTTTTAGTTTATTATTGTAGTTTGTATAAGTATCACCGTCTCTTAAACTCTTTTTCAATTCAGATATCACTGAACCAGCCTCACCTATTAGACCTAAAAATGGAATTAAAGAACTAGTTTCTTTTTCTTTAGTATAGTCTTGAATTGTAAAAGCTGCTCTAACTTGATATTTATTGAAATCCATAATTTTAAGCACTTATATATTTAACCTTCTCGTTTATTAAATCTTTTACTTCAACATTTAAAAGTTTAGCTATTTCAAACAACACTTCCAATTTAGGTTGTCTTTTGTTATTGCAATAGTCGTTTACCATGTTGAAGCTTTTACCCAATTTGTCTGCCAACCAAGTTTGTTTGACACCCTTATCGTTTAATACCTCTTTAATGCGATTCATTTTCGATTGTATTTTAGTTGTAAATATAGTAATAGAACATGGATTTACACCCTATTTAAGTTGTGATTATTCCATTGTAGGTATTTATACCTACAACCAGTTAACATTTAAAATTTACATGAAATGAGCAGGTAATAAACACAAAAATGAGCATACAATGGGAATGTAATGAACACATAATGAGAAGGCAATGAACATGTAATGGGCACACAATAGAGTTTATAAGGGATTCAGAGAAAATGGGGCATAAAAAACCAGTTTATTTCTATACTCAATAAGCTTTTGAAGGCTTGGCTTAGAAATGAATACTTCTTCTTTTTCTATTTTGCCTGTAATATATACGAAGCGAATCTTACAAGAAATGGTCTATCCAGAGGGGATTTCTTATGATCGAGGAACAGACAAAGTTCGAACCTTTAGAGTGAAGACGGGATTAACAAGTGATCCCTGTGACTTCTGTTGAGGTCTTCAAAGAAAAAGCTTGTGAAAACAAAAAAAGCCTTTCAATTTCTTGAAAGGCTTTTCATTTTAAAAGGGTGGAAGACGGGATTATTTTAAGATCCCTAAGTCTTCTGTTGAGGCCTTCAAAGAAAAACCTTCTTAAAAAAGGTTCTTTTTGTTGTATTCCTCACTTACGAGAATAAATTCTCGATATTCGATATAAAACAAAAAAGCCTTTCAATTCCTTGAAAGGCTTTTTCATTTTAAATGGGTGGAAGACGGGATTCGAACCCGCGACCCTCGGAACCACAAACCGATACTCTAACCAACTGAGCTACATCCACCATTTTGCGGTGGCAAATATAACAAGAAATATTAACTCTACAATTAAAAAAAATAAAAGTTTATTTAAATTTTAATTAACGTCAAAAGTCTTACAAGCAAGTGAGTAAATTTTCTCAATCAATTTTGAATAAAAAGGTTCTAGTTTAATGTATAATAACTTCAATCCTTTTTTGATTAAACGATAAATTAAGCGTAACAATTTATACCCTAAACGAAATAGATAACGTATAGACTTAAACAAATAAGCCAACACAATAATGGCCTGTTTTTCTAATCCTTCTATATAGTTATTTCTTTTTTTCACTTAATTATTTACTTAATATTATTTTCTCCGCTTTGATTACCATACAATGATACTATCAATAAATATAAAGGTTTCAATAATTAAGTAGAACTATTTACTTTAGTAAAAACTTAAGTTTACTACTTAATTTTTACTTAACTTTTACTTAAGTAAAAATTGGTATACTTAATTTTTTACTTAACTTTGTTTTGTATGCTTAAGTATAGTTTCATAGAACATCCTATCTATTACCTATTCAGCACATTAGATCAATTGATTCCTAACGTACAAAAAGCGTATGCTGTTTTCTCAGATTCGAATAAAAACATTAACCTCTACGCTTTAGGCGAAAAATCGAAACTAGACCTTAGAAATAAAAAACACATCATTCAAAAATTTAGAGCAGAAAAAAGAAATAGCTCATGGATGCGTTCAGATATGATTGATTTTTTAAATGAAGGAAAACAAAAAAAGAAAATTAAACAACTGTCGTTGACAGATGAAAACGAAAACAATATACTTTGTCTAAAATTTATCTCGCCTTACGATGATTTGTACGATGTAATCTTCATAGAGTTAACGCAATCTGCTTTACTACAATTTGTGAAAGAAGGAAAAGAATTAACTACGAGTCAAAAAACATTGATAGAAGCATTACTTTACAACACCATTAAAGCTAGAATTGAAACAGAATACGATAACTTAAAAACGCATGAAGTTATTATTAGTAGTTTTGAAAATCAACAATCAAAAATCAAAGGTTCATTTAAAGAAAATGAAAAACTGAAACGAAATTATGAACAAACATTCAATTATTTTCTAACTTCTATAGCTAAAGAAATTAAAGAGAGCGAAGACATTAAACTTGACTTCTCCCCTACTTGCATGACTTATATTTCGAACTTAACTACAAACCTAGAAGTTATTCGACAATCGATTTTACAAGCTGTTACTGTTTATCAAAACTTGAGCATCGGTAAATTAAAGCAAATAACTTTAGAGCCAGAAAATATTCAAATTATTGAACCAAAAGCTATCGTTCCTAAAACTAGCTTTTCTAACAAGCATCAAAATATAATTGACATCTTAGATAAGTACGAATCTGCAGCAATTGAACTAGGAGAAAAAGGAATGAAAGTTAACGGTGCAAATGTCGCAAAGCAATGCACTCCAAGTATTACTCCAGCAGCGATTTCTTTTAACTTAAAAAAGTATGCAAATACGATTAATCTACTTTTAAATAAATACGATAATAAGTGGAGCACGATTAAAAATCAGTTTAAACCATTAATTAACATTACAGAGAAAACTGAACTGGATAAAAAAAGTAAATCAGCTTAGTTGATTTAGCTTTCTACTTCTATAATGGCTGTATTAAAAAGACAGCTTCAACCCATCGTAAGCAATTTCAACATGATCGGGAAGTAACTTAGAAGTTTCTTGATGTGTCCCCATTAAATGGCTAATATGAGTAAGGTAAGCTTTTTTAGGTTTTACTTTCTCTATAATCGCCAATGCTTCTTCTAAATTAAAATGACTTACATGTGTCTCTTTTCTTAGTGCATTTAAAACGAACACTTCCACTCCTTTTAATTTATCCATCTCTTTCTCACTAATGTAATTTGCATCTGTGATATAGGCAAAATTCTCTATTCGATAACCTAAAACAGGCAACTTAAAATGGATGACTCCAATTGGTATAATTGTATTTCCTAAAACTTTAAACGACTCATTTTTATTAATTATGGTGGTATTGATTTTAGGAATACCAGGGTAGAAAAACTGAGGATCAAAAACATAATGAAACTCTCTTTCCAAACTTTTATAAACTGCATCAGCACAAAAGATTTCCATTGGTTTTTTACTCTTAAAATTAAACGCTCTGACATCGTCCAATCCTGCAATATGATCCTTATGCTCGTGTGTAAATAATACAGCATCTAAATCCATTACTTTTTCACGTAACATTTGCTGACGAAAATCAGGACCTGTATCCACATTAATATTCCCTTCACTGGTCTCGATTAAAATAGAAGATCGCAAACGATTGTCTTTAGGGTCTTTAGACAAACAAACCTCGCATTGACATGTAATAATGGGAACCCCCTGTGAAGTTCCTGTCCCTAAAAAAGTAATTGATTTTAAACTCATCTTCTATCTTATTTTAGTTTTATTCTTTTTTATTAATGCAATCTTAGTTAAAAAATCTAATTCAGAAAGAGTTTCCCACCTATTTTCCTTGTTTTCCAACATGTCTTGTATCAACAACTGCTCGGGAAATTGTATTGCTTCAACTTTTGAGACTGAATACTTACTACCCATAACTTTAAACTCTTCAAAAAGTTTTACTGATTGAATAATAAAATAAGTTTCTATGTTTTTATATTTTCTATATTGTGGATATTCCATTCTATCATTTGTTTTTAGAGACTTTGAATACATTAACAGGCATCCCTAAGTATTCATCCATACTCTTAAAAAAAGTCATTCCGTTTCTTTCAGCAACTTTCATAGAACCAACATTGCCGACATGAATAACCGAAATTAACTCTTCTCTCAGATTGTTTTCAAATGCAAATTCTTTACATTTTTGAGCTGCTTCTGAAGCATAGCCTTTCCCCCAGTATTCAGGTAAAATAGCATAGCCAATCTCTATAGCCTCTTCCCCTTCAATATCTTGAACCAATAACCCACATTGCCCAATCATTTTATTCGTCTTTTTATCGATGAGCACATTCATTCCTCCTTTGTCGTTATCATAACGATAGAATGCTTTCTCAAACCATTTTTCACAAAGCTCTTTAGAAGACAAGTTCATGTCCATTCCCAAATATAACGCCGCTTTTTTTTCTTTAAAAAGGGGCAACCAGTCTTTAAAGTCGTTTTCTTCTACCCGCCTAAACTTTAGTCGCTCTGATTCTTCTCCGGTTAATAAATAGTTCATAAAGTTTTGTTATAAATCATCCGTAAAATGTTCTTTCCTTTTTGACTTAGAGAACTTTTCTTTATTATAAGTTTTAGAAGATCCTTTGGCAATAGACAATGACTCCCAATCATTTTCTTTTATCATTTTCCCAATAAAGACTAACTGACCAACATGATAGGGATAATGTGCCAATTGACGATTAATAGCCTCAACAACAGTATGCCCCATATTTCGAATAAAAATTTCTCTATCTAAATCATCAACTGTAATTTGATTTAAAGTAGAAAATAAACAATCCCAGCCTTCATTCCAGAGAATTAAAACGGCTTCTTTTGTTTCTATATCATCTTCAAACTCTTCGTCTCTTTTTCTCCATTCTTTTTCTCCATCTGTAGTAAAAAAGTCAGTCCAACGGGAGAGCATATTCCCATGAAGATGCTTAACAAGAGTAGCTATATTGTTAGATTCTGCATTGACTTTGTAAAACAATTGTTCCTCTGAAAGTTGAGCCATTGTTTTGTCTCCTAAAAGTCGATAATATTCAAATTGTTTTTGAACTCCTTTTAAATAATCTTTCATCTCTCTTTTTATAATCTCCTTAAAAATAACAATTAGAATCTAATTGTTAATGAAATTATAGTGTTAGAAATAATAAACTAATGAATTTCTTGTACTTTTAAGGTATGAACCTTCAAAAATACATCGATAACGCTCAAAAAGCACTTCAAGAACAAAAGTATGAAATTGCCGTTCAATTGTTTGACAAGGCGATAGAACTAGCTCCAGCAAATGCAAAATTATACTCAGAACGAGGAGTCACTCACTTTCATTTAAAACATAATTTGAAAGCCTTAGCCGACATGGATAAAGCGGTAGAGTTAGAACCTGAAAATAGCTATCGCTACTCTAGCAGAGCCTTTATAAAAGGAGCTTGCCGAATGACAGATGATGCTATAGCTGACTATCAAAAATGTATAGATTTAGACCCAGATGATGCTATTGCATATAACAACCTAGGGTTATTACAGGAACAACTTGGCTGGAAAAAACAAGCTAATGATAATTTTGATAAAGCAGATACATTAGAAGGAGTTTTAAAAGATAGAAATATTAACCTTCCACAACCTGAAGGAGAAGTTACTGACGAAATGCTAGACGAGATCATTAAAAAGCCGGCACAAATGATTGAGCGTAAAGAAATAGATGAAGAAATAGCACCTTCGAAAATGGAAGTAGCCAAATCTGTATTTACTAATAAAAGCGTTTTTAAAGAGTTTATTGCATTCATAAAAAATGGTTTTAAAATAAAAGAATAAGCACTCTACTCCTACTATGACTACTTTTTTAAATAGAATTGCGGAAGATATTATAGAAAACTACGCAATTGAAGACTATAAAGAACTATTACTAATTGTTCCTTCTAGACGGGTTGGTCTACATCTTAAGAAAGAGATGGCTAGCTTGTTGAAACAGACATTCTGGTCACCCCAGATTAAAACGATTGATGAATTTTTAACAGAAAAGCATGAGTTAGGAGTTGTAGACAGTATTACTGTTCATTTTGAATTGTATAAAGCTTATTGTCAACTGTTTGGAAATGAAGAGACATTCGACTCTTTTCAATCTTGGTCAAGTCAAATATTAAACGACTTTAATGAAATAGACCGCTACCTTCTTTCACACAAGGAAGTGTTTAGCAACCTAAAAGACATTAAAGAAATAGAGCAATGGAGCTTTAATGCAGAAGAGTTAAGTGAGAATCAAAATAAATTTCTTGTTTTTTGGGAAAAACTTGGAGAACTTTATGAACTGTTTTCTAAACAACTAGAAGATTTACAATTAGCAACAAGTGCCAAAGTATATCGAGACATTGCTACGTATCCTAAGAAATATTTAAATAACCTTCCCTATAAAAAAATATACATCTTAGGATTTAATGCTTTATCTAAAAGTGAGGAAGAAATTTTTAGACATTTATACCAAACTTCTCAAGCAAAACTCTTTTGGGACGCCGATCAATATTACTTAAAGAATAAACTATACGAAGCTGGTAATTTTATTAGGAGATATAATTGGGCTTCTGAAAGTATAAAAGCTGTAGAAAGCAACTTAACGACACAAGAAAAAAACATTCATTTATACCCAGCAAAAACAGCTATCGATCAGGTAAATATTGCGGCAAAAATAATGGAAGAAAATGAAGCCTTTAGAGAACAAAAAAGTGCTTTAATTTTAAGTGATGAGACATTATTAAATCCTTTAGTAAATGCAATTCCAGTTGGGTTAGACAAAATGAATATTACCATGGGATACTCTATTGGTAATACTTTAGCAAAAGAACTCTTTGAAACGTGTCTAGACATCATAATAAGTAGCCAACGGTTTAGTAAAGGCAAATCAAAAAGTATTTACTTTAAAGATTTAAATAAACTACTTGAAAATGCTCTATTCAAGAAGTTTAGCGAAACTGAAAGAAAAAAATTCACCTATTTAAAATCTACTGTTGTTAAATTCAACTATACCTTTATCACTCCTAAAAATTTAACTTATTTCCTAGCAGATTATAGCCAACATTTAGATTTTTTATTCTACGACAGTAGTAAAGAGCCTGCTGTTTGCCTAGAAGAAATAGCTCAGTTTATTCAAAAAGTAAGATCACAATTAATACAACAAGATGAACTAAATATAGAGATAGAAGCACTTTATAAAATCGAACAAATAATTGCTAAAATCCAATCGGTTATTTCTATTTATCCCTACATTAAAACCCTACCTGGTTTACGTAAGTTAATCTGGCAAATTTTAGGAAAAGAAAAGCTCTCTTTTTATGGTGAACCTTTACAAGGTTTGCAGATAATGGGATTCTTAGAAACAAGGGCTTTAGATTTTGAAAACGTTATTTTATTATCTTGTAATGAAAGTTTCTTACCTGGAGTTGCTCCAAGTAATTCTCTTATTCCTTTTGATTTAAAGCTATTCTTAAAACTACCAACAAAATCGGATAGAGAAGCTATTTTCGCCTATTACTTCTACCGAATTATACAGCGTGCAAAAAATGTACATTTAGTTTACAATGACGGAATTGCAAATCAGTTAGAGTCTAATGAAATTAGTCGTTACATAATTCAAATAGAAAATGAATTGAAAAATATAGATTCTGTTACGATTAAAAAACATCACATTAATTACGATACGGAACAAAAAAAATTGACAAAGAATATTTTTAAAGATGAGCTAACTTTAAAAAAGATAGATGCATTTTTAACAAATGGCCTCTCTCCCTCTGCATTGAATGGTTACTTAGCTTGCCCCTTAGACTTCTATTATAAATATATTTTAAGAATAAAAGAACAAGAAGAAGTTGAAGAAGCGATTGAAAGTAGTACTCAAGGAACGATTACTCACAAAGTTTTAGAAAATTTATACACTGAGTTTGGTCCTATTATTAACTCAGAAGCAATAGATAAAATGCTGAAAGCTTATGAAGCTGAAACACATCTAATCTTTGAAGAGTACTTCCCTCAAGGAAATTATAAAACAGGAAAAAATCTATTAACTTTTTCGATGGTCCTTAAAGGAATAAAAAAATTCTTAACGAATGAAAAGAGTTTTGTTGCTAAAAATGGGGTTATTAAAATTCTAGGGCTAGAAGAAGACTTAAGGCATACCCTAACAGTTGAGACAACAAACGGGACTAAAGAAGTTGTTGTAAAAGGTAATGCAGACAGAATAGACTTAATCAACAATACGATTCGAATAATTGATTATAAAACTGGCTATGTTGAACAGAAAGATGTCGGAACTAGTTTTGTAAAAGTATTAGAGCATCCAAAAGCAAATCAGCTCTTGTTTTATGCTTATTTATATTTTAAAAATCATCAAAAAATCAATATTCAATCTGGAATTATTTCATTTAGAAATTTAAATGCTGGATTAATTAACCTAAAACTAAAAGAAGATAGAAAAGAAATAGAATTTACGGCTGAGTTATTTGAAGAATACGAAGAACTATTAATTGCTGAAATTCAAAGCATTTACAATACGGATTTAACTTTTGAGCACGATGATACCGCTCTATATTGTATGATTTGTTAAGCAAAAAAAAGCTCAACTTTAGAAGTTGAGCTTTTAAGTTAATCTATTGTGTTACTTCAAAGTAACAGGAACTTCAACTACTGTATTATCCCAACCAATTTTTATGTGAACTACATTTTTAGACTTTTCATACAAAGCGATTGATAATGCCTCAATTTCTTCTTCGCTTTTTTGAACTGGAACTGTTACAGAAGCTATATCAAATTTAGAGTCAATAGCATATATACCCCATTGATCTGTAATTGAGTTTAATGTAATCTTCCATTCTTTTTCTGAAGGGTTAACCATCATCAAATAACGGCCAGCTTTAACTGTTTTACCTCCAAACTTAACATCTGTCATAAAGTGAATTTCTGTACATTCGTTGGCTCCCAAACGCCAATCTGTTCCATATTCAACTAAATTTCCAAAAATAACTCTCCCTTTCTTTTGAGGACGAGAATAAACAACCCTAATTTTTGGTTCTAATGCTTTCTTTTCCTCATCTGTTTTAGCAAATACTCTTTTAGTTGCGTTAGCAGGATAATAAGCCACGTCTAATGGACTTTTATCTAAGTCTTTAAATTCTTGTCCAAAAGACATTGAAATAGTAGCTAGAGCTATTGATGATAATATTAATAATTTTTTCATTTTATTTTATTTTATGTAAATATAAAGATTCTATTAGATAGAATTACGTATTAGGTTTAGTTTAGAGAATTTTAACAATTGATTTTATTAAATTGCATAATACGCTATATAATATCAAAAAATGAATCTCTTTTATGGTCAAACTAATTTTAAATAAAAAAGAAGTTTTATTTTTTTTTATTATACCTTCGAAATAAACTTAAGACTCTTTATTACCTTTAAAAGAAATTACTTGTTACAAATAACTCACTTTTTTCAAGACTATAAAAAAACACAATGGTTTATTTTCGCTATTGCTTGTCTTATATATTTAAATACTATACCTAACAAGTGGGCTGTAGATGATGGTATTATAATTCATCAAAATAGCTTTGTAAAAAAAGGAATTTCAGGCTTAGCCGATATATTTACTAATGATGCTTTTTCTGGATTTTATGGTAAAGATCTAAACATGGTTTCTGGAGGCAGATACAGACCATTGACTCCTGCATTATTCGCTATAGAAGCAGAGATTTTTGCTTCACCAGAAAAAAACGTTCATCAAGAAATTGTAAAAGATGAAGAGGGGTATAAAATAAAGGCCTTAGGAAAAGATACTTTGTTTCCTAATATTTTGCATTTATTTAATCTGTTATTTTACGGTGTCTTATGCCTTGTTCTGTATAGAACAATTTTATTAATGATGCAAACAAGAAGCAATAAAAATCATTACAAAATAAATTTTATTGCTATTATAACTACTCTTCTTTATGCTGTTCACCCAATTCATACAGAAGTTGTAGCCAATGTAAAGGGACTAGATGAAATACTTACTTTAACAGGCTCTCTATTAAGCTTGTATTGTGTGTTAAAACTATATCAAATTTCAAAAGAAAATAAAGAGTTGAAGTTAAAATGGTTAATTGGCTCTGTATTATTTTATTTTTTAGCCTTACTCTCTAAAGAATCTGCTGTCACTTTTATTGTAGTTATACCACTTTCCATATGGTTTTTCTCTCAAGCTTCAATCAAAACAGTATTAAAACTAACATTACCTTTAATTATTACACTTATTGTTTTTTTAGGTATTAGAACTTCTGTTTTATATCATCCAAATAAGGCAGCTATAGCAGAAGAGTTAATGAATGATCCATTTTTAGTGCTAGATGAAGATGCTAAATATGAACCTCTAATTGAGGGGTCAACAATAGAAAAGATTTTAAATGCTAATGAAAATACATTTACACAAATGCCATTTAGTAATAAAATGGCGACCAATTTTCATACTTATGCCATCTATTTAAAATTACTTATTGCACCCTATCCTTTAACTATAGACTACTATCCTAGACACATTCAAGTAAAATCATTTTTAGATATTGGAGTTTTAATTTCTGTACTTATCAATCTATTTTTATTGATTTGGTCGTTACTAAACCTACGAAAAAAGAATATGATTGCTTTTGGAATTTTATTTTATTTCATTACTTTTTCTATTGTTTCTAATTTTTTCTTTCCAATTGGGACGAACATGGCAGAGCGTTTTATGTTTATCCCTTCTGTCGGATTTTGCTTCGTTATAGCTTGTTTGTTATATGCTCTTGATCATAAATTAAATAAAGCAAAATCAAAAAATATATTTTCTATTGTAAACTCAGGAATAGCGTTAATTTTATTAACTTTTTCCTTATTAACGATCGACAGAAACTTTGATTGGAAAGATAACTATACATTATTTTCGAATGACGCCCTTGTTTCTGTTAATAGTGGTAAAGTACAAAGAGAATTAGCTGGAGAATATATTGAAAAAGCGATTTCTATAGAAGGAGAGCGATTTAAAGCAATAAGCAACTTATCTGCAAATCAAAAGAGACAAGAAATGATTCTGGCAGAGCAAGAAAAGAAAAGATTACTGGAAGCTGCTGTTCCATTATTAAATAAATCATTAAAAATACACCCGATAAGCAGTATTACATGGTTACAAATGGCTACCACACAACATAATTTAGGACAGTTAAAGAGTAATGACCCTAATTTAAGTTTAAGTTATTTAACAACAGCTAAGGCAGCTTACAGTCAAGTAGATTTGTATAAATCGGCTTCAATAGCTAAAGTAATTGATCATTATAAATCGGTTTGTTTTATGGACTTAGGCAAGCTTTATGGAGAAAAGTTTGGACAAATTACCGAAGCGATTATTTACCTAGAAAAAGCGAAAGAATTAAATCCTAAAGAGCCTGAAATCTACCTATTATTAGGAACCGCTTATTCGATGGTAAATGATTATGAAAAGACAATTGAATACACTAAAAAAAGTCTAGATTTAAGACCTTACGATCGAGACACGAAGCAAAACTTAGCCATTGCATATCAGCAATATGCTTATGCAGACACAAGCAAAGGAGACTTCCTTTTTAAGGCTGAAAAATTATTGTTAGAAGTCTATAATGAAGAGAAAAAACTACCTGCAAACGAATTAAATAAACAAGAGTCTATACTCAGAACATTAGATTTACTATACAAGAATTATTCTATTCAGGAAAATATTGAAAAACAAAACGAGTTGAAAGTAGAAATTCTAAAGTATAATTCACAAGCTTTTCCCAATTAAACTGATTATCCATGATTGATATCTCTTTTAAAAGGAGCTTACTTCTATTTTCTGTATTATTATTAGTTTTAGAATTAATTATTTACAGAGACTTTATTTTTGGGGAATATTATTTCTTATACAAAGATTTAGGCGATGACTCTTATACTTCAAGTTATCCTGCTCTTTATTCTAAAATTGAAACATTAAAACTTAAAGAAATACCCACTTGGAGTTTTCATAATGCCTTAGGAGAAAATGAATATCCATTTTGGCTTGACCCTATTGCGTTAACGATCACTTTCCTCTTTTTTAAAGCCGATGTTGCAGCAGCAATGATTTGGATTCAATTCTTGTATTCATTTTTAGCAGGTATCTTCTTTTTTACTTTTTTAAGAGGTTTTAAATTTCATTTTTTATCCTCAACAATTTTTAGTTGTTTGTTCGTTTTTAGCGGATATATGTTGATACATAGCACTTGGATGCACTTATTGTTTTCTAACACAATTATGACTTTTTCATTTTTACTATTTTCTTGGCAACGCTTTCTCCTTAATAAGCAATGGGGATATATCCCAATCGCCGTTATGTTAATAGGAATTGGTAATCCCGTAAACATTTATATGGGAGCAATATTACTAACGATACTTATGCTTTTACAGTTACATGCATACTACGATGGATTTTGGAAGAAATGGCTAATTGATGCTGCGAAATTAGTTTTCTTAGGTCTAATTGGTATTGGCTTATCTTGTTTTATGTTATTAAGTAACTTGAACTTAATGCTAAACAGTCCACGAGGAAGTGGAACTTACAGTAATCCTAACTTAGGAAACTTACCCACTGCCTTTCAAATATCAAGTTTTACTGAATTAAAAACTTCTATTTTAAGACTCTTCAGTCCTAATTTAGAAGGAATAGCTGATGGTTATACAGGTTGGACAAACTACTTTGAAGCTCCAATTTGGTATTCTGGGTTAATAGTTCTAATCCTTATTCCCCAACTATTTCATTTTTTAAGTCGGAAAGAAAAACTAATTTACGCAGCTAGCTTGTTGCTGTTCCTAGTCATTACTTTATTCCCTAGCTTCAGATTATTCATCTGGTTTTATTCAGGTAATTATTATAGAGAAATCTCACTTATATTTTGCATTATAGCTTTAATTTATAGTTGTAAAGCTTTCGATTTTATAATTCAAAAAAAGGTTGTCTTTATTAAAACGCTCTTCATAACCACTACATCGTTAATTCTACTTTTAATATTAATGAAGAAAAACATAACTAATGACGCTTCTCCAAGCCTAGTTGTAATTTTATTCTTTTTATTGATTTACACTGGTTTAATTTGGTATTGGAAAAGTCAAAATAATAATGCTATAAAGCTATTAACAGGGTTTATAGGTCTTGAAATTCTTCTTTTTGCATCTGTAACTTTAGGAGAAAGAAGAATTATAACTTCTAATGACATAAGGCCAGGCATTGGATATCAAGATGCAACTATAAATGCTATTTCAGACATAAAAGAAAAAGATTCTGGTTTCTATAGAGTTGAAAAAGATTATTTTTCTAGTATATCCAGAAGTGTTACTTATAATGAAGCAAAAATACAAAACTACTATGGTAGCCGATCATATAATTCTTTTAATAACATTAATTACATCAACTTCTTAAATTCTATTGATGAATTAGGACCAAATAATGAAACATCAACACGTTGGGTAAATGGCATATCTGGTTCACTCGACGCTATGCGCCTTTGTAGCGTGAAATACTTTTTGACTAAAACGGATAACCTAGAGAATTTTAAAAATGACTTTGAAAAACAAAACGAAAATAGAGATGTAAAAACCTACTCTCTTAAAAACACTTTACCATTTGGATTTACTTATGATACATATATTGATAAAGAAGACTTTAAAGAATTAGAAAAAACTGAAAAGCAAAGCCTTTTGCTAAATACAATTGTATTAGATAAAGCTATTCTCCCAACTAAAGATTATATCAAAGAATATAAATCATTAACAAATAATATCACTAATCAAAGAGATACATTAAGCAACCTAATATTTACTAGCAATACAATTTCGAGTATAATAAATTCAAAAAAGTCACAAATTCTTTTCTTTTCTATTCCTTTTGATAATGGATGGAGTTTGAGTATTGATGGGGAAAACACTAAACTAAATATTGTTTTTGAAGGGTTAATGGGAACGTTTATATCAGAAGGAATCCATTCAATTAAATTAAAATTTGAAGATTCAAAAAAGTCAACTGGAATAATAATTTCGCTAGTTTCTCTACTTTTATATTTAGTTGGATTTATATTTTTATCTTTAAAAAAGAAATCATTTAATGCTAGATAATAAAAAAATAGTAGTTGTTCTTCCAGCATATAATTCAGGAAAAACATTAGAAAAGACCTATGCTGAAATCCCTCACCATGTTGTAGATGAAGTTATCTTGGTCGATGATAACAGTAGTGACAACACTTTAGAAGTTGCTCACAGACTAAAAATACCTCATATAATAAAACACGATGAGAATTTAGGTTACGGGGGCAATCAAAAAAGCTGTTACAAAAAAGCTTTAGCCTTAGAAGCCGATATTGTAGTAATGTTACATCCCGATTATCAATACACTCCAAAACTAATACTAGCAATGTGTAGCATTATTTCTAACGAAGTTTATCCAGTGGTTTTTGCAAGTAGAATTTTAGGAAATGGAGCAATAAAAGGAGGTATGCCTATTTATAAATATATTGCAAATAGAATTTTAACTCTAATCCAAAACATTCTTATTGGTCAAAAGTTAAGTGAATATCACACAGGATTTAGAGCCTACAATAGAGATGTTTTAGAAAAAATAAATTATGACCAATTTAGCGAAAACTTCATTTTTGATAATCAAATGGCTGTCCATATTTTTGCAAATGGATTTGAAATTGGAGAAGTAACCTGCCCAACAAAATACTTCTCTGATTCTTCCAGTATAAATTTTAAAAGAAGTATAGTATATGGTCTTGGTGTGGTTAGAGAATCTTTACTTTATTTCATGAAAGGAGAGAAATATAAACACTAATTCAGTACCTTTAAATCAATTGAAGAAAATTATTCAATTTAACTAAATAAAAAAAGTGATAAATCCGAAACAATTATTTATTTTTGATTTTAAATAACATATAAATTATTTTTATGAAACAACTATTACTCTTTGCATTCTTATGTGTTTTTTCTTTCAGTCTTAGTGCTCAGTGCAATAATTTTCAAGCGGCTGTGAACGCTACAAATCCGGCTTGCGCTGGATCAATGAGTTGGGGTTCTGCTACGGCTAGTGCCTCTGGAGGAACAGCTCCTTATACTTATATTTGGTCTAATGGTTCAACTGGTACTACAATAAGCAATCTTTCTCCTGGAACTTATACGACAACTGTTACTGACGCAAATGGGTGTGCAACTTCTAACAACGGTACAATTGCTGCTCCAACTGCAGTATTAGTAACTGTTAATCCAACAAATGCTCCTTGTGCTGATGGCTCTATGAATGGGGGATCTGCTACAGCTAACACCTCTGGGGGAACACCTGGATACACATATATTTGGTCTAATGGAGCAACTAGCTCTACAATAAGTAACCTTTCGCCAGGAACTTACACTACAACCGTTACTGACGCAAATGGTTGTTATGAAACAAATAGTGCTACTATCACTGCTCCACCTGCTTTAATTACCTCTGTAAATGCTATAAATCCTAATTGTGCTGGATCAATGAGTTGGGGCTCTGCTACCGCAAGCACATCTGGAGGAACAGCTCCTTATACTTATGCTTGGTCTAATGGTGCGACTGCTGATGCAATAAGCAATCTTTCTCCTGGAACTTATACTACAACTGTTACTGACGCGAATGGGTGTGCAACTACTAACAACGCTACTATTACTGCTCCCCCTGCTTTAACAGGAAATAATAACACAACTATTTGCGCTACGGAAAGCATCGTAATTAATGGAACAATCTATAATGCTGCCAATCCAACAGGAACAGAAGTATTTACAAATATTGGCCCAAATGGTTGTGACTCTACCGTTACTATAGCTCTAGATGTTCTTCCTGCAATAGATATTTCTATTACTAGTGCAAGTCCGTCATTAACGGCTAATCTATCAGGAGCTAGCTATCAATGGTTAGACTGTAATAATGCAAATGCTATTATACCATCAGAAACAAACCAGTCATATACAGCAACTGTAACAGGAGACTTCGCTGTCCAAATTTCAGTTGGAAACTGTATTGATACATCAGCTTGTGAGAACCTAGTAATTAATCATGTAGGTCTTGAAGAGGAAAGCAATTTATTAGGAGTGAATATTTATCCAAACCCAACAAATGGAATATTCACAATAAACCTAAATAAATTAAACGCTAATACTACAATTGTTCTATCTACAATTTCTGGTAAAAAAATCATTAATCAAAAACTAGAAAACACAACTACTCTATTGAATTTAACTAAATACGATAACGGAGTTTATTTTTTAAGTATAGAGAACGAAAATGAAGTTTACACTAAAAAAATAATTAAACAATAAAGGCTAGTTGATAATCTTAACTAAAAATAGGGCCATCTCATGAATTTGATATAGCCCTATTTTATTATATTCTAACTTTACTTTCTCTTCTTTGTACCCCTTATAGCTGATTCATTTGAAGGATCTTCTGGCCAAAAATGTCTTTTATATTTTGCTCTTAATTCTTTTCTCACTTCAAAATAAGTAGAAGACCAAAAACTACGTAAATCTCCAGTAATCTGCGCCGGCTTATAACCAGGAGATAATAGATGCATCAGAACAGCTGTTTGTCCATTGTTAATAGTTGGCGTATCTTTTAATCCAAAAACCTCCTGAATACGAACTGCTAATACTGGAGCAGAACCGTTCTTTTGATAATCTAATTTAATAACAGAACCACTTGGAACTTCAATTCGTTCTGGAGCTAATTTCTTCAGTTCTTTTTGCTGTTCATAATCTAAGCTATTCTTTAGAACCTCTGCTAAGTTGATTTTCTTTAAGCCTTCCGGTTTTTTAATGCCAGATAAATAAGGCAACAACCATTCAGAATTGGTTTGCAATAAGTTTTTTGTACTTACGTCAGGCCAATTCGATTTAGGATGTAACTTCCTTAATGTTTGGATACGGTATTGCCACTGTTGTACTTTAGCGTCGAAATTCAATAAATGTTCTCCTTCTTTTATTAAGGCATTGCTAATTGCCATTGCTATTTCATCTTGTGGTGGATCTGGTAAAGGGATAGACTTTAAAACAATACTTCCTATACGAGTATCTCTTGTAGCGACTACTCCACCCCATTTAGTGTTCCATGTATTGGTATCTACTTCTTTTAGAAAAGGTCTTAAATCAGTTGGATTTAAAGCAGAAGCTAAAAATATACGCCCTGTTCCATCAGAGGCATTCATGTGTGCAATAGCTAACCAAGATTCTGAAGACAATTCATCTCGATGCCCCATCATCGCATACTTTCCATTGGCTAATTGATATTGCGCATTGTTACCCGGTCTTGCAAAGGCTATTCGTTCAGGATAGGCATGAACTAATAATAAACCTGTTTCAAATTCATCTACAGCATCGTTAGCTACTTCTATTCCAATCATTTTACGATACTGTTGCGCTATTTTTTCTATTCTAGAAAACACACCTCCATTACCTTTGTTCGATCGATATCTTCTTAACGCTTCTATTCTTAAATTAATATCTACACCTGCTTCTTTTGGTAATGGATCTCTTTCTTCCAAAATTGCAGCTATATCTGTAGCTAAAGCGCTCATTCCTTCTTCTTGAGCAATCAATAATAAATGAGCAATTCTCGGATGGCAAGGTAACTCTTGCATTCGTTGACCATGAGCCGTTATTTTTCCTTTTTCTAATGCTGTTAAATCTTCCAATAAATCTGTTGCTTGATGCATGGCAAATTTTGGTGGAGGCGATAACCATGTCAATTCATTAACGTCACTTATACCCCATTTAGCTAAATCTAATACTAAGGGTGCCAAATCGGCTTCCATAATCTCTGGAACTCGATGCAATTTCAATTGTGCTTGTTGTCCTCTAGACCACATTCGATAACAGGTCCCAGGTCCTAAACGGCCTGCTCTACCAGCTCTTTGGTCTGCAGAATCCTTTGCAATGTGAATGGTTTTCAAACCAGAAAGACCAGTCCTAGGGTCAAATTGGGCTGTTCTACCAAACCCAGAATCTACAACAATGCCAACTCCTTCTATGGTTAAACTTGTTTCTGCAATTGCTGTAGCAATAACCACTTTTCTTCTCCCTTCTTTATTTGGACGAATTGCTGCTTGTTGTTTTGCTTGTGGAAGTTTCCCATATAATTCATAAACAACAACACTTTTAGCTTGCCTTCTAACAATTTCTGCACACTTTATAATCTCTCGCTGACCAGGTAAAAAGACTAAAACATCACCTTCTTTTTCTTTTAAAGCCCTCACTACTGTTTGAGCTGTAACTTCTGCCATCATTCGTTCATCGTTCAAATCTGTATAGATTATTTCGACAGGATATTGACGTCCTTCGCTTTGAACAACTGGCGCAGCTAATAAGCTGACTAATTCAGGCATATTCAAAGTCGCAGACATAATCAATATTCTTAAATCTGGTCGTAAAACACTTTGCGTTTCTCTAGATAAAGCCATTGCTACATCTGCATGAATACTTCTTTCATGGTATTCATCAAAAATAACCATTCCAACACCTTCTAGTTCATTGTCGGACTGCAACATTCTAGTTAAGATCCCTTCTGTAAGAATCTCTATTCTAGTATCTTCGCTCACTCTAGATTCAAATCGAATTCGGTACCCAACTGTTTTTCCAACTTCCTCTCCTAATAATGAAGCTAAACGATGAGCAATTGTTTTTGCTGCCAAACGCCTCGGCTCTAAAAGCAAAATTTTCTGACCTTTTAACCATGCTGCCTCAAATAAAGCTAAAGGCAATAACGTACTTTTACCTGCTCCTGGAGGTGCGTTAAGAATCAACGTATTATTTTTAGATAATTTCTCTTGTATTTCTGATATGACTTCCGTTATTGGTAAATCAAATTTTTGAAAATCGAATGACATAGAATAACAATTGTCGTTTGAAATGAACTATCTATAGCTTGAATTATTTCTTCACAGATAAAACAGGAAATAAAAGTATAGCCAAAGTTAAGGTTTAATTTTATGTTTAAATATCAGTGGTAAAGAATCTAATTTTTAATTTATTCCTAATCTTGTGTAGGATACTATTCTACCAACTAATAGGCATGTAATCTTTTAAGAATTTACCACACCAATGCTTTCCAGTATTTATACCATCTATTAATGGGTCTAATACTCTAGCAGCACCATCTACAATATCTAGTGGTGGTTGAAAATCATGGTCATCTTCTTTCTTTTTTGATAATTCTGCAGGATCTTCATCTGTCACCCATCCAGTATCTACAGCATTCATAAAGACTCCATCTTTTGCAAATTCTCCTGCTGAAGTATGCGTTAACATATTCAATGCAGCTTTAGCCATATTCGTATGCGGATGTCTAGCTATTTTATGAAAACTATGGAATTTACCTTCCATTGCAGAAACATTTATAATGTGTTTCTTTCCAGTGTTTTCTTGACGCATTAATACCGACAAACGATTACATAAAACAAAAGGAGAAATTGAATTAACTAACTGTACTTCAATCATTTCTAACGTTTCTATCTCTCCTAGCTTTAAGCGCCAACTATTGGTCTTTCTTAAATCTACTTGTTGTAAATCTGCATCTAGTTTTCCTTCTGGAAATACTTCTTCAGCACTTAAAGAATTGTCAAAACTATAAGGTATCTGAGACAATTTAGCTGAAGACCTTAACCCAATCCCTGGTTCTTCTCCATGCCATGAAACTGGCAGGTTTTTTTGATCAGCAGTCTTAGTAGATAGTACTTTTAATTCATCAATACAACTGTGATGGTCTTCCAATAAATCTTTTACGTAATCTGGTAATTCAGCCAATGGAGCTTCTTCTTTTTCCATTAAATGTTTAAAAAAGCCAGAAGGTCTTCTTACGGTTTGAGCTGCATTATTTATTAAGATATCCAATCGTTTGTACTTCATTTCTATGAAGTTACAGAAAATCTCTACACTCGGAATATGTCTTAAATCTAACCCATGAATGTGCAATCGATCTTTCCATTCATTATAATCCGTTTCTTTACCAAATCGAATTGCAGAATCGACAGGAAAACGAGTTGTTGCAACAACAGTCGCTCCTGAACGTAACAGAATTAAAGTAATATGGTAGCCAATTTTTAAACGTGAACCAGTTACAATGGCTACTTGATCAGTCAAGTCAGCTGTTTGAAATCGTTTGGCATAATTATAATCGCCACAATCCTTACACATTGTATCGTAAAAATGGTGTAACTCATTAAATTCAGCCTTACAAACATAGCAGTTACGAGGAGATGTTAATTTTTTCATCTTCTTATCCTCAGGTGCATCTATTACTGTTGGAGCAATAAACAAGGTAGCTTCTCTTGCGCTTCTTATTCCTGTTTCTTTTCGAGCGTGCTTATCTTTTTCTTGTTGTTTCCTTTTAGCTGCTTTCTTTACATCTTTACGACGTTTATTTAACTCCTCTCTTGAAGGTCTAGATAGCTTACCAGCAACGGTAATTAATTTAACCCTTTTATCTTCTTCTAACTCGGCTAATTGTTCTGAATGATCCAACAAACTCGTTAAAGTAGCGATACATTGCTCGATTTCTTCTGGTGAAAGCGATTGCTTTTTTGATTCCATTACTTAATCACCTTTAAATATAAATTTTCTACTTTGTCTCTTGCCCATTGTTCTTTTCTTAAAAATTTTAGACTAGAATTCATGGTAGGATTTGATTTAAAGCAATTAATATTTATGCGTTCTCCTAATTCTTCCCACCCATACTTTTCAACTAATAATGTTAAAACATCTTTTAGTTTAACCCCATGTAAAGGGTTGTTAGGTTGTTCTTCTGGCATAGGTTCTTGTATTTTCTCTTAATTAATATGCTACAAATATAGTATTTCTTAATTTTTTAAATCTATTCTGTGTTAATTAATCATAAATAGCAAGACTCTACTTTGTTCATCAGATTAATCTTTAATTAGAATCGTTAACTTTGTACACACTAATTTTTATCTAAAAACAAATGAAGAAAACAGCTTTATTATTAGGAGCATCAGGATTAACTGGAAGTCTTGTTTTGAAAGATCTGATCCAAGATGATCGATATGATAAAATTAAACTTTTTTCTAGAAGTACCATTAATCCTACTAGTACAAAGGTTGAGGAATACCTAGGAGATTTGTTAAATCTAGATGCTTTTTCTGAAGTTTTTACTGGAGATGAAGTCTATTGTTGTATCGGTACAACTAAAAATAAAACTCCAAGTAAAGCAATGTATAGAAACATAGATTTCGGTATTCCAACCAGAGCAGCTAGACTCGCCAAGGATAATAACATTCAAACTTTTTCTGTTGTCTCTGCTCTAGGAGCTAACGATAAAAGTCTTGTTTTTTATAACAAAACTAAAGAAGAAATGGAACAAGCTGTTCTAAAAGAAGAAATTACTAATACTTATATTCTTCGACCTTCCATGATTGGAGGTGACAGAGAAGAGCATCGAACTGGAGAAAAGTTCCTAATTAAAGCTTTTAATTTATTAAACCCATTATTAATTGGAGGCCTAAAAAAATACCGATTAATTGAAGCAGAGACGATTGCAAAAGCTATGATACAGCTTTCTAATGAAAAACCTAATAAGAACATTATTGAATCTGATGAAATTCAGAAAATCACTTTAAAATAATATCACACTATGAATAATTTCAATTTTCAAAACCCAACAAAAATAATTTTTGGTAAAGATCAAATATCCACTTTATCGTCAGAAATACCTTCAAATGCAAAAGTATTAATCCTTTATGGAGGAGGAAGTATAAAGAAAAACGGTATCTATGATCAAGTTATCTCTGCTCTAAAAGACTTTACTGTAGTAGAGTTTGGAGGTATCCCTTCTAACCCCGAATATTCAGTACTATTAAAAGCGCTAAAAGTAATAAAAGAAGAGAAAATCGACTTTTTATTAGCTGTTGGTGGAGGTTCTGTTATTGACGGGACTAAATTTTTATCGTCGGCTGCATTATTCGAAGGCGATACACCTTGGGATATTTTAACAAACAAAAAGCCTACTCTAAAGGGGATGCCTTTCGGAACTGTTTTAACATTACCCGCTACTGGATCAGAAATGAATTCTGGAGCCGTTATTACTAGAGCAGATATTCAAGAAAAGTTAGGAATGGGAGGTCCCGGTTTATTTCCTCAATTTTCAATTTTAGATCCATCAGTTGTTTCTTCTATTCCTCAAAGACAGTTAGCAAATGGATTGGCAGATGCTTTTACTCATGTTTTAGAACAATATTTAACTTATCCGATAGATGCTTTAATACAAGATAGATTCGCTGAAGGAATCATGCAATCTTTAATCGAAGTTGCACCTAAGGTAATTGCAGACCCAAGTGATTATAAAGCTGCTGCAAATTTTATGTGGTCTTGTACAATGGCATTAAACGGGTTAATACAAAAAGGTGTTCCTACGGATTGGGCTGTGCATGCTATTGGACATGAATTAACTGCCTTATACGGAATTGATCACGCAAGAACTTTAGCAATCATTACAGCAAATCATTACAACTATAACTTTGATGCAAAGAAAGAAAAGTTAGCTCAGTTAGCAGAACGAGTTTTTAATGTTACTGAAGGAAC
>JAGXIB010000001.1 GCA_024635865.1 Flavobacteriales bacterium
ACTTTATCGTCTGCAATCTCTTGAATTAAGATCCCTCCTTTAAGAATAACACTGTTTTCTGAGTTATTCGGCTGATTTCCATAGTAGCTTAACTTAACATCTTTTTCATCAATTAACAGCCCATACTTACTTTCTTTATCCACCCCTTGAAACTTAAATTTTCCTTTTTCATCTGTTCTAGTTACCTGAATGATTTCATTTAATTCGTTCACCAATGAAACTTCAACATTAGAGGTTGCTAATAGTTCATTATGAATTATAGTTCCTGCAATTTGATGTGTAGAAATGTTCTTTTCAGTATCAATACCATCTTCAAAGTTTGTTAATCCAAATGTTTTCATTGACTCTTCTTTAATGTCAAACATAGCATTATCAAAAATTGCTTCTTTAGCTACTAGCTGATCTTGATCATTAACATCATTAAAGTGAACTTTTTGAAACAGTTGATATATTTCGCATTGTTTAGGAATGGTAATGGTATCTCTAAAAGGTCGACTTAGGTCCCAATCTGGATTAGTAATCTCTAAGAAGTAAGTATTTTCTGGAGGTAAAACCATTAAATATTTACCTGAGTTTTTATCTGACTGCCATTGACCAACCTCTTGACCAGTAGCAGCATTAAATGCTTTAATCATGACAAATACGGGGTTATTAAATTCCCCTTGATAAGCTAAACCTCTAATTTCTGTATTTGCTATATTATCACAGTCACTAGGGAACTCATCTCCATGTTTAATCCATTTTGTCCCATCAGACACATAAATATCATCAGAAGCTTTATCATAATATATTGTTCCTTTTTCTGCAATTTCTTTTGGAGGTCCCTTCGTTTCTAACCTACCTTCATCAACCATTTTCCAAGTTGCACCATCATGAACATACATGTCTCCATTTGAAGAATTTAAATAAATATCTCCAGATTTACCTACCGAAGTTGGTTCTCCTTCTGCTTCTGTTAGTCCACCTTTTTTATTTTGCCATCGTTTACCATCAAAAACATAAGTGTTGCCTGTTCTAACATTAACAAACACAGACCCCTTGTCCGCTAGTTCATCAGGAATACCTCTACCAATCTTAACATTTCCTTTTTGTTGCTTCCAATTTCCAAACTCATAAACATACGTCTTACCAGAATCTTTATCTACATAGATATCGCCTGTTCTACCTGGTTCTGTTGGCAACCCATTTCCATAGTCGATACCTCCACCAAAATTTTTCCAATTATTATCTTCTTGTCTTGCAAAAACATCAGCATTATCAGTATTTATATAGATGTTTGCTGGTATAATAGGTGGTTCAATTGGGATACCTGAACCTAAAGCAATACGTTGTCTGCTCCTTTCCCAAACCCCATCCTTGCTTGTGTAGATATCTCCTGTTGCTTTATCTAAATAATTAGCTTCATTATTTACTTTATAAGCTGGCTTACCAACACCAGCAAATAGCTGCATTTCGTTCGTAGCAGGAGTAGGATAAAACTTGTAAATATCAACGTCTCCATACCCATTTGCTCTACTAGAAGAAAAATAACCTACATTGTCTACACTATCTTGAATATAGTAAATATCATCTCCTCCTGAGTTATAGTTTAGACCAATATTTGTTGGCGTAGACCACACTCCATCTTCATCTTGAGTAGATTGAAAAATATCATAGCCTCCCACAGAATTATGTCCTTGAGAAGCAAAAAACAATACTTTACCATCGTTTGACAAATAAGGTGCGTCTTCATTCAGCTCAGTATTTAAAGCAGCAATATTTATTGGCTCCGACCAACTACCATCTGCTTGCTGAAGCGCATAATACAAATCTAGACCTCCTTTACCTCCATTTCTAGAACTAGAGAAGAACATTTTTTTACCATCTTTAGAAAGGAAAGCACTTGGTTCTCTCCCTGTTGAGTTTACCGTTTCTAACTCTACAGGCTCTCCATACTTCCCATCTTTTTTAGTTGAAACTAACACTCCATTGTTTTGGTATATATATAATTTTTCATCATTATCAGAAAAACCGATTACACCGTCATGCTTTTTAGTATTAATTTTTGCAGAGAAAAAATGGTTAGCTGAATCAACATTTACTTTATCGACCCATTTTCTATCTTTTTTAGTACTGATATATATATCTTCATACTTTTTATTGTCATTGTATAGCTTGTTTCCTGTGTTTTCTCTATCTCTTGTAGTAAATAACAGCGCATCACTTTTAGAGTTTACAACTTGACCATATTCAGCATACCTAGAGTTAATATTACCCCCTATGTTTTCTGCTGTTACATTTTGGTTAGGTTTATTATCTTGCAAAGCAACTCCATTGTTACACTTCTCTATTAATTGATCGACCTCTAACAATATATATGTTCCCTCTCGATTCAACTTGGTATAGTCTTTAAAGGTGTTGTAGTTTTTAATTGCTTCAGAAAAGTTATTTAAATATTGATGCGTTTTCCCTAAATAAAGAAAAATTTCTGCTATTGTATCCTTTTTAGAATAGGCTAATGCACTTTTAAACAAATCTAGAGCTTTTTCTCTTTGATAATAAGAATTGTAGTGTGCTAGACCAGATTCAAAGTAATATAGAGACTCTTTACCATCTAACTTTATTAAGTTTGAATAAGCAAGTTTTGCGTTTTCATAGTTTCCTTGCGTCAACTCTTTTCTTGCTTTCTTAAGTATTTTTTTTTCTTCTGATGTTTGTGCTAATGTTATGTTAGTTAACAAAACAACAATTAAAAATAAAAAACTGTAGTTAGGTTTCAATCTCATAATTAAATTTTAGAATGCCTTTATCAATATATACTGAAACTTGGCGTACTTTTCTGTTTTCTTAAAGTCCATAGAGTACTTAGGCCCTTGAACTACTGAATTTACAGACTGTAATTTGACTTTTGATAAGTCTACACCATTATTCTTTAATACTTTCAATAATACACTTTTTGCTTCTTCGCTTCTTTGTTTCGCTAGGATAGTATTGCTTCTAAATGTTTTTGTAGGCACAGTAGATGCACTTCCTTCTACTTCTACATTTGCAAAACCTCTTTTAGCTATTATACCGTTAACTCCTTGAACAAACTCCTTAAAACGTTGTTCTTCTGTTTCAATCCCCTTTTCGTTATATCCATAAAACTTCTGGAAAGAAACTTTTTGAACGGTAACCTCTTTTACACATGGGATTTCTTCATTATAAACGCTTATTACAGCTCCATTTTCATCTAATTTTTTAATCGTTAATGAACCGCAAGCTGTTTTATCTTTTAAGTCTGCTTCAAAAACAGGTGCTTTTCCTTTAGGCATTACTTTATCAGCAAAGAATCCGTTCTCATCTAACACTTCATAGAAAACAATATTATCTCCATCCATAAAGTTCACTCTTCCTTTTTTAGTATAAGGTTGATCGTTCACAAATAACTGGTACTTAAACTTACTTTCAACCGCATTTTCATCAACCGCATTTTCATCAACTACATTTTGATCATCTGGAACGACATCATTCGCAGTTGTATCAATAGGTTTTCCGATTTGATCCAATGCAACACCATCTAGTGTAATCACTTTATTAATCTCTTGATAACCTGAACCACAAGGCACTTGAATCTCTGTTTCATAGAACGTTTTATCATCTCTAGTGTACTCTACGAAATACTCATGACAAGGCTCTAAGTTAAATACATATGCTCCGTTTCTTTTATTTGGTTTATACTCTATAGGTTCTCCATTATTAGTTATGTCTGTCACCCAAATTACAATTCCATCTGGTATTTTACCATCTGCACCAGCGTCTATATAACCTTTAAGTATTGCAACTTGCGCTTGTTCTTCTCTTTTTAAATCTATTGTATAAATATCTTTTTCACCAACACCTCCATCTTTTGATGATGAAAAGTAACCTCTTTGTCCATCGGCAGTAGTTGTAAAGAAAATATCATCAGTTACAGAATTTAATGGATATCCAATATTAAATGGTGTTGACCAGTTGTCCCCTTCGATATTTAATGAGTAAAATATATCAAAACCTCCCATACTCTTACTCCCGTTAGAACTGTAATATAATGTTTTACCATCTGGGTGAAAAAACGGTGCATCTTCGTCATATGGAGTGTTTATTGGTGCTCCAATATTAAGCGCTTTACTCCATTGTCCCGTTGGTAGTTTTACACTTCTGTAAATATCTCTACCTCCTAAACCTCCTGGTCTATCACTTACAAAATATAATGTTCTACCATCAGCAGATATTGTAGCATGTGTTTCCCAGCTGTCAGTATTAATGTCAGCATGATCTTCTCCTACTCCCATTGAAACAGGTTCCGAGTATCCTTCTCCTTCTCTTTGAGATACATAAATATCTCCATTTCCAACTGATCCATTATAAATAAATAATTGTTGTCCATCACCTGAAACACTTATCGTAGCTTCATTCGTTTCTGGTCTTCTTTCTCTACTTATTTCCCCTAAAATTTCTGGCTCCATCCATTCCCCTGTTTTTAGGTCTTTGTAAGAAGCATAAACATCTTCATACAGTTTTCCATCTTGCTCGCTAAAAATACCAGCATTTGAAGAATCTTTTCTTAACCTTCTTGAAGTAAAAAACATTGTGCTTTCATCTAATGTTACAACAGGACTATATTCATCATAAGGAGAGTTAATGGCACTACTTGCATTACTGATGATAAAGTTTTTTGGATCACTAATCATTTTCTTAGCAAGGTTTGCTTGAGCAAGTCCTAACCTAGCATCTGGTTGTAGTGTATGCTTTTTATGTGCAGATGTTTGATAAACAGTATAAGCTTCTATCGCTTTTTCTATCTCTTGATTTAAGTGGTAAGCTTTTCCTAAGTAATAATAAGTTTCTATTGGTGCATTTTTTTCCATAAAAGAAAAAGGGTCATATCTACTAGAAATGTCTTTTTCGGCTGCTTTTAGGTAAGGTAATGCTTTTGCCTCTTTATTGGTTACATTTAAATAGCTCAATCCTGCTTTATAGTTGACATTACCGTTTCCTTTTCCTTCTTCAATGATACTTACCCAAACTCGAGCAGCATACACATATAAGTTGTCAGCCATCAATCGATTACCCAAGTCAAATTTATCTTTAAAGCTGGTTGTTTTGAGAGACTCTTCAAACTTAGCAGGGTCAAAACCTTGTCCTAGGGCTGATGAGCTGTAGCTTAAAATAATAACTAATAATGTGAAGATGTTTAAAATGTAAGTTTTCATTTTTTTTGTTTTAATCTTGTAAGTAATTTTTATTTAAATACTCAACAACACCTAATTTAAAGTTCAAAATTAAAGATAGATCTTGTGAATACAAGAGGCTAGTTTTTCAATTGTTAACAGTAAATTGTTGTAAAACCTAACTTGATTAGGTTAAGAGTCTTTTGATACTGGGTGATTCGTCTATTTATATAAATTAAAATAGCACCTATTTTTTGTAAAAATAGGTGCTATTAATGTTATTATAATTCTCTATTAAGGTCAAATTGCTCTAGATACTCTGCAACTCTTTTAACAAAACTGCCTCCTAATGCTCCATCTACAACTCTATGATCGTAGGAGTGTGATAAAAACATCATGTGCCTTATGCCAAGCGTATCGCCATAAGGAGTCTCAATTACAGCAGGTTTTTTCCTTATCGCTCCTAAAGCTAAAATCGCACTTTGAGGTTGGTTAATAATTGGAGTTCCCATAACGTTTCCGAATGTTCCAACATTAGTTACTGTGTAGGTACCTCCTTGTATTTCGTCTGGTGTAAGCTTATTATTTCTAGCATTATTAGCTAAAGCATTAACTTTCTTGGCTAAACCTGTAAGGTTTAATTGGTCAGCACCATGAATAACAGGAACGATTAAGTTACCAGATGGTAAAGCTGTAGCCATTCCTAAATTAATTGCCTTTTTAACAATGATCTTGTCTCCGTCTAACGATGAATTAACTAATGGAAAGTCCTTTAGAGCTTTAACAACAGCTTCCATAAATAGAGGTGTAAAAGTTAGCTTTTCTCCCTCTCTTTTTAAGAACTCGTCCTTCATTTTGTTTCTCCACATTACAATATTTGTAACATCGGCCTCTACAAAAGAGGTAACATGAGGAGCAGCATGAACAGAATCTACCATATGAGTAGCGATAAGCTTTCTCATTCGATCCATTTCAATAATCTCATCATTAGGACCAACTTTAACTGGATACTTATTAGGTGCGGTAGCAGAAGCACTTTGAACTGGAGTACTTTTGGTAGTTACATTGTTTGAAGTTACAGGCTTAGAAATTGCTTTCACTGGAGTTTCAGAGCGGTTTTCAATAAAACTAAAAATATCTCGTTTAGTTACCCTTCCTCCTTGTCCAGAGCCCTTAACAGCTTCTAGTTCTGACTGAGAAACTCCTTCTTTTTCTGCTATACTTCTAACAAGTGGAGAATAGAACTGCCCATTACTTCCGTTCTTAGAAACAGATCCATTATTTGATAATGAAGTTAAAAGCTGTTCTTCTACTTCTACCTCTAATTCTTGCTTTGTTTCTGTTTGAGAAACAGAGACAACGGTCTCCTCTCCTTCAGCTCCAATGATAGCGAAAACCACTCCCACCTGAACAACATCTCCTTCGTTATATTTCTTTTCAACCAAAACTCCTGAAACTGGAGCGGGAACTTCTGAATCTACTTTATCTGTAGCTATTTCTACAATAGGCTCATCTTCTTCGATTGTATCTCCAACTTCTTTTAACCAAGTTGTAATTGTTGCTTCTGCAACACTTTCTCCCATTTTCGGGAGTAAAACATCAACGTTTGCCATTTTATCTTTATAGTTTATAATACTTGTATTTTATCGAGCAATATCTACAAAAATAAGTTATTTTTTTAACTTTTCACAACAAATGTGTTGACAAATAAAAAAGGAACTAGATATCTAACTCCCTAAATATCTTATGTTTTTAAGCATTAATTTAAAGTCAAAGGTTACGCTATAATCTTTAGCATAGATCAAGTTTAATTTCTGAGTACTTTCAACCGTTTGACTCTCATTAGAAACAAACAGCACTCCATCTTTAATCTTTGGCAACTTAAACTGCTGCATGTTCTTGTTAAAACCTACCCAAGTTTTCTGGCCTACGAGTACTTTAAAACAGTTTAAAACGAATTCAAAAGGCCTTTTTTGAAAAAAAACTAACACAGGGGACAAAGAGATAAAGAGCAACGAAGAAAAGAAGTCAAACAATCTTTTATTTCTTCTATTTTTTGCTTTTGTAATGTTGTTTAAATCCAATAAGTAAATATCTCCAGAAGTATGTATCGAATTGCTTCCTATTAGAAATAAACTATCGGGTTGAGCAATTTTAAAATCGACATTATCTTCGATACTTACACTGGACATTTGATGAATAATTTCCTGAGCTGTTAGGTCTTTAGCGCAAAAAACAACCTCATTAATTTTATTAATATGAATAAAATCCTCTAACTGATTAATTGACCCGTCATATCCTTTTGAATTTGAACTGTCTGGAGAAATTGTCGCCAAATAAACAACACTAGATGTCTGCTCTAACAAATATTGAACTCTTTTTGCTTCTTTTTGACTGCCCACAACTGCAAATCTCTTTTTAACTCCTGAGCTCAAGTTGAACCCTTTTATTTTTAAGATGTGTAAAATCATCCTAATGAGCAGATATGAGCCTATCGTAGAAAATGTCCCTAAGATGATTATCAACCTGGAAAACTGAACAGACTTAGGCAGTAACCCATACACGACTAAGATTAACAAGGCACCGAAAACACCACCTCTAAGAATCTTAATTGTTTTTACTGGCTTGTCATAAACACCCAGCAAAAACATGGAGATAAACCACACTAAACTATAAACGGGTAAGGCTACCTTTAAAAGGCTAAAATCTAATTCTACTGGTTTTATTTTTTGATAATAAAAAGCTATAAGAAACAACAGACCTGTGGAAGTTGCATAATCTACTATAGGAATAGTAGTTTTATAAACAAACCTATTTATAAGAGCTATGGAAGCCCTAAGGTAAATGGCTAGTTTAATTAAAACAGAAAAAGTCTTCGCATTTTTAGCTGAAAAGTGTTTTTTAGCAAAGATGATCATTGCATTATAAAAGACAAAAACATAATTAACAGAACTCTTCTTTGTGCTTTCCCCCTTATAATGTATAATTTTAGTTTCTGGGTAATAATAATTTTTATAGCCTCCTAAAACAATTCTATAAGACAAATCAATATCTTCTCCATACATAAAAAAGGCTTCGTCCAACAAACCTACTTCATCTAATGCTTTTTTACGCATCAACATAAAAGCTCCTGATAGTACATCAATTTCATTAATGTCTTCCCTATCTAGAAACCCCAAATGATACCTTCCAAACCTTTTAGATCTAGGAAACAAGGTCGATAAACCAAAAATTTTATAAAACGCAACACTAGGGGTTGGCAAACCCCTTTTAGATTCAGGAAGGAAAACACCTTTACCATCTATCATTTTTACACCCAAACCTCCTGCTTTAGGATGCTTGTCCATAAAATCACATACTTTAGAAAAAGTATCTTCTTCTACAACAGTATCTGGGTTAAGTAGCAAAACATATTCTCCTTTTGCCAATCTAATCGCTTGATTATTTGCCTTAGAAAAGCCAACATTTTCTTTATTCTCTATAAGGAGCACTTCTGGAAACTTGTCTTTTACCATGGCTACAGAACCATCAATAGAAATGTTATCCACTACAAAAACTTCAACACCAAGACCTACGGAAGCTTTTCTAACAGACAGCAAACACTGTTCTAAAAAATGTTCTACATTATAATTAACTATGACAACCGTTAACTTCATTAAATTGTAAACGTATTAATATCGATTTAAATGCTTAGGCTTTACAAAAAAACGAATTATATTTAATATACTTTAAATTTAAAGTTCAATTATAAAAAATCATTTCCCAAACCAACAAATAAACTAGGCTTCGTATCTAATAATGACCTCAACTCTTGTTTAATAAACAGAAGCTATTTCTTTTATCTTAAAAAAATAAAGCTATGTTTTTTTTTTAAAGTCCAAGTAAATGAACATTTAGTTAAGTAGCATTGGAGACACTAGCAACTTAGGTCTTTTATAACTTACTCAAACCAATTGTATTAGTAGACAAATAACTAAGAGACTGTTATTATAAAAATTTCGTCCTCAAAAGAAAATATAACCCCATATTCCAAAAGTTAAGCCACCAAGACCTAAAAAACCAAAGAAAAAAGTTTGAAAGAAAGAGTGTCCTTGCTTTTTTTGATATGTTGCAGAGACTAATGCCAATACAAAGGATAAAGACAACCCTATTAAAATAAAATAAGTTGGTGTTTGCACAAGACTAGCTCCCCTTTTTAAACAGGTAATAAGCATTAACAAACAATATTGCTACGTTTGTAACAATAATAGGGATAGAGCCTAACATTAAACCATAGGCAACAAATAATGTACACCCTACAGAATTGACAATTCTAAGCACTTTTATATCCTTCATTAAAAAAGAGACTAAAACACCTAAGGAAGCTGCATACCCTACCCACTCTACTAGTGAGACTCCTAATATTTCCATTTTTTTTATTTTAAAAACTATATGTTATTCCTCCTAGCAGGTTAAAACTATAGACGGGAAAGTTAGCCCACCTCTGGTATTTCTGTCCGAGTATATTGTTCAAATCTAAGAAAGCCGATAAACGTTTATTGTAACGGTATTCTATCCCTAAGTTAGCATCGAAATAAGGTTTTAATTCTGTTATGTATTTCCCACCTGGAGTAGGCGAAACGTTTTCAATAGGTTTTAAGCTATATGTTTTACGACTACCTACTAACCTTATGTTTGCTCTTGCTACAATCTTATCTGCTAAGTCATAGACTCCTAAAAGACTCACTTCATAGTCGGGCATTTGCCAAGCATACTCTTCTGTTAACATCGAATAATTATAGTACTCCCCTTTTAAAAACAATTTGATTTTTTCTTGAAAATGATATCCGACTTGAGCTGAAAGAGTTGTTTTATCTATTGAGTCATATTCTATATTAAACTTATTTTCATAACTGTACATCGTATCATTTACGAACATGGCAAAATTATCTAACTTCTCGAACTGGGCTTTTAAATTAAATGAAATAGAGGAAGTAACAGAGCCCTTAAAACCTCCATATAAATTAATTCGCTGATTTGTATTTTTATAACCTACTGTATTATTTAAATAAATAGTAGAAATACTTTCTAACACAAATGGATTCTCTCTTCTAAACGCATTGAATGTGTTTTGTTGCATCCCTCCAGTAATCCCTGCATAAGGAACAAAAATATTGTTAAACAAACTGTAGCTTACACTTAAGTCTGGGTAAAAGAAAAAACGCGCTGCAGAAGTAATTTCAGAGTGAATTCCTACTCCAACTTTAGCTAACAAATTGCCTCTTCTTGTTTTAATGAATGGATTTAGTTTAAACACTGTATTCCCATATTTTGTTTCAGATTCTGGAGATAAAATAACATTAGAAACCGGACTAAATATTGGCTGCCTTAAATGATTAAGAACTAAACTAACGTCTGCCCCAACCTCCTCTTTTCCAAGATACTTGAAAATATTAGACTTTATTCCCACATTATTTTCAGAAATACCAGTTAGTCCGTTTAAATGATAAAAATCTAAGTTGGTTGTATGGCTGATTTTAGAACTGTCTTTATGCATGCTTTTTAGCATTGCTGAATAACTTATTTCTTGATAAACTTGTTTTGTTGTATCTGAATTCGTCCTGTAGGATTCTGGAACTAAGGTATCTGAATTAGAAAAACCATAATAGTGAAACTTGTTACGCTCATAATTCAAACGATTATCGAAGGTATACTTTCTGAAAAACTGCTTATAAAAAACACCTGCTTCGTTATCACTAAATAAATTAGTTCCTACTTTTTTTAAGTTTGTCAATGAACTATGATGTTTTAAGTTTACTCCCCAAGATTTTGTTTTAGAACGGTTAGAGTTATAATAGGCATCTAAAAAAGGCATCGTATAAGTTCCTAAACCAGTTTTTACATAACCATTATATAGTTTATCTAATGGCTCTTTGACTTTTAATTTGGCAGCCTTTATCGGCTTTGTTTCAAAGGTAACTTCATGATAAGTTGGCTCTATATAAAACTTTATTTCTGATAGTTCAATGACAGAATCATTTAGCTGTGGTGTTGTATTTACTTTTTCTGACCTTGTAATGGTCCTTTGATAATCATCGACTGCAATATGTACATTGCTCCCTCCTTGTCCAAAAGAAGTGAATGCAGTCATTAAAATAGCTACAACAGAAACGATATGTGTTTTGAAATTTTTCATCTTTCTCTTAATTGTTGTTATTTAATTCTATCATCTCAATCTCCCCAGAGCTTTTATCTTGACTTTTACTTTCTAAGACTTCAATGTAGTCTATTCGATCTTGGGCTCGTTGTTTTATCTCGACGTCATCTTTTCCTTCATAATTATCGATCACACTTTGCAAACTAGAACGAGCGTTATAATAATCCTCAAGAACTATAAAATTCTCACCAAGCAATAAAATAGCCTTTGCTATCCAATAATCATAACTTGGTTTCTGATTGACTAACTCTAAGATCTCATTCTCACAATCAGCGTTCTTCTCTTGTTCAAATAAAATTTCAGCAACAAAATACTTTGCCTCTGCACCTTTTATGCTTTTTGTACTTTTATTACACTTACGCAGAACAACTATCGCTTCGTCATATGCTCTAGTTTCCCTTAAAGAAAGACCTATTATTCTTAACGCTTCTATTTTTGTAACCTCTTCTAAGTTCGAAAGATTTAGAACTTTATCAGCATAAATAATCGAATTTGGATAGTCGTTTAACTTCCAGTTACACCACATTTGCTGTTTAATGGCTAAACTAATGTTATCTGTGCTGGCTGCCACTAATTCTAATTGATGATAATTTGTATTGGCAGTTACATAATCTCCATTGGCGTAACTAATTTGAGAACCATATTGTAATGCCTCTTCATAATGTTCGTTATTTGGTTTACTAATTACATAATTATAATGTTCCAATGCCTTTGCTTGGTCTGTTGTATAATAACAAGTTGCTAAATAAAAGTGAGCGCTTATTTCATGAGCTCCATTTGGAACCTTACTTAAGTAGGTTTGACTTTCTTTCTCAATCAAGTTACAATCTCCTTTACTCCAGGCAATAAATACAGGTTCCCAAAGTGCAGAATCCAACTCTGATGACTCTACACTAATCCCTCTACGTTGTAACCAATCGTAATAACCTGGCAAATCATTTCGCCCAATGAAAACACTCTTCATTTGAGCAATTGCAGATTCGTTCTCTAATACCGCTGAAGGATACTCATCTAACACCCTCAACAAATACTCTTCAGCCTCTCCATAGTTCTTTTCACGAACATAAACCCCGCCTAAATTCACCATCATTTCAGGGACATATCTATTGTTTGGATAGTCTCTAATGAAGTTTTTATAGACAGAAATCGCCTTATCATTTTGCCCTTGTTGTTGGTAAGTTTGTGCCAGCTCCCTTAAAGAAAGCACTTGATAGGTAGAGTTTGGATATGCTTCGGTCAATGCTTTTAAGGTATTCGACTTACCAGAAACATCTCCTAATAACCCTTGTGATTTTGCTTTCTGAAAGTAGGCGTAAGCCATGTTTCCTTTTCCTAAGTTTATAGCATTTGTATAATTTTCTACCGCTAACTTATCATCTGGCAATAAATAATAGCAATCTGCTAACCTTAAGTAAGCATCTTCTAGCTTTACTTCTTCAACTCTATCTTTTAATTGAATAAAATTTCTGAATGCGGTTATACTTTTCTCTAAGTTTACTTTTCTATTTCCATTATCATTTATCTTATTTAATTCCGCTCCCTTAAATGGATTGGCCTTCATAAAATAAGCATAAGCAACACTATAATCTGCTTCTCTAAACACATTAGTTAAAGCTGCCCCAGGTTCCAACCTGAATTCTACAAATTTCTCTACAGCTTTATCATAATCTTCTTTTTTATAATAAGACTCTCCTGTCCAATACAAACTAGCTGCGTTAGTCTTCTTATCAAATGGGTACTTCTCTACCTGTTTAAACTTAGCAATTGCTTCATCGTATTGATTATTATGAAATAATTCAATTCCTCTATTAAAAGCTATGTTTTGGTATGCTTGTTTAATACGATTATCTTTTTTCTTTATTTTATCAATAGACTGTAAAGCTTCATCGTAATTCTTAGTGGTCATATACCCTTTTATCAAAAATTCATACGCTTGATCTAACTGTTTAGAATTAGGATATTTGTTTATGTAGTCCTGAAATGCTTTTGTAGACTCCGTATAAGGACCGTCTATTTGATAAGCTAACTTTGCATAATTAAAAAGTGCGCTTTCTTGAATTTCTGGATTAAAGTCTAATTTACTAGCCGCTTCAAAAGCGATACGTGCTTCTAAACGATTATCGAATTTCAGAAAACAATCCGCTAATTGATACATCGCAATTTGAGACAAAGTATCTCTTCTAGAAGAAACTCTTTTGTAATTATTTACAGCGTTCTGATAATCGTTAGTACTATAATAACAGTAGGCTAATTGATAATTAGAAATACGTGTTGATTTTGCCCCTTTTTTGAACTCCACTAGGTAAGGAATCGCTTCAGCATATCTTTTCTCAAAATAATAGGCGTCACCAATCAGCTTTGCAAATTCAGCTCTCCTTTTATTACTAATGCTTTCAAAATACTTTGGAGCATAACTGATTAACTCTTCATATTTTTTTTGCTTATGATAAATTTGAGCAACATAATAAGGAACGATACTTTTAAACATTTCTGAATCCGAAATACTTTTAAAACCAATTAAAGCAGTTTGGTAGTTCTCTTCGGAGTATGCGATGTGACTATAATAATAAATTGCTGGTGTTTGATAACTGGTTGAAAGATCTTTTACTTCGGCGAAGTGAATTTTTGCTTCGTCAAAATTCTTTACATAAAAATAACTATACCCTAATTTAAAATCATACTCTATCTTTTCGTTATCAGACAAGTAAAAAGCATCAACTTGTTCAAAATATTCTATGACTGCTTTAAACTTTTTTAATCGGTATTTTTGACGACCCAACTGAAAGTAAACCTTCTGAGCATTTGAGTGATCTGGGTGTTCTACCGCAAAACGACTTAATAAGTACTCAGCATCTTCATGAAACAATTCTAAAGCACAAACAGCATAATAGTATTCAGAGTTAACTTTTACTTCGTTCTGCTCTTCTTTTATTGTTGTAATTACTTCTAAAAACTTTTCTTGAGCTGCGCTAAACTTTTCTTTATCGAATAAATCCTGAGCTTCTCTATATACGACATAGTCGTCGGTATAGATTTCAGTTTTTTGAGCAAAACCTGAAAAAAAGAAAGTTAGAAAGCACAAGAGGGCACCTAACTTAACTCTAACATTATTTGAAAACACCATATTTTTCTTGCCTGTTTGTATTATCACCTAGTATAGTTCAATAGAAACTATTCTAATTTATCAAAGATAGCAAGGTGGGTTGCGTTAAATAAGTAGAGTGGAATAAATTGTTAACGTGTAAGTGTTTATTTTATTGTTTTCACAGTTAATATCATTTAGCTATTTTTTAACTTAAAGTTAATTGGAACGGTATAAACAACTCTAGCTGGCAGATTATGAAACTTAGCAGGCTTCCATTTTGAAAATGATTTTACAACTCTTTCTGCCTCATGATTTAACAATGAATGAATATAGTTTTCAGATTTAACTTCGTTGACTGTTCCGTCTTTTTCAACTATAAACTTAACGAGAACCCTCCCTTGAATATTATTATCAATTGCTTGCTTAGGATATATTACATTCTCAGAAATAAATGTTGACAAACCTGACAGTCCTCCAGGATATTCTGGTAGTAATTCATATAAATAATCTCCTTTCAATTCCTCTCCATTTTCATTATAGAACGTATATTTAGTCATTTCTCCCTTCATATAATCTTCCCTAGAAGCTACGATTCCGTTATCATGATACCAATAGGATTCTCCAAACAACTTATCTTTTTTAAATAATTTTCTAGCGTAAACAGATGAGTCTTTCTGATACATTATATGCAACCCATTCTTCTTTCCTTTGACATAATGATACTCAGAATATCTAACTCCTTGTTTTGAATAATAATCAAATTGCCCATGCTTCTTTTTTAGTTTTTTATCTAAATAAAAACCACTCATTTGCAATACACCATCTTTATAAAAGTCTTTTACCCCCCAAAGTTTGCCTACTTTAAATACTTTTCTAAAATACTCGTAATTAATCTCACTTACTTCTTTCCATTCTGAATCAAGATAAACAATACTTGTATCCATTTGTGAATAACTAAAAACAACTACACACCATAGAACAATCAGTAATAAAAATTTTCTCATAATAATACCATTCTTTTATCTACCCTCCAACCTCAATACTCTGCATCAATACAGCACATAACCACGCTCCTCCTGTACCTACAGCATAACCCATAACAGCCAACAAAACCCCTACAGGTGCTAAAGAAGGACTAAAAGCAGAAGCCACAACTGGTGCAGAAGCTGCGCCACCAACATTAGCCTGACTACCTACTGCTACAAAGAAGAATGGAGCTTTAATTAACTTAGCGACTACCAGCATTAGTACTGCATGAATAGACATCCAGATAAAACCAATTAAAAACAATCCAGGGCTTTCTGCAATAGCGAAAATATCCATGTGGGTTCCTATTGTGGCAACTAGTACATATAAAAACAAGCTTCCTATCTTTGAAGCTCCTGCTCCTTCAAAATTCCTTAGCTTAGTAAACGAGAAAATTACGCCTATTACAGTAGCTAAAACAATTAACCAAAAGAACCCACTTGCAAGAGAGGACAATCCTATACTTGATAAAAACGCTTTACTTTCACTTAATAAGGGCGCTATAATGTCAGCTCCAAAATGAGCTAACCCTGTTCCTCCTATACCTATTGCTACAATAATCATTAAATCTGTAGTTGTTGGAATCTTAGCAATCTTTTTGGCTAAGGTTTCCATCTTCTCCTTCAGTTCATTTATTGCTGAAGCATCCGCATTTAACTTTTTATCGATTTTATCAGAAATTCCTGTTCCGTATAACAAAACTGCCATCCAAACATTAGCTACAATAACATCGACTACAATCATTTTTGAGAAAATGTCATTAGGCGTTTCAAAAATTTCTTTCATGGCTGTTTGATTAGCTCCTCCTCCAATCCAACTTCCTGCAACAGTTGCCAACCCTCTCCATACCTCACTTGCATCTGCTCCTAGAACTTCTGGAGCAACAGAAGCAATAATTAGTAAAGCAATTGGACCTCCAATAATAATTCCTACTGTACCAGTAAAGAACATAACCAACGCTCTCCACCCTTGCTTTGCTATTCCTTTTAAGTCTATACTTAAACACAACAGGACTAAACTTGCTGGCAATAAATAACGAGAAGCCACAAAATACAATTTGCTATACTCACCTGAAATAATGTTTAGGGTATTAAAAATTGCTGGAACAAAATAACACAGTAGCAAGGCTGGAACATACTTATAAAAACCTTTAAAACCAATTAAAGACTCTGAATAGAAGATGGCCCCTAAAATTAGAATTAATAGCCCAAGTACAACAGCATCATTTTTTATTAAAGGGGCTTTCGCAATTAAATGCAACCCTATTTTAGCCTGATTTGTCTGCTTCCCACTCTTCAGTATCGTTATAGACACATCATGCTCTCCTTTTTTAATTCCTTTCAGTAAAAAAGGATGTAAAGTGTCAAACCTCAACGTATCTGAATTTAAAACAAACAAGACTTCATCATACTCTTTGTTTGTCAAAAAGTGGAAGTCAATTAAAAACACATTGGTTTCGTCTAAAAAGTAAGTTCCTCCTCCTTGTGAATTCGTCAACAAAGTAAAACCTTCCAATTCGTCAACATCATTTTGATCAAGCGCCTCAATAGTTATCGTTTCTCCTATTCTCTGAATTGGACTATTGCCAAAAAGGGTAATAGAAGTAAATAAGGTAATTAAAAATAAAAAGTTTTTCATGTGCTATTAATTTTGGGGGTGTAAGTTACTAAGATTATATTTTACCATTCAACGATTACTTTCCCTTTAGATTTTCTGCTTTCTAATAAAGCATGTGCTTCTCCAATTTTATCGAACTTAAAAACACCTCCAACATAAGGCTTTAGCTTTCCTTCTTCTGTTAATTTAACTACCTCATCTAAACAACGCTTAATTACTTGCGGTTTTTCGTCAGCAACATGCAACATATTGACTCCAATAATTGCTTGAGATTTCATTAACATTTGAAGTGGAGAAAAAAACCCTGACTTCCATGCTAAATCAAGCGTAGGAATAATTCCTTTCCCTTTTCCTGAACGTTCAGCAACTCCAAATAAAACTGAACGCCCTCCTTTTTGAAGTAAACGATTGTCTTTTTTCAAGGTAGAACCTCCAACTGAGTTAAAAGCTACATCTAATTTATTTCCTCCTAAAATCTTTCTAATTTCTGTTTCATAATTAGACTTTGTGTAATTTATTGGATGATGAACTCCGTTTTCTTTTAAATATTCTAATTTTTCGTCACTACTGGTTAAACCAAAAATAGTACACCCTTTTAATGTTAATAGCTGGGCTAAAGCTGTTCCTACCCCTCCAGCTGCGGCATGCATCAAAACATTGTCCCCTTCGAAAACAGAAACACATTCGTAAGCCATAAAATAAGCCGTACAATATTGCGTTGCTAATGCTAATGCTTCTCCAGCTGGCAAAGTTGATGCAATTTCGGAAACACCCGCTGCATTTGTCTTTGCGTATTGGGCATAACCTCCAAAACGCGTCATTGAAACCACCCTCTTGCCCAGTAGATGTTTATTTGACTCCGCTCCTACTTTATCAATAACACCAACAACATCATACCCTAAAATACTAGGCAATGGTGGTGCATCCTGATACAATCCTTGGCGCGCCATTACATCTGCATAGTTTAGCCCAAATGCCTCTACTTTTATCAACACCTCGTCTTGTTCCAAAATCGGAACTTCCACTTCTCTTATTTCAAACGCTTTTTCTGACGCCCCATGTTTTACTAATACTGCTGCTTTCATCGTTTAATGTATTGTGACGTACCTTGTATTAAGTACTTTATTTATTTTTTTAGTTTCTAGCTCTAGACTTCTATCTTTACAACTAGAATCCAAGACCTTTATCACTTATCTGTTCTTTTTCAAACCATTCGTCTACTAAATGATTTCCTGTATCATAAGCCGCTTTTACTGCTAACTCATCACAAACTTCATTGTATTTATTGCCAGCATGGCCTTTTACCCAAGTAAATGCGACTTGATTTTTTGGATATATTTTTAAGAACCGTTTCCATAGGTCGGAGTTCTTTTTTCCTTTAAACCCTTTTTTCACCCATCCAAAAACCCATTTCTTTTCTACAGAATCAATGACATATTTAGAATCGGAATAAACACGGACATTATGCCCTCCTTCTTTTAAAGATTCTAACGCAACAATAACCGCAAGCAACTCCATCCTATTGTTAGTTGTCATTCGATAACCTTGGTTGAGCTCTTTATAAAACTTACCAGCCATTAATACAATTCCGTATCCTCCATTACCAGGATTACCCAATGCGGAACCGTCTGTATATACTGTTATATCCATAGTTAAATGTAAACTTGTTTACTTCCCAATTAAATCAATTACTTTTTCTATTGGTCTTCCGACTACCGCTTTATCTCCTTTTACTACAATTGGTCTTTCGATTAATTTTGGATACTGAATCATGGCCTCTACCCATTGCTCTTCTGATAATTCTTTTCCTTTGAAGTTTACCTTAAAATCCGCTTCACCTTTTCTAATCAACTCCTTTGCAGGAATATTTAATTTGACTAACAAGTCCTTTAACTCCTCTTTTTTTAATGGTGTTTTTAAATATTCGATCGTTTCGAAATTAAATCCTTTTTCGGTAAGCAAATTAAAACTGTCTCTACTTTTAGAGCATCTTGGGTTGTGGTATATTTTCATAATGATTAATTTAATACATTGATATTGTTACAATTAAAGAAACTAAAAAGCCTATTGATAAAATAAAGAAATAAACTAGGCTATTTATAGCAACTTTATATATAGTAATTCCATAACTCCTATTATAAAACCTCTTGTAACTTACGATAGAATATATAAAAAGTAAAACAAAAACTAAAGGAATTACGACTATTGATATTGAGAAAGCCCATGATATAAAGACTCCTATAGAAAACGTCAGAAAAAAGAAAGAGTTTATATGCAACGCATGCACAAAATGATCTACATAATACATCTTATTTCTCCAAAAGGAAGCCATCAAAACTAACCCTAAAATAGGAAAAAGGAACAATAGTAAATTTGCTGACTTTTTTAAGGTCTCATTAAATATATTTTTATTTCCACCTACAATATTTAAAACCCCTTTTTGCAACAAAATATTTAAAGCACTTTCTTTCGATTTTTCTTCCTCTAAATATTCATCAATACTATTGTAATTCTTAAGAACTTCTACATATCGTTGCTCTGCCGAAAGTTCATCATTAAGCATTACACCATCATTAGGAATAAGAGGTGAAGTATTGTCTAGAAACAAACTAAATGAAACGACATAAACTAAACTCAAAAAAAGAGCCAATCGAATTGGCCGAACATAATCCGTTATTTTACCCTCAGAGTAGAGCAAAGTTAATTGCCCTGGGGAGAAACACAACAACTTTAAACTTCTCCAAATTTTAGAATCAAAAGTAAAATAGTCTCCCAAAAAATCATTAATAAGACTTTTTAAAGAAGCTTTCTTGTCATGGTTTTCTTGCCCACACTTTCTGCAAAAATTATCTTCTCTACTTAAAGCGTTATTACAATTAAAACAATATGATTTCTTACGTCTTTTCTTCATTATTAACCACCAAACTCCATTAAATAAGCTTTTAAAAAGGCATCTATATCTCCATTTAACACTGCTTCTGTATTACTCGTCTGATAATTTGTACGGTGATCTTTTACTCTTCTGTCATCCAATACATAACTACGGATTTGAGAGCCCCATTCTATATTTTTCTTTTCAGACTCTATGGCATTACGCGCTTCTTGTTGTTTTCTTTGTTCTATCTCGAACAATTGAGACTTTAGCAACTGAAGCGCTTTTTCTTTATTCCCTAACTGAGATCGACTTTCTGTATTTTCGATAACAAGTCCAGAAGGCTTATGACGAACACGCACACCCGTTTCAACCTTATTTACATTCTGACCTCCTGCTCCTCCAGAACGGAAAGTTTCCCACTTAATATCAGCAGGATTAATTTTAATATCAATGGTATCATCTACTAAAGGATATACATAAGCCGACGCAAAAGAAGTATGTCGTTTAGCATTAGAATCAAATGGAGAAACTCGAACTAAACGATGCACTCCGTTTTCCCCTTTTAAATAACCAAAAGCAAAGTCTCCTTCTATTTCTAGCGTTACTGTTTTTACTCCTGCTACATCACCACCTTGATAGTTAATTTCTTTAACTTTCATACCGTTTTTCTCAGCCCACATAATATACATGCGCATCAACATTCCAGCCCAATCACAGCTTTCTGTTCCTCCTGCACCAGCAGTTAATTGTAAAACTGCATTTAGAGAGTCCTCTTCTGCACTTAACATGTTTTTAAACTCTAACTCTTCTACCAGAACCAATAAAGCATCATAAGCTTCTTGAACTTCTTCTTCAGTCGCTTCTTCTTCTTTGCAAAAATCAAAAAGTACTTCTAAGTCGTCACAGTCATCTCGAACACTTTGGTAGGCTGAAACCCAGAACTTTTTATGTTTTAATTTCTTTAATAATGCTTCCGCTTCTTTTGGGTTATCCCAAAATTCAGGGTCTTGAGTCTTTAAATCTTCTTCCTCTATTTGCATTTTTTTAGCCTCTATTTCTAGATAACCATATAATGCATCTAGCCTTACAGCTATTTCCTTTAATTGATCTTGCGTAATCATTCTGTCCTAATTCTTTTCCTTTAGCTTACTAAATTAATGGAATTCTAGACAAGTAAATCTATTATGACATAAAAATAATATTTAACAACTTTAAATCATGATAAAATTCAAACTATAACACATTGAAAAACAAGTATTTAAAAGCTTTTAATTAAAGTAATTCAAAATACATTGTGAATATCCTTTAAATGAAGCTATTGTGAACAGAGAAAAAAAGAAGAATCTTTGTATTATAGATAATTTCTAATCAACTAAAGTTATACTTTTATTAAGATATGAAGTACAATAATGAGATCATAGGGCTTTTTCCATTAAAGTTATTCTTGTTACACCAAGAAAGAACAACTTTACATATTCATGAGCCCAAGTACCTTCAATTAATCAATGAATGTGTTGAAAAAGAAGGGTTCTTTGGTATTCCGTTTCAATGTAACACAAAGTTACATGAATATGGTTGTGTAGTCAAGGTTGTAGAAATTAGCAAAAAGTATCAAGATGGTCAAATTGACATCATCATTGAATGTGTTCAGAATTTCAAACTAATGTCTTTTGAAGCACAAAAAGAAGATCGTTTATTCCCTAATGGGACAGTTAGCTTAATCAACAATCAATTAATTTCACCTAACGATGAACTAATTGAACTAGCCAATGACTACAATCACCTATTGTTTGAAACAGAAGTAACACAGTCTCCATACATAGACATTCAACACATTATAAGTCTATTGAGTTTAGAGAATGAAGAAAAACTGAAGCTATTTAGATATAATCCTTTAAAAAAGATTCAATTTTTAATTCACAAGTTAAAATATATGTCTATTCTAGTTCACCAAGAAAAGTTGGTAGAACATCAATATCACTTAAACTAACAAGGCATCATTTTTGATGCTTTTGAAAGAAAATTAGAATAGCGCTGTGAAACTAATTAAATTTATATTATTAATATTTCCTATCTGTATTCAGGCTCAATTGCTGGACAATAGTAAATGTGCTATTTTTTCAGACGAACCTTTTTTTTATTCGGAGTTTATTAAGAAAAATGGTATCAGGGAAATTAAAGGTGTTATCTCAACAAAAGCAAGCTTGAAAGTTATTGAACAAAGAAACTTAGTAAATACTTATATTTTTAATCAGGCTGGACAATTAACTAAACAATACCGATCTTTTAATGGAGCAGACTCTAAGGACACAACAATTATAAGTTATTTTTATAATGAAGAAGGGAACATAACTGTACAAAGAACAAATGACAATTATGGTTTTTTCTCTAACAACTACGACTATGACCCAAGTAGTCATATAATTAGCAAAACCTATTGTAGAGACGAAAATACTTGTGAAAATAAAAATGATTTTTCCTTGGGAAAACAACACGTTATTGTAAAGGAAACTTTTAGCTATAATGAAACAGACAGCTCATTAAGCAAGCATACCTATAACAGCCACGGTAAAAAGTATCAAACATTTACCTCTTTTTTTAATGAGCATTCTTTAATTTACAAAGAGGTAAAAAAATTAATTATTAATAAGAAAAAAAGTATTATTGAATATGACTATAACGACAAGGGATATATAAGCAAAAAAACAATTTACCCAGACTTTAACAAGCCAAAAAACACCTCTACTACCTACGACTACGATGAGCTTGGGAACATAGAATTCATAGATGAGTATCGCAATGATGAGCGAATTACACACAAAGAAATTATCTATAATAAATCTACACTTTTGATGAAAGCTCTTTTAATACAAGATATCGAAACAAACTACATTAAAATAATAAAATATTCTTACAGTTATTGGTAATTGATTTTGTTAACAAATTAAGTATCCCAATGTTCTTTATTCTGTCTATTTTTCAATATTTTTGGGGGAATATAAAAATAATCTCTCATGTTAAAAGACAAAATACAGACCGCTTTAAATAAACAAATTGAACTAGAAGCTTCGTCTTCTCAATTTTATTTAGCCATGGCTTCATGGTCAGAAACTTTAGGCTTAACCGGAACTTCAAACTTTTTATACAAGCATAGTGATGAGGAACGTTTCCACATGCTAAAACTAGTGCGATTTGTGAACGAACGTGGAGGAAAATCTTTAATCCCTCAACTAAGTCAACCACCAAAGGAATTTGATTCTCTTTCTAATATTTTCGAATTATTATTAGAGCATGAATTAAATGTTACCGACAGCATAAATAACATTGTTGATCTGTGCCTAAATGAAAAAGACTATACAACTTACAACTTCATGCAATGGTATGTTTCTGAACAAATGGAAGAAGAAGCCCTAGCTAGAACTATTTTAGATAAGCTACACTTAATTGGAGAAGACAAAGGTGGCCTTTATATGTTCGATAGAGATTTAGAGACGATGGCACAGAGTTTGTCTAACGAGGGTAAATAAAACGGCTATTATTTTAAGGAAATTAATTCTCATATTATCTCTGCTTTTCATTGGAGGAATTATCAATAGTTCCTACAGTCAATATCGCGACCCTACATCTAAGAAAAAAAAAGAAAAGAAAAGGTCTAAGAAAAGGTCTTTATTTAAGAAAAAACGAAAGAAATTAAAAGCTGGCGGAAACCCTTTTAGTAGTAGAAAACAAAAGTCACATAGAACTGATATAAACTTAAGTCCTTTTGCTACAAAGTCTAGAAAAAAACACCAAAGAAAAGTTAACAAACGAAAAAAGAAGCAACGGCAAATTAGCGACAAAAAAAGAGCACAAAAAAAGGCAGTCAGAAAAACATTTGGAAAAAACAAATAGTTTCCTCTTCTTTATAAGCGGCATAGTTTTAGCAATATAAAAATCAGAACTAACTATTTTTTTGTATCTTGCATTACTTAATGCTAAAATTTTAAGCAGACTCAGTGAAATTAAGCTTAACCATATTTATTCTAATAGTATTCAGTTTATCAACTGTTTATAGTCAAAGTGGTGCATCAAAAGCAAACAATAAAATTAAAGGAATTTATGTTTATCAATTTGCTAAGAATGTAGATTGGCCTCAAAAATATAAGTCTGGAGAGTTTAGCATTGGTATACTAGGAGACAAGTCGTTTTATGATCAATTAAAACAATCCTACACTGGAAAACTAATAGGTGGTCAAAAAATAGAAGTAATATTTTACAGCTCTACCTCTGAAGTTAAAAGTCCACACTTACTTTACATTTCTCCTTATGATAAGAAAATTGCAATTGAATTAGCAAAAAAACTAAAAAAAGACAAAACCTTGATTATAGGAGAAGAGAAAGGACTACTGGAAGACGGTATAATTATTAATTTTTTGTCAAGAGACAGTAAACTAGCTTTTGAAATCAGTAAGTCAAATGCCCAAAAAAAAGAACTAATAATTAGTCAAACTTTAACACGCTTAGCAGTTGATGTTCTATAAAATGATAGCAAAAATCTACATATCGTTTTTAATAACTGTTTTAGTCAGCTTCTATAGTTATGGCCAGGATTACAATAAATATTGTTTATACACTGACTATGCTGTAAAGGCTTATGAAAAGGGGAAATACGAGCAAGCTATTTCTTTGATGGACTCTGCTATTAACCAATGTAAAGAACAAAACAATGATGCTGCGAACTGGTATAATTTAGCTTTCTTTTATAAAGCCCTTTACAAACAAGACAGCAAACTTTCTACAAGAGAAAAAATGCTCTCGACCATATTACATGCCCAAAAGCTGGATGATAAAAATGAGCTAAACAGACAAATAACTTCCTATTTAAAAAGTATAGCTAACTATTATAAAAATGATGGAATAAAAATACTTGATGATACCTCTTCTAATTTTTCAGGAGCAATTGAAAAATATGAAAAATATAAATCAATAATTCGTTTAATTGATTCCTCAATAGATTTTAAAAATGAAGACATTATCTATTACAATAACCTTGCATACCGAAATAATATAAAATTTGAAAATGATAAAAAGAACTACATGAATCATGCAGACTCTGCAATTTTATATTATCAAAAATCTTTATTAGTTGACTCTAATCAAGCACACATAAATGAGGACATTGGAAGGATCTATTTTAATCAAGCTGTTGACATTATAAACAACCTAGACCCTGAAGCAGATTTTGAAGTCGCGATGAATGCTGACCAAAAAAAGGCAGATTTAGCAATGAAAGGTCTTCCTTACTTTAAAAAAGCTTTCGAACTAGACCCTAGCAATAGCGAAATCATCTATGCATTAGCAGGATGCTACGACATATTGAACTTTAAAGATGAAAGTGAATTTTATCTTAGCATGCTTAAGGAAAAAGACCCTCAATACATTAACAAACTTAATTCAGGAACTAATTAATGAAGTTTACTGTAGGTAGGAAAATCGGTTTAGGGTTCTTGACCATAGGACTTTTCTTAATTGTTACTTTTGGAATTACGTTATCAGTTTTAAACGGAGCTGAAAAAACACTTAAAACCAGCATTAATAATAACAAGGAGTATACAGAGGTAGGTCAACCAACTGTAGATGAGTTAATAGATTTAAAATTCAACCTTAGTAATAGTCTAAAATACATTCAGCACATTACTTATCAAGAAACAAAATCTGACGCAATCGAAAGAACCAATCTTGATAAAATATTAAACGAATCTATTCCAAAAAATTTAACTCATTTAAATCAATTACAAGTTGAATGGTCAAGTAAAAAAAATAAAAAAAATCGAGAGTTATTAAACAAGCTAACAAAACAAATACAGCAAACAACTTCAAAATACTACGAAAAAATAGGTAATGTTTTAAAAGGATTTGGATATTATGATGGCTTTGAGGTCTTTGAAGCTACAACAAATTATGAATTAGAAATAGAGCCCAGTTTACAGTTAATAATTCAAGATGTTGAGCGTTTACTCTCTATAAAGAATGAAGATTTAGCTATTCAGAAAGAACAAGGTTCTGCTTCGTTTGAAGAAACTAACCACAAGTTCACTCTTTTGTTTTGGGGAATGTTAATAGCTGGATTACTATTGTTAATTGGAACAATAATCATTGCAACTTTTACCGCACTCAGCATTACTAAACCTGTTCAAGAATTAAAAAAGTTTTTAATTTCTCTAGGAAAAGGAGTTATTCCTGAAGCACACATAAAGCCTAGTAATGATGAGATAGGAGAGATGGCAGTAGCCATGAATAAACTAGTAGACGGCTTAGAACAAACTACCACTTTTGCAAATGAAGTAGGAAAAAGTAACTTTAACTACCCGTATCAACCGTTAAGTGAACACGATACTTTAGGACATGCTTTATTAGTCATGAAAGACGAACTAGCAGAAAGTGAAAGAGTACTAGAGCAAAAAGTTGTTGAGAGAACTCAAGAAGTTGTTAGGCAAAAAGAAGAAATAGAGCATCAAAGTGAAAAAATGGAGGAGCTCTATACTGACATTACTGCTAGTATTCGTTATGCAAAACGATTACAAGACTCTATTTTACCTCAACAACAATATATAAAATCATTACTCCCTGAATCTTTTGTGTTATTTAAACCTAAAGACATTGTAAGTGGTGATTTTTACTGGTTTCAAGACACTCCAACTAAAGTTTTATTTTCTGCTGTGGACTGCACTGGACATGGAGTTCCTGGAGCTTTCATGAGTTTAATTGGAGCAAATGCCTTGTCTAGAATAGTCGTTGAAAACGGAGTTGAAAAGCCTTCAATTATACTTGACGAATTAAACCGTTTATCTTCCTCTGCTCTTAATAAATCAACAGGAGGAAATGAAGTGCGAGACGGAATGGATGCAGCAATATGTTCTTTTGATAAATCCACGAATAAATTAGAATATGCTGGAGCAAACAACCCACTATATTTGATTAGAAATAATGAAATCATTCAAATAAAAGCTGATAAATTTGCCATCGCTAGTTTTAATCCTGATTCAGAAAATTATACTAATCATGAAATACAAATAGAGAAAGGAGATGTTGTTTACCTTTTCTCAGATGGATATGCAGATCAGTTTGGAGGTGAACGCGGAAAGAAATTTATGTATCGTAAATTTAGAGAACTCTTACTAGAGATAAAAGATAAGCCTATAATTGAGCAAAAAAGTATCTTAAACTCAACGATAGAGAACTGGCGAGGCATTCACGAACAGGTGGATGACATCTTAATTATAGGCGTTAAGTTTTAATACTTTTAACAAAAACTCCTTTATATTCATTTCCCTCTGCGCTATCAATTGTATTTAGTGTCAAAAACGTCATCCTTATTATAGTATAAAATCAGAATTTTAAACCGTAATAATTTGTGTTTATTTTTAAACCCTATACTACTTTAACTAAACATACGAAAAGTTGCGTCACTTTATCTTTAATAACGGTTTAACCACTTTAGGTGACGAAGATCAAAACATTACTGGGGTTTAAGAAAAAGTTATTGGTAAAAAAGCTTGTTAAGACAAAAAAAAATCGTCAACCTAAGAAAACTACTCTCCTTGATTATCTCTAAACAAATGAAAGAATCCTTTTAATTCGACAGGGTCAATTCCAGATAAGCGAATGGTATTCACTGTACAGACGTAATAATAAACACTACTAGGCACAGGCTCTCCAGAGTCTTGGTGTATGCCATCCCAATTGATGGCCGGGTCGGTTGTTTGATAGACTATTTGCCCCCATCGATTATAAATAGACAAATCTATACTCTCTATGTATTTGAAAGGAGTTAAAGGAGTGAAATACTCATTCTTCCCATCATTATTAGGAGTGAAAACATTGGGTAAAAAATAAATGGGACAGTTATCAAAACAAACAACATTGCTAGAGTCACTTTCATTATTGTACAATACAGAATCTAAGGCTGTAATAACATAGCAACCGGCTACAGAACCATTATTAGTGTGATAAAAAACGGTGTCCAACTCTGAATCTATTGTAGCTATCAATTCCATAGAATCTCCTTCTACTGGCGTGTAGTATATATTGTATCGAGTTACATCATCAGCACAATCATTATTTGGGTTATTCCAAAACAACCTATTTTCTCCTATTTGGCAATCTCCTTCAATATTCAAAACAGGAGGGCATGGAGGCGTTTTATCAACAGGAGAGTCACAAACTTCTTGAGATAAATTTTCTATTGGACTAATGATAGAAGGTGAAGAGTAGTAACCTATACTTTTAACGTAATAACAATAAGTTTGACCATTAACCAGACCAGTATCTGTATAAAACTGATTATTAGTTGTCCCTATTTGGGTATAAGCACCTCCGATATTAGTTCCTCTATAAACAACATAAGCTGTATCTATCCACGGAACATCCTCTGACCAATTTAACGTTATTTGGTTATCATTTGGCACTGTTGTTAAAAAAACGGAACCAGCTTTATTAGATGAGCCAACTAGGCTATCAGCTCCATTATTAGTATAAAAAAGTTCTACCCTATAAAAGTTAGGATTACTTACCGTGTTAACGTTCACATGTGTGAAAATTGTATCTGCATTAAACAGTAGCAACGATGAATTTGTTTGACCAATTAATGTTCCAATGTTATTAATAGAAGTTCCGTGATATACTTTATAAAAATATGGTCCTGGAAAAATCACAGTATCGAGTTCCGTTGGCTTAGACCAAATAATAGAGTCGACCCCAGTATTAATATCAGTATTATTGACTGTTACATGAGTCATGATGGGCACTTCTTTCTTTAACCTTGTGCACGCAGAATCAGAAGGACAGCTTTCTACTTGACCAGTGACATAAAATGCAGTGATTACATAGCAATAATCTATTCCTAGCGTTAGACTAGTGTTGTCAAAAAAAGTAGTATTGTTTACGCCAAAAACTTGTCCTACCTGAACAAAACCAACAGATTCTGGATCTGGGTTGTCGCAACAATCAGGCATTACAAAGTTGGGGTTAGTTGTTCTATAAATCCTATAGCCTTCTGCATTAGAACAAGTCGCAGGGTTCCAACTTACATTAACTCCATTTCCAAATGCAGCAGCATTAACCCCTGTTAATTTTGGAGGTATCACTCTTATTATTGCTTGTTCGTAATCAGAAAATAAAGGATTCCCATTGTCTTGTGCAGCAAATAGAACTTGATAGGAACCAAATTTTATATGAGAACAATTAGTTGACCAAGAAAAAGTTCCGTTTACTGGATTATTACCAAGAGTATTAAAACTTGCTGGACTAGAAGAAACAGAAAAAGGCTGTCCAGAAGCAGTTAAGTCAATTAAATCTCCATTGTTAGGATCTGTAGCATTAACATTAAATTGTATTGTCTCTCCTGCAATAACACATACAGGATCAACAGGAGTAATCACTGGTGGGTCATTATTACAAAGATTTTGTACAGTTAGCTGAATATCTCGGTAAACATACCCCACCTGATAACCATTTCTCCACTCTGTAATTTTTAAGGTAAAATTAAACTCTCCTACTAAATGAGGACTATCCCAACACATTGTCCCTGTTGCAGGATCAACACTCATTGTACCACCACCACTATTTACCTGATTTGGAAATAAATAAACCGTTGGTGAAGGTAATGGCTCTGCATCGAGTCCTAAGGGCGCAACTAATTCATATGATAAACTATCACCATCAGGGTCAACTGCTTGAGGATTATAGCAATATTCTTTTCCAACACAAGCAATAGCTGGACAAGGACAATCATCAAAAACTAACGAGTTATTCGCCCCTCCCATCCCTAAAAAGGGATTAATAATCAACTTAGATTGGAGAGCAAAAACAACATTATCTGAAGTTCCCCCTCCGTTCGGATAAATATTTAAAATATTCGCATTCCGATTCGGGTCTTCAACTTCAATTAAATAGCTGCCAGAAGTAACAAAAGTGTGTACTCCAATGTAAACATTTTTCTGATGGTCTGGAAAACCCTGAATAGAAGTTACAGGAATAACCCTTGGAATCGTATCTCCTTCCCCATCTCCATATCGAATAAAAAGCTCGGAACGATCTGCCTGAGCAGCAGCACTAATATCAGTACAAGTAGTAATAATAAAACGATAAGTTAAACCAGAAACGTGTTGATAGGTAATTTCGCCTCCTCGATTATGAGTAGCAAAAGAAATAAAAGGAATCAACCCCAGTAGAACTAATAAAATATTTCTAATTGCTAATTTACGCATCATATCAACAACACTAAGTTAACCTATTAGTTGCTTAACTATAGGATAAACAGTTATAAATAATTTAAACTTCTTCATATTTACTAAGTTCAGTAATAAAATCAACGATTAACTTCTGTTTTGCTTTATCGCAGTCCCTACAGTTAGAAATTGCTGCATTTGCAACACTATTAATTGTAATATCTGATGGTAATGTAGCTAATTTAAGCCCCCTACTTAGTAAAGTCATCCAGCCCTCTATATGATCAAACCCTTCATTATTAAGAAGACTTATCAACTCATTAGGAAAATGAATAAAAAATGAAAAAACTTTACTTTCAACATAAGTTGAGTCATTTACATACACATCATCTAAAATAAGATTTAAGGCTTTTAAATACCTAGGTCTCCATAAAGAATCAATGGACTCTATGCTATCTAAAACATCAAGTTTAATTTCAAAAGAAACACTATCTTCATTACCTTCAAGAATAAATAACGAAGCTTTTCTAGCATTCATAGCTCCTTGTTTTGTTTCATAATACACTGCTCCATCTATACTTGAGAGCAACACTTCTGGCTCTTCTTCAAACAAAGAACAGCTATGAAGAATTAAAGTTACTAAGATTAAAAGCATCCTTTTCATATTTTCATTCGTTTGTAAAGTATAATAGCACAATTAAAATTTTTCTTTTACTCAACTAAAAATTAAAACTTTATTTTTTTTAAATTAAGCTTAAATTTACTAAATTGTAGCGGTTTTAACTGTTAATTTATATTAAAAACTTATAGACTTACCATGAAGTTATTATTACCTATTTTTATTGTTTTTACAAGTTTAGTTTCATTTTCTCAGTTAAAAGGAGAAACAGAAAAAACAATTACAACCGGGGAAACTTTGTATTTAAAATATATAGACGCCTCTATCACACCTCCTGCTGGATATGTTTTTATGGAGGAGTTTTCTTCATTTTTAGATCAAAAAACACAAACCTCCATTAGTGTCGTAAAAGACGATAAAATGCCTTATCAAGCATTTATTGACAACATGCTAAAAAAAGACTATACCATTGGTAATGCTGAATTACTTTCGCATGATAAATTAGAAAAAGGATATTTATTTACTTTCCTATTTACAATTAATAATGCTCCAGTTGAAAGAATTGTTTATGTAACAGGAACTGAAGAGTTTTGTATTTGGGCATCTGCTAACTACAGACAATCAGAAAAAGAAAAATACTTAAACATTCTAAAAGAAAGTCTGCTCTCTATTAAATATAAATTATGAAAAAGCTTATCTCCTTGAGTTTTTTGCTTTTTTCATTTTTCTTAAGTGTTAAAGCTCAATTAACAACATCTAGTCAGCCTGCTAACTTCAGTACTGCTAACCAAGGAATGTTTGGACCTAACAGTACTTTTAACCTTAATTTTGAGGTGCCTATTTTTAATGTCCCATGGAATCAAACATTTGCAGATAGTTCTATCAGTTCAACTTTTGTAGGGGATTATGGTTTTGCTATCTCTGGAGGTACTAGTGGTCACTTTGGAGCTAAATTCTACTCTAGAAATTGGTCTACTGGAGACATAAGCGTAAACTATCCAGTAAATATAAATTTAAGATACCCTTCTAATAACACTTTTGAACGGGGAGAAACCATAACTATTAGATCAGATTATACCGTTGACCCTTCTGCTCAACTTAACACGACTTTTCCACAAGCTGGAAATATAGGTCTTGAACTTGACTTTAGTCTTCGATTTTATTTAACCCCAATTTTATGTTTTGTAAGCTGTGGACAAGTCGGTGCTTTTGATACAGGAAATCTTTCCACTACTTTAACTATTTTTGACATATCAGCCAATCAATTTACCTACGCTTGTGTTTCCCCATCTTTAACTTGCACCCAAGCTTTATTACCTGCTACAATTAATGCTCCTTATGGTTTGTCTGGCACATTTGACTTGCCAGATGTTCAAACCACCTCTTCAATTGGGTCAGACCAATGCTTATATGCCTCAGGAGAAGATCAATATGCAAGTGTTCAACTAGAGTTATTTAAACTAATTGGAGGCCTTAATATTCCATACATCAGTCCAGTTTTAAACAATCTTTCTGGAGGTGGCTGTGCTAGAGCAATTGGATCAACTTACAACATCTGCTTTAACTACACGTTATTTACCGCTTTTTTTGAAATGAATGTTCTAAATAAACAGGACTTTTCATTTTGCCCAGAAGTTTATACTTCTCTAACCTTTCCAGTTCCTGTTCAATACACGATAACTGATCCTAATGCTGGAAATTCAGTTGTCGAAGGACCAGCTCAGAGTGACTCAATAACTTTCAAAGTAGGAAACAACATCAACTTTACCTACCCTTGTAATTATGAATACATGGATATTGATCCAATACACGACATCACTAACACAATTACGAACCATACATACGATGAGTTATCATTTAATTTTACAATGGAGGCTTTTGCGGTTTCTCTTCGTTTAGACGGTTTCGGACCAGGAGAGAACAATGAAGATTCTAATGCAGTAGATTCACAGACTTGGTCTTATGGACCTTTATTTCAAAATACGATTCCTTTAGGAACTCTTCCTGCTATGGAATGGTTTAATGATTCTTGGGAACTACCAGGGTTTGATAGTATTATAGGGACTACTTTTCGTCTTATACCTAACCAATACTTAGCAAATACTGGGGCTACATCAAATGTGGATTGTAAAGGAGAAAACAATGGTTCGTTTACTGTTAATGTAACTAATGGTTCAGCACCATACACTTATAATTGGAGTGACGGAACCTCTAATACCTCTTCAGCTACTTCTCAAACAAATAGTAATTTTGAAGCCGGAAACCAACATGTTGTAATTGAAGATGCTAATGGCTGTATGGCATACGCTAGTTATAATATTACTGAACCTTATGAAACTGTTCAAGTTGGATCAAGTTCTATAAAAGGAGTGAGTTGTAATGGAAATAGTAATGGTCAAATATCCATTGCTGTATTTGGAGGAACTGCTCCATACTCTTATAACTGGAGTTCAGGTTCAGGAAGCAATACCATTAACAATATTGGTGGAGGAAATCAAAGTGTAACAATTACTGACAGTAGAGGTTGTTCAATTACTGAGAACTTTGAAGTTCCTGAACCTTTGGAACTAACAGCCACTTTCGAAGTACAAGATGTTAACTGCTTTGGAGGATCTGACGGGATAGTTGAAATATTACCAGTTGGAGGAACCGCTCCTTATTCTTATAGTTGGTCTAATGGGGCGACAACAAAAATCACAAATGATTGGAGTGCAGGAACTCATTCAGTAACAATCTCTGATATAAAAGGGTGTAGTAATTCTGTAAGCTTTACAGTTGGACAACCTAACTCAGCCATAAGTACTACGGGGTCAATTTCTAATGTTAATTGTTTTAATGGGAGTGACGGATCCATAAGTGCATCAACCACAGGCGGAACTGCTCCATATTCCTATCAATGGGCTGATGGTAATTTTAATGCTAATGAAAGCTATTCCAGTCAAGCTAATAACTTATATGCTAATGACTGGAATGCAATAGTAACGGACGCTAACGGCTGTATCGAAACGACGGTATTTACAGTAACACAGCCAAACTCCGAATTATTAGTAGCTATTTCACCCTCTAATGTTTCTTGTAGAAATGGAAATGACGGATTAATAGACCTCACTGTCACAGGAGGAACACCTAGTTACTCATATAACTGGAGCAATGGTCAGTCTTCTCAAGACGCTACCAACCTTATTGCAGGTTCTTATTCTTTGAATGTAACTGATGGAAATGGATGTAGTTTTGACTCCATCATAGAAATAACTCAACCTACCAACATTCTTGAAGCTAGAATAAAAAAGAAAAATGTAACTTGTTTTGGAGATGATAATGGAGAAGCAGAAATTATTCATACAGGAGGAAACTCTCCATACAACTACTCTTGGACAACAGGAGAAACTAGCTCATTAATAAACCAATTAGACGGAGGTAATTATACTGGAACATTAACAGACGGTAACGGATGTATTATCAATCTCCCCTTTACAATTATTGAAGCACAAGGGCCTTTAACCATAGCAGGAACTATAGCAAACATAGACTGTAAAGGAAATAACAATGGAGTTATAAATACAACCATTACGGGAGGAACACAACCCTACAAATATGAATGGCACGATTTCTATTATGCTCATTTATACAACAACGCTCCTACTATCTCTAATCTAAGCCCTGACACCTATACTTTAGTTGTAACTGATACAAATGGATGTTCAACAGAAACTCCTTTTACCATTACAGAGCCAGTATTACCACTATCATTGACTGACACCTTAAAAAATGTTTCTTGCAGGTTTGGCTCTGATGCTTTTATAGCTCTTTCTACCTTCGGAGGTACGGCTCCATATTCTTTTAATTGGAGTAATGGGCAAACAACAGAAGATCTTAATGCTATCCCCGTGGGAGTTTATACACTTACAATAACTGATTTTAATGGGTGTTCATTAACAAAAACATATACTATTACTCAACCAGAATCTATTTTGAGAATAATTGGCTTTGAACAACTAAATGTAAAGTGTAAAAATGGAGTCGATGGCTTTGCTAAAGTAGTCATTTATGGAGGAACCCCTGAATATGATTACTCTTGGTCGAATGGAGCAACAACTGACACTAATTATAACCTAATGGCTGGCAGCTATCAAGTGGTCATTACCGATAGTAACCAATGTTCTATTGACACTACGTTTACGATAACTGAACCAGACTTATTATTAATTTCAAGTATTATTGATAGTGTTTCTTGTTATAGCTATTCTGATGGAAGAATTTCTTCAACAGTTGTAGGAGGAACAACTCCCTACAGAATTGCATTTGGAGATTCTACAGCTTCCATGTTGTCTACAGCAAACAGTTTGATTGCAGATAGTTTAATTGCTGGACAATATTATATTTCTGTTTTAGACACTAACGGATGTCAATTTACTCAAGCGGTAGAAGTTTTCCAACCAGACACCTTAATTTGGCAAATCAACTCCTATCCTGTCTCTTGCTATAAAGGATCTGATGGAAATAGCAACCTTACAGTTACAGGAGGAACCTTACCCTACCAATATTTATGGTCAGACAGTAGCACAAATGAAGACTTAATTAATGGGCCTGCCGGAAATTATATTGTAACTATTTCTGATAGAAACAATTGCACAGTAATTGGAACTTCGATTATTACTGAACCTGACTCTATTTCATTAACAAGTAAAATAAATGGAACAACCTGTATTGATAACAACGATGGTAGCATTGAAATATTTTTAAGAGGTGGTGTTGGGGACTATAGCTACTTATGGTCTAATGAAGAAATTACTCAAAACATTTATAACTTAACTGGTGGAGAGTACTACCTTCAACTACAAGATCAAAATGGATGTACTCGAATCGACACCTTTTTTATCAACACTTCATCAATAGATTGTATCGATCCTCCAAATGCTTTTACTCCAGATGGTGATGGCTATAATGACACTTGGGTACTTGAAAATATTCAAAACTATGAAGGAGCTACCATACAAATATTTAATAAATGGGGTACATTAATCTTTGAAAGCGACAATAATTATGAACCTTGGGATGGAACTTACCAAGGAAACATTTTACCTTCTGCTACCTATTACTATGTGATCGATTTAAATAAAGATTCACCTCCATATACTGGTCCACTTACTATAGTAAAGAAAAATAAATAATGAAGTTTTATTTACTAATCATATCATTTTTTGCATTAATATTCTATGGCTATTCGTGTCCAACTATTAATATTTCTAGTACAGATGTTAATTGCTATTTAGGAACTAGCGGATCGGCTTCTGCAACTATTAACGGACCAGATGCTCCTTTTACCGCAACTTGGTCTACTGGGCAAAGCACTACAGTAGCTAACGGAGGTTCTACCTCAATTTCTAATTTACCAGCAGGAGTTTACACACTATATGTTGTAGATCAACTAGGGTGTACCTCTACTCATGTTGTCTCTGTCGAGGAACCTTCACCTGTAACTGGAGTAATTAGTAACACTTTTGATGTTAACTGTAATGGAGGATCTGATGGAAGTGTAGATTTGACTCCTTTAGGGGGAACTCCTTCTTATTCTTTTAACTGGAGTAGTGGTTCTGCAAGTGAAGACCCAAATAACCTTTCTGCTGGAAGCTACAGTGTAACAATAACGGATGCGAATGGCTGTACATCAAATTCAATCTCAGCATTAATTGGAGAACCAGCAACGCCCCTTACCTCAACTATAGTTGGCCTAGACGCTAAATGCTTTGGAGAAAATAGCGGAGGAGTTGACTTATCGCCATCTGGAGGAACTTCACCTTATACTTTTAGCTGGAACAATGGAGCCTCAAGCGAAGACCTTAACAACGTTACTGCTGGAAGCTATAGTGTAACAATCACAGATAATAACAACTGTACTACATCAAATAACATATCATTATCAGAACCAACAGCAATCCAAACCACATTATCAAAAGTAGATGTCCTCTGTTTTGGAGGATCTGATGGAGACATTAACCTCTCTATAACGGGAGGAACCCCAACATATACTTTTAAATGGGCAAACTCAAGTTCAATACTTGTAGGGACATCAGAAGACTTGACAAACTATCCGTCTAGCACCTACTTTGTTACTGTAACTGATGCTAATGGTTGTGAACAGTTAGACAACATCACGATTAATGAACCTCCACAATTGACAACCTTTTTAATCCCTACTAACATTAAGTGCTTTGGGGATAATACTGGAGCAGTTCAAAACAATGTGTCTGGAGGAACTCCACCTTACTCGTTCAACTGGAACAATGGTGCAAGCTCTCAAAACTTAATTAACCAACCGGCTGGAAGTTATGGAGTAACAATTACAGATTCACATGGCTGCAGCGTTTCAGATAATGTTATTCTAACCCAACCTGACGCTCCTTTAGCTACTAGTTTTGCATTAACAAATGTTACTTGTTTTGGGTTTTCTGATGGCTTAATAGATTATAATGTTACAGGAGGAACAACTCCATATAACTTTGATTGGAACAATGGTCAATTCATTACTGAAGATTTAGATTACATTCCTGCTGGATTATATAATGTACTAGTCACTGATGAGAACAACTGTACCATTACAAACAGCATTACAATAACTGAACCTCCAGCTTTAGTTTCATCTACTGTAGCGACAAATGTTTTATGCTTTGCAGATACCAATGGAGCAATAGATTTAACAGTAAATGGAGGAACTTTACCCTATTTATATCAATGGGGAAATACCAGTTCAGTTTTAATTGATACAAATCAAGATTTAAACAATTATCCAGCAAACACTTATTATGTTAAAATTATAGATAGCCTAGGATGTGTTTTATTTGATGAAGATTCAATTACTCAACCAGACGAATTAATATCAGATCTAATCCCTACAAATATTTTATGTTTTGGAGACACAACAGGAGCAATAGCAACAACTATCACGGGAGGAGTCACCCCCTATGTTTTTGATTGGAACTATGGGCAATACACCACTGAAGATTTAACAAACTTGCCTTATGGTGGTTACGGGTTAGTTTTAACAGACGCCAACGGTTGTCTTCTTACTGACTCTATTTATTTGGAACAACCAAACGAACCGTTATATGCCTTCTATGACATTATAGAGCCATCTTGTTTTGGTTATGATGATGGGCAAGTTTCTTACACCTTAGAAGGGGGAACTTTTCCTTATGATTACTTATGGAGCAGAGGAGATACAGTATTAACACTTTTTGATGTTCTTTCAGATACACTTATTTGTACAACAACAGACGATCATAATTGTATCTTAATTGACACCGTTATTGTAGCTCAACCTGACCAATTAAAAATAGACGTATCAGTAACTGACGTTACTTGCTTTGAGTTATCAGATGGCATAATAGATATATCAGTCTCTGGAGGAACAATCGGTTATGATTATTCTTGGACAAACACTAGCTTTGAATTAAGTGTCAATACAGAAGATTTAATAAATTACCCTTCAGATGAATACATCGTTCAAGTAGTAGACTCTAATGCTTGTGAAGCTTTTAGCACAATCAATCTTCCTCAACCTCCATTATTAGAGGGAGAACTAGACATACAAGACATTACTTGTTATGGGAAAAATGACGGAAGAATTGAAGCTATAATAACTGGGGGAAATACCGGCGCCTATTTTTATCCTTGGAATAATGGAGATACAACTCAAATTATAGAAGAACTTCCGGCGGGAATATATGATGCTGTTGTTTATGATACGAAAGGTTGTGAAGTCTATGTTAGAGGTGTTGTAAAAGAACCTGAACCAATTGTAATTAATTATGAATTGTTCCCACAAAGCTGTAGAGACCTCTCAGACGCTGCAATAGAAACAGAAACAATAGGTGGTAATGGAGGGTATACTTTTGAGTGGGATTACGAACGCTTAACAGAACCTAACATTTATGAATTGTTCAGCGGAAGCTATACATTAACAGTAACTGACATGGTAAACTGTATCGAAGACACAACCATCATCGTACCAGTAAATGAACAGCCTTGTATCATTCCTCCAACAGCATTTACTCCTGAAGGGGATGGCTATAACGATATTTGGTTTTTAGAGAACATAGAATTATATCCTGAATGTGAAGTGTTAATATATAATAAGTGGGGTAGAATTATGTTTGAGTCTTCTGGCTATTCTTCTCCTTGGGACGGAACTTTTAACGGGAAGCCGTTACCAGCATCAACCTATTATTACTCCATAAAAATAAACGAAGATGCTATATACACAGGACCTATTACTATTGTAAGATAATTATGAAAACATTATACATAATACTATTAATTCTGATTTGTTCTTTTGCTGTAAAAGGTCAGCAAATGGCTTTACAAAGTCAGTATATGTTTGATAAGTTCACTTTAAACCCTGCATTTGCAGGAACTCAAAAAGGAGTCCCTATTCACATTGGAATGAGAAGGCAATGGTCAGCAATAACTGAAGCTCCAGCAACACAATACTTATCATCAAACTTTAATTTAGGAGGAGGGTTAGGAGCTGGCGTTACTTTTTTTAACGAAGCGACCGGACCAACAAGAAGAACTGGACTAGGTTTATCCGGTGCTTATCAATTTACTTTATTCAAGTCTGGAGAAAATCATCATCAGCTATCCTTAGGAGCGTCTGCTTTACTAAGTCAACATGTTTTAGATAAAAAGAAATTAGAGACCTACCTGCCAGATGACCCAACAATTATAGCTGCTTACGAAAATCAATTACTACCAGATGCAACATTTGGAGTTTATTATCATAATGAAGATAAATACTTTGCAGCACTTTCCATAGCAAATCTTATTCAAACAAAAACAGACATCTTAAACATTGCAAACAATGTTCAAAATAACTTTGTAAGAAACTATTATTTAATGGCAGGTATAAATATTGATGCAAGTAGTTCTTTTACTATTCAGCCAACCGTTTTAGTTCAAGCGATTGAAGCCACTGCTATTCAGTTTGACATAAGCAGTCGTTTTATCTATGAAAACAAATATTGGGTTGGAGCATCATATAGACATCAAGATGCTATTGTAGGAATGTTTGGTTTAAATTATTCGGGAATAGAATTTGGATACTCTTACGATGTAACAATTTCAAATATCAGAGCATATAGTAATGGATCTCATGAGCTGCATTTAACCTATCGTATCTCTCCAAAAAATGGAGTGAAGAGTTCAAAAAGAGGAGTTAGGTATTTCTAAACGTAAAAACGGGAATACCTCCTGAAAGATATCCCCGTTTAAACTAACCAATAATTAACTAATATTAAAACTTACTTGGCAACTGTTGCTTCTACAGAAACAGTAATGTCATTGCTTATTATATAATCTGTTGAAAGACCTTCTGTACCTTCTTTATTATACTCATTCCCCCATTGCGTTCTGTCAAAAGTAAATTTTTGAGAAGCAATAGTTACTTCGTTCTCTGTAATAGTAATATTAGCATCGAAAGTAATACTTCTATCAACCCCTAAAATTGTTAGGTTGCCAGTTACTTTGGAGTTATACTCTCCTTCAATTGGCTCGATTGATGTTAAAACAAAATTAGCTTTAGCAAAATTAGCAACATTAAAGAAATCTTCATTACTTAAATGCCCTACTAACTTCCCATATTCTTCAGCTTCTTTTTCAAAGTCTGTAGTATGAATAGAAGTCATGTCTATTACAAAGTCAGCATTTTCTAATTTACCATCAGTAACAGCTAATTTTGCATCAGAAATAGTAACTGTACCATGGTGTGCGCCAACACCTGCTAAGTGAGATCCCATCCATGTTACTACACTTCCTTCTTTAACAGTTGCATACTCAACAGTTGTAGCTTTCGCTTCTTCATGTTTAACTTCTTTTGCTTCTTCTGATTCAATCTTATTCTCTGCACCTCCACAAGAACTTAACAACGCTGCAAAAGCAAATCCTGTAATAATTATTTTTTTCATTTTTATAAGTTTATTTTGTGCAAATGTAATTATAAAAGCATTTTAAAATCGTTAACATAGGTTAATTAATCTCAAAATTAATTGAACTTAAAGAACAAAAAAAGCGGGTTGCTCAACATCGAACAACCCGCTTAAATAATTGAAAATTAATTCTATTATATATTCTGTTTTCCTAATAACAATACTGGATTCTGCATATAGTTTTTAAATGTATTTAGGAATGCTGAACCTACTGCTCCATCTACGACTCTATGATCGCAACTTAATGTTACCTTCATCACATTTCCAGGAACTATTTCTCCGTTCTTAACGACTGGAACTTGACTAATTCCTCCAACAGCTAATATTGCCGCATCCGGAGAATTAATAATCGCTGTGAATTCATCTATTCCAAACATTCCTAAGTTAGAAATGGTAAAAGTATTTCCTTGCCAATCTTCTGGCTGTAATTTTTTAGATTTTGCTTTTTGTGCATAGTCTTTTACCTCTTCACCTATTTGTGTTAATGACTTTCCATCTGCAAAACGTACAACAGGAACTAATAGACCTTCAGGTACTGCAACAGCAACACCTATATGAACATGCTCATTGGTTCTAATAAAATCTCCATGCCAAGCAGAGTTAACAGCCGGATGCTCTTTTAATGAAGTTGCAACAGCTTTTATTACCATATCATTGAAAGAGACCTTCTGAGGAGCGATCATAGAATTAATAGACTTTCTCGCTTCAATAGCGTTATCCATATCAATAGATATCGTTAAATAAAAATGAGGTGCAGTGAATTTACTTTCTCCTAATCTTGATGCAATCACTTTTCTCATTTGAGAAACTGGTTCATCACTAAAACTTTCAACACCAACAAACGAACTACCAGAACCATTATAATTATCGATATCTCGCTTAACAATGCGACCGCCCTCACCTGTTCCACTTATAAATGAAAGATTTAACCCTTTCTCTTCCGCCAATTTTTTTGCCAAGGGCGAAATTTTTAATCTCCCATCAGAAACTGAACTTGCTGGCGGGTAGTTAGCCGATGAAGTCTGCTGCTTAATTTGTTGCGTTGGCTTTGCTTTTGCTTCTTTTTTAGGAACAGTTGCTTTCTCCTCTTCTTCTTTTTCCTCTTCTTCTTTTGGCTCAACATTTTCTTTATTCCCTGAATCCTCTTTAAAAGTTTCCTTTTCTAGGTCTTTTAATAAGTCAGAAATATCCTCGTCTTTTTCTCCAAGTATTGCTAAAACAGAATCCACAGGAGCAGCATCGCCTTTCTCTACTCCTCTATGTAATAAAACTCCTTCTTCAAAAGCTTCAAATTCCATAGTAGCCTTATCTGTTTCTATCTCTGCTAATAGGTCTCCAGACTCAACACTATCTCCAATATTTTTATGCCACTCAGCAATAACACCTTCCGTCATGGTATCACTCAACTTAGGCATTCTTACAATTTCAGCCATTTTTATCTTTACTTTTAACTATGTGTGTAACTAAACTAACTCTTATTTGTATTCTTTTACAAATGGGTACTCTTCTAAATAAACATCTTCATACAATTCGTGTGCTTCAGGCTCAGGTGAATCTTCAGCAAATTTAACCGATTCAGCAACAGTTTCTTTCACCCTTTGTTGAATCACTTTAATATCATTATCAGTTGCTAACTTATTTTTATTTATCGTATTTAAAACTTTAGAGATTGGATCATCGTTCTTATATTCTTCGACTTCATCTTTAGTTCTATACTTCTGAGGATCAGACATTGAATGTCCTTTATATCGGTAGGTTTTTATATCGAATAAAACAGGTCCCTTTCCAGTTCTAACATGTTTACAAGCATCAGCAATGGCCTCATGAACAGCTTCAACATCCATTCCATCTACTTCGAAAGATGGCATATTATAAGACAATCCCATTTTAGACATATCAGTAACATTAGTCGTTCTTTCTACAGAAGTTCCCATTGCATAATTATTATTTTCAATAATAAAAACTACTGGCAACTTCCATAACATAGCCATATTAAATGTTTCATGTAAAATACCTTGTCTAGCAGCTCCATCTCCGAAAGAACAAAAAGTGACATTTTTAGTTCCCTTATATTTTTCTGCAAAAGCTATTCCAGCTCCCATTGCTATTTGAGCCCCAACAATTCCATGCCCCCCCATCAGGTTTATTTCTTTATTGAACATATGCATTGACCCACCTTTACCTTTAGATAACCCTGTCTTCTTTCCATAAAGTTCTGCCATCATGTACTTAGGGTGAACACCTAAAGCAATAGGATGTGCATGATCTCTGTAAGCAGTAATGTGCTTATCTCCTTTTTCACAAGCAGATGCAGTTCCAGCTACTAATCCTTCTTGACCAATATATAAGTGGCAAAACCCACCAAATTTTTGTTTTAAATAAAGATGACCAACCATCTCTTCTGTTTTCCTCATTAACAACATATCTTCATACCATTTAAGATATTGTTCTTTAGAGTATTTAAGCCCTTTTTTAGTTGACTTAGAGTTTTTTGTGTTAGTTGTTTTAGTTGCCATTGTGTGTTCTCTATTTAATATGCTATACAAATATATAATTAATCATATTTAATAACGATTAAATAAAGCAAAAAAAAGGATAAACAAGCTTGTTTATCCTTTTTAATTTTAGTAACCGTATTGGGTAAAATGTCTAACAAAACATTGCAAGAAGATATTCAAGTTATTCTCGACCTGTTTTATCTATAAAAAATTAATATTATCGACTCCCTTTTGGCAATCTATTTTATTTCAAATAGCGATAAATAATGTCCAGACTTAAGAACACTTAACTGAGGGTTTCTTTGAGAGATTGCTCTGCAAATAACACCCCCATTAGCCCCCAAATGATGTGCCTGATAATGAATCTAAAATAATTTTTCGTCTGCTCATAATTTATTGTTTTTTATGATTAAATTGTTTTGTTTCCTTTTATTACTCTTAATATTACTGATATTACTGCAATAACTAGTAGAACATGAATAAATCCTCCTACATTGTATGCAATAAACCCTATTGCCCAAAAGATGACTAATATTACCGCAATAGTATAAAGTAAGTTTCCCATATTTTTTTTGTTTATCCTTTTTATTTTCTCAACTTTAAGTACCAATCAGATGCTCACTAATGAGCATCTAAAAAGCTACCTAACTTAACCAATATATTTAAAATCTAACCCCTATAGACGCTTGCATCCATTGGTTTTTGTAACGAGGTGTGGTTGAAGTACCATCACCATTATTTTCTTGTAAATCCCAATTAGCTCTAGCACCGAAAACAAAGTGTCCAAGGTTTATATCTATGCCAATAGAAGCCCCTAAGGTGTTTTTACGAATATTATCATTCTCAAACTCTTGTTCTATCGTAGTTACCGATGAAGCAAAAGAATCTTTTCTTGATAATAAGTAAGAAAATTGAGGGCCTGCCAGTATAGAGATAAATTCAGATGGTTTCAAGGCTAAATACAGAGGAATATCTAAATAACTTGTTGTTCTGGTGAAATCATAGTTTAATCCTAAAACCCTACCGGTTGCCTTAAACCCTTTTTGAGAGTACAATACCTCTGGTTGTACCCCGAGGTATGTTCCAATTGGTATGGATAGAAAACCACCAATTGCCATTCCATATTTTGCGTCTGCATCAAACTCTTCCCCTTTACTATCATATACATTGGCATAATTTAAGCCAATTCTTGCTCCAAGATGCATTGAATTCCTTGTATCTGTTTCGCTATCTTGTGCGAAAGCATTAAATGTTATCATTGTTAATGATATTGCTACTATGCTTAATTTTTTCATTTCTTTATTTTTTTTAGAATTTTATATTAATTATTTAACATTGTTTTTTCCTAAATCTTTTAATGATTGTCCTATCTCATTCATATCATGATTAAACTCATCTTTGAAAGTTTGCCATTTGTCATTTCCATCGTCGTTATAATCTTTTATTTTTTCTTTCATTGCCTTATTTTTTTCTTCCAGGTCATTGATTGATTTTTCATATTCGATTTTAGCTTCTTTTTTCTTCTCTTTAGCGGATTCTTTTAAATCAGCAATTAATTTTTCGTTAGCTGTTATTTTCTCATCCGATTCTAATTTGAATTTATTATACTGTTCAGTATAATCTTCTTGAGCTTCGTCTAAATCTTGTTGAGCTTCATCTACATTTAGTTTAGCTTCATCTACATTTGTTTTTGAAGCTTCTACTTTTTCAGAAGAAGTTGAGCAGCTTGTTAATACTAAGCCAAAGATAAATGTTGCCGATGCTAGTGTCAAAATTGATTTTTTCATCATTTGTTATTTTAGTTGTGAATTTGTTTTCACTTATGTAAAGATGATGGATTATTACCCTTTTGTTATTATATAGTTCCCGAATTAAGTTATATAATTCACACGTTTGCAACTGTTTAGACATAAATGTGTCCAAACCATCAGCAGAAACACTACTTGGTATATCAAGACTATCCTAAAGAACTGGTAAAATGATGGACTCCGAAAAAAGAGAGCAAATAACTATAAAGGTTAAATCTGCTAGAAACTAATAGCGGCTTCTACGTTTACACCTTCGAATTTTGACCCTGCAAATCTTCCAGTCCAAGCATCTCCCGTATATTGTTGATTTACGTATTCAACTTTTGCCAAAATATTTTTTGAAATAAACCAGCCACCACCAACATTTAATCGGTTTATCGTTAGATTATTGCTGCTTTCCATGGGTTTACCATTTACGGTATTATACCTTCCTGCTACATAAAATTTTTCATCTGCACCAAAGCGATAAACTAGTTCGACTGCTAATTGGGTAAATGCTCCTTCTTTGTCTAACACAGGTTGGGTAAATTCTCTATTTCCAGATGCTAATTCGTATATACCAAAAAATTCAACTCCTTTAAATTTTATAAAAGGATTAATCTGAACTGCCATGAGTTTGCTAAAACGAGCATTGTATCTCCCGTCAAATGCTCCTCCTTGACTGTTGCCAAGTGAATCAGGTTTAGTTTGCAGTACATTGTAATACCTAGCACCTGATCGATCTCCTCCATATAGCCATGTTCCAGTCGTTATTCCCTGATTAGAGTAAACAGATCCAGTCAATCTTACTCTCAGGTCATTGTTCAATTGTTTATCGAAACCTAGTTTACCATAAATCGAAGGTTGGTTGTCACTTTGAGCATTAACGCTGTCTCTTATACACATCT